>JAEVYS010000079.1 GCA_023392635.1 Actinomycetes bacterium | reverse complement strand
GGGCCCCCCGGGCCGGGGTGGGGGGGGGTGGCTCCCCGCCGGCGGAAAATAGTCCACCCCCGGCCATTGCCAGCCCGGCCCGTTTGTGCGCCGATCGCCCTCTCCGAAGGCCGTGGGTGCGGGACTCTCCGACGAAGGATGCGGCTGCCGAGGGCGAGTGGTTGAGCCCGGCAGGGGGCGAGGCAGGGCCACGCCACCGGGACCGATCATGCGTTTACCCCGCCATGAAACGGCGGACGTCTTCGGGATGAAGCTGATCCTTCAGGGCCGCCCGAAGGGCATCGGCGCCGTGGCGTCGCAAATCGTCGTTGAAATCACCCCTGAGCGGCGTGAGCGATATCGCCTCGATCCCGAGGCTCGTTGCTCGGGCGACCAGGCTGTCTCTTGCGACCTCTCCGGCCGGGTCGCGATCCCTGACGACATAGAGTCGACGCAGCGCCGGTGGGAACAGGATGGCCGCGAGGTGAGCGGCCGAAAGCGCCGCCAGCATCGGCATCCGGGGCAGAACCTGACGGGGCGACAGCACGGTCTCGATGCCCTCGCCAGCCGCAAGCACCTCACCGGCATTGCGGAAGCGGACGGCGTGCCCGAAAAGGTCGCCCAGACGAGGACGGCCATGAGACGATCGATGCTGCCGCGATTGAGCCTGAAGAAGGGAAGCGCCTCCTGAGGCAACTAGTCCGGGTCGAGTTCGTCGACGCGCAGCGCAACATCAACGATGACGACAGTAGCCGCAGCAACCGGCTGTCGTCGGCTTTCGCCGCCTTCTACCGGAAGAACCTTCAAGACGCCGGTCCCGCAGCCGATGCCCACAATATCATCGACGAGAACAACTCGCGCCTGACGGCTCACTATGAGGTCCAATTCGCACCCCTTATCGACCTGATCAAGGGGCCACGCAGGGCGGCAACTGACCGAAAAACGCCAGCACTTGGTCCCGTCTCAGCTTCTTGCGCAGCAACGCGCGCCCGGATGCATCAGCCCCATGCGCCTGAAACACATTCTTCGCCAGGTCGAGCCCAACCGTGATAATCTCCGACATGACCGCTCCTCTCTGTGGATCCTCGCAGACCCACCTTGGCACAGCGATGCCGTCGGGGGGCGGTCACATCATCAACGCCCCTGACTGGAGCCAACGTTACATGCCCGGAGCCCGCTGCTCGGCAATTTCCACCACCTTCGCGACACGACCATTTCCGTTTCTAAAATCGCTGCTACGATAAGCGCGCTATTTTACTCTTTGACTCGGGAGCCGCTCGCCAGGTGACGACAGTTCTTGCGACAATACTGGCTGTTTTTGGCGCCTTGGCAGTCGCCTATTGCGTCTGGGCCGCGATTGCATCGGCGCGCACGCCACAGGGTGCAGCCGCTTGGGTCGTCTTTCTCGTTTCATCGCCGTGGTTCGGCGTTCCAGCCTTCCTTGTGCTCGGTCGCCGCAAAGTCCGCGACTATCGCGCGGCATGGCGAGAAAGCCATGACCTGTTCAGCATACAAGATACCGAAGCGAGCAGAGGCACCCTCCCGTTTGAACGGGAGAAAACGCTGCGCGCGCTCGAACGCATCGGGGGACTGCCCTTTACCGGCGGAAATGAGGTCCGGCTGCTGATCGACGGCGGCGCGACCTTCGATGCCATCTGCGCAGTGGTCGACAGCGCGCGCGAAAGCGTATGTGTGCAGTTCTACATCATACGAGACGACGGGCTTGGACGGCGCTTGGCGGATCACCTCGTTGCTGCCGCCGCGCGCGGCGTGAAGGTCCGCGTGATGTATGACGGGGTGGGCAGCCAGAAACTGCCGGAGGCCTGGGCCGCCAGATTGCGCGACGCCGGTGTCGCCGTGCTGAACCCGGATCACTCCAGAGGTCCAACATCGCGGTTGGAGATCAACTTTCGTAATCATCGCAAAACGGTTGTCGTCGACGGTGACGTGGCCTTTGTCGGCGGGCACAACGTGGGCGACGAGTATCTCGGCCTTGACCCGCAGTTCGGCCGCTGGAGAGACACACATGTCGAGATCCGGGGGCCGGTCGCGGGGCAGATACAAGCCGTTTTCGCGGAAGACTGGCATGACTGCGCTGTTCCTGAAGGATCTGGCCGACAAGACCCGCCGTGGGCTGCGCGGTCGGGTCGAGGATGGCAAATCCGGCGGCGGACTCTGCTACGGCTATGATGTGGTGAAGAGGTTCGATGATCGTGGGGAAGCTGTCCGGGGCGACCGGACCATCAACGAGGCCGAAGCCGGGATCGTGCGCCGCATTTATGCGGATTATCTCGACGGGAAATCATCGCGCACCATCGCCATGTCCCTGAACCGCGATGGCATACCGGGGCCGCAAGGCAGCGAATGGGGGCCATCGACAATCCACGGCAACCCGAAGCGCGGCACCGGCATCCTGAACAACGAGCTTTATGTCGGCAAGCTGGTCTGGAACCGGCTGCGCTATATCAAGGATCCCGACACCGGCCGGCGCGTATCCCGCCTGAACCCGGAATGCGAATGGGTCGTCCATGAGGTGCCTGACCTGCGCCTCATCGACCAAGACATCTGGGATGCCGTCAAGGCACGGCAGAGCCGCCTTGCCTATGATGTGGTCGAGACCAGTCCCAATCCCCTGAACGACCGGCGCCGCCCGAAGCATCTCTTTGCCGGCCT
Source organism: Actinomycetes bacterium (assembly GCA_023392635.1). GTDB lineage: Bacteria > Actinomycetota > Actinomycetes > Propionibacteriales > Propionibacteriaceae > Propionicimonas. Next base: position 1,441 of record JAEVYS010000079.1, on the reverse strand, counting down.
CGTCAAATGCGGCTGCTGCGGGGGCGGCTATACGATGATCTCCAAGGACCTGCTCGGCTGCGCGACGGCGCGCAACAAGGGCACTTGCGACAACCGGCTCAACATCCGACGTGACGCCCTCGAAGCGTCGATCCTGAACGGGCTGCGCAAGCATCTGATGGACCCTGCGCTGTTCAGGGAGTTCTGTACCGAGTTCACCAGGGAGGTGAATCGGCTGCGCATCGAGCGCGGCGCCGATCTGGAGGGTTGGAAACGGGAACTGGAGCGTGTCGACAAGGAGTTGGACAAGATCGTCGACGCGATCGTGCAAGGCTTCCCGCTATCGAAGCTGAAGGACAAGTCCGAGAAGCTGGAAGCCCGCAAAGCTGAACTGACGGAGAAACTGGCCAACGCGGACGAGCCGCCTCCCCTTCTGCACCCGAACATGGCGGCACTCTATGCGCAGCGGATCGGCCAACTCTACGAACATCTGCAAGATGAAGACGGTCGTAGTCGCGCTGCCGAGACCTTTCGGTCGCTGGTCGATCAGGTGACGCTGGTTCCCGACAATGGCGAGCTAGCCATCGTCCTGCGCGGCGACCTCGGTGCGATCCTGCGGTTTGCGGCGGGCAAGAAAAACCCCGACTTCCTTGCGGAGGCCGAGGCCTTGGACAACCTGCTATCGCCGGGATCGTTGGTTGCGGGAGGACGCAACAGACGATCGCTGCGGAATGGGGGCACAAATGCAAAAACCTCCGCGACGGGGTCAGCGGAGGTTTCGCAATTATCGTTGGTTGCGGGGGCAGGATTTGAACCTGCGACCTTCAGGTTATGAGCCTGACGAGCTACCGGGCTGCTCTACCCCGCGACTGTTGCTGCGTTTTGTGCAGCGTCCCCGCTGGATCTGGGCTGCGGGGGTGTGGTCATCGTTTCAGAGAGGCTTGCGTTTCTTTCCAGGTCTGGCGGTGACCTACTCTCCCACGTCTTGAGACGCAGTACCATTGGCGCGACGGCGCTTAACGGCCGAGTTCGGGATGGGATCGGGTGTTTCGCTCGTGCTATGGCCACCAGACCGGGGAAGAAACGCTCAGCGTTGCCCCTTTCGGGGCAGGTGTTGTCCAAGGATGCTTTGGAGAAGACGGACTGTCTTCTTCCGGATCAAATCAAGCCAATCGAGCCATTAGTACCAGTCAGCTGAACGCATTGCTGCGCTTACACCTCTGGCCTATCGACGTGGTGGTCTTCCACGGCTCTCAAGGGATACCTTGTTTTGAGGGGGGCTTCACGCTTAGATGCCTTCAGCGTTTATCCTGTCCGTTCATAGCTACCCTGCTGTGCCGTTGGCACGACAACAGGTCCACCAGTGGAACGTTCACCCCGGTCCTCTCGTACTAGGGGCAACTCCTCTCAAGTCTCCAACACCCACGGCAGATAGGGACCGAACTGTCTCACGACGTTCTAA
>JAEVYS010000122.1 GCA_023392635.1 Actinomycetes bacterium | reverse complement strand
TGTGGGCGCGCTCCGGCGCCCCCTCGGGCTTACGCCCCTGTTCCTTGTCCATTTCAATGACCTCCGGTTGCGGTTCAATCTACCGCAGCCGGGTGTCTCATCGAACCGTGCCGCACCCCAACCGGCCGGACATCGGGCGCGCGGGGCCGCCCGGTCCGCTGGGGTGTGGGGACCAGACGCATGAGGTGGGCGTAATCCGCCTCACTCAGACAGTCGTTCAGCGCCCGGTGCGGGGCGCACGGTCGATCAGCCATGGGCGCCACTCTGGGCGACGCGCAACCCGGTGTTCCAGCCAACAAATTCCGTATGCCGGTCGGGGTTTCCCTTTCGGAACGAGGCGTGACCAAACGGCGGAGCGGTCCATGACAACCGGCTGGTGGTGCAAAGTAGGCCGAATGTATGCGGTGAATGATAGTTTCAAAACAACATGCTCGGGTTTTGAACGCTCCATCACGGCTATGCGAAACTCTCATCCGCACAGTTTAAGAAAACAAAGGCAAGGCGGCAAAGAAGTTTCAAAACGCACCAAAACACGCAACGCGGAGAAAGCCCATCGCCATGTTTCCCCAGGGTTAGCCTCTGTTGGCAATAAGCATTTTGAGATCGGTGCGGCGGTCTCTTTTGCCTTGACGGCGAGACCGCCACGATTGTTATGCTGTTAACGCGATTCCGGCCCGGAAATCCAGGAAGTTCTTGGAATTAGGGCCCAACGGCACTGGTGGACCTCATGAACACAGCGGCCGCTTTGGTCCGGTTCACAAGAACGCGAAAAGCAGGGCCGGGCGGGCGGTGGTCTCAATTCCGGTGTGCATGGGACTGCTTTGAGGATGAATCCGAAGACGCCGTCCTGGTACTGCGAAGGCGCCGGACAAACACACGGCGCCTTCCTCGTCCTTTGCAAAGAGGACCACAGAAACGACCACACCGGGTCAGGCGAGGTGGTTCTCGCCAGAGTCCGCCTGGCCTCGGGGAAGCGAAGAAAAGGGTCATCCATGAAGAAGAATACGAATGACGTGACCGCACGAGAGCTGGAAGCCTACATGGCCGGTGGTCTCGATCACTCCACCCGTGCGAAGATCGAGCACCATCTGCTTCGCGATCCCAGTTCATCTGATCAGGTCCGGGCGGATGGCGTGGCCATTTGGCACCTGCGGAAGCTGTTCGCGCCGATCCTGCACGAGCCAATCCCTCGCCGCATGCGCGACCTCATCACACGCTCTTAAACGTCCCCTGCGCTCGTCGACCGACGGGGCGCGTTCATCGCGGCCTCCCGTTGCCAGGGGAATGGTTGCCAGGGGGATGGATGTCTGAAGGAACGCTCACTTACATCACGCACCGTTGCCCAAGCGTGCCGAATCTGTCCGGAGATCCGCAGCGGGTCGCTTGGCGGGTGGTCGATGAACACGTGCCAACGCGTCTGCCGCGCGGCGTGTATCGGTTCCAGGTGATGGCTCTGCCTGGCGCAGCGGGGCCCGCTCAGCCGCTCGAAGCCACCGGCGATCACGAGACCATCCGGAGCAACGCCGCGGCGGTCATCGCCGAGGCCATGCGCCGGTTTGGCGAAGTGAGCCTGCTTGATCTCCAGCTCAGCCGGGTGGTGCCGTACGCCACCGCCGCGCGACCGTTTTGAGGAGTCATGGTGGGCCTTGTTGCACAAACCCGGCCAGGGGCCGTCCTGATGGCCTGAGGGGCGATTGGGGAATAGAGGCGGGAGCTGAATTTGAGACCCCGCATGCCGTACAAGCACAACGAACCGCGTCGCCACACGATCCCGAACGCCAAGTACAAAGTCGGGCGCTGGCGGGAGTACAACCGGGCTCTGCGGCAGCGCGGCCGTTTGACGGTGTGGGTCTCCTCCGAGGCACTGGCCACGTGGACGCCGGTCCAGACCGGGCGGCGGGGCTGGTCGCTGGCATACTCGGACCTCGCCATAGAAACGGGATCATGCTGCGCCTGGCGATGGGCCGGCGTGTTGTCAGGTTGGCGAGGGCGGATCGCGCATGGCAAGTTGGTCGGCATGAGCACGACGCCTGACCCGTACCGCGGCTTCCGCTTTCCGGCCGCTATCATCAGCGAAGCTGTGTGGCTGTATCACGGATTCAGCTTGAGCCTGCGCGAGGTCGAGCTGATCCTGGCGGCGCGCGGCATCGAGGTCAGCGACGAAACCATCCGGGAGTGGGGGCTGCGCTTTGGCCGGGAGTTCGCCAATACTCTCAAGCGCCGCCGACCCAAGTCGGGCGACACGTGGTTGCTGGACGAGGTGTTCATCCGCATCCGCGGCAAGCCGCACTACCTGTGGCGGGCCATCAACCAGAACGGTGTGGTCCTCGACATCCTGGTCCAGAGCCGCCGCAACACCAAAGCGGCCAAGCGCTTCTTGATCTGTCCCCGGGTTGGAATCGCGGTAGGGAACGCCATTACTGGCGTCCCCCCGCACAGATCCGTACGTGCGGCATTCCCGCATACGGCTCCTACCTCGGGTGTTTGACGGCAAAGCGTTGCTGCGGCCAAGGGTGAAGG
>JAEVYS010000080.1 GCA_023392635.1 Actinomycetes bacterium | reverse complement strand
CAGACCCAGCGATCGATCCAGAATTTCCCTATCGGCGGCGAGCGCATGCCCGTCCCGCTGGTACGTGCGCTTGGGCTCATCAAGCAGGCCGCCGCGCGCGTGAACGCGCGGCTGGGCGTGCTGCCGGCCGAACTCACGCCCGCGATCGAGCAGGCAGCGGGCGAGGTGGCACAGGGCCAGCACGACGACCAGTTCCCGCTCGTCGTCTGGCAGACCGGTTCCGGCACGCAGACCAACATGAACGCCAACGAGGTGATTGCCGGGCGCGCCAACGAGCTGCTGGCGGGCACCCGCGGCGGCAAGACGCCGGTGCATCCGAACGATCACGTCAACGCCTCGCAGTCGTCGAACGACACCTTCCCGACCGCGATGCATGTCGCGGCGGCGCGCGAGGTCAACGACCGGCTGCTCCCCGCGCTCCGGCACCTGCACGGCCTGATAGGCGCCAAGGCCCAGGCTTGGACCGATCTCGTCAAGATCGGTCGCACGCACCTCCAAGACGCGACCCCGATGACGCTCGGGCAGGAGATGTCGGGCTACGCGCGGCAGGTGGAGGACGGCATAGCGCGCGTCGAGGCGACGCTGCCGCGGCTCTACCGGCTGGCGCAGGGTGGCACCGCGGTCGGGACCGGGATCAACACGCCCGAGGGTTTCGCCGAAGCCGTGGCGGCCGAGATCGCGGCGCTCACCGGGCTGCCGTTCGAGACCGCGCCCAACAAGTTCGAGGCGCTCGCCACGCACGACACGATGGTCGAGCTGTCGGGTGTGCTCAACGTGCTGGCGGTGAGCCTCAACAAGATCGCCAACGACTTCCGGCTGCTGGGAAGCGGCCCGCGCGCCGGCATCGGCGAGCTGGCGCTGCCCGAGAACGAGCCCGGTAGCTCGATCATGCCCGGCAAGGTCAACCCGACGCAGGCCGAGGCGATGACGATGGTCGCCGCCCAAGTGATGGGCAACCACGTCGCCGTCACGGTCGGCGGCGCACAGGGGCACCTCGAGCTCAACGTGTTCAAGCCGGTGATCGCCTACAATGTGCTGCAGTCGATCCGGCTGCTGGCGGATGCCGCGCTGTCGTTTGCGGACCGGGCGGTAGCGGGGCTGGAGCCCAACCGCGAACGGCTGGCCGAGCTCGTCGAACGATCGCTGATGCTCGTCACCGCGCTCGCGCCGGAGATCGGCTACGACGCCGCCTCCAAGATCGCACGCCACGCTCATGCCAAGGGCCTATCGCTGCTGGAAGCAGGACTCGAACTCGGCCTCGTCGACGAAGCCACCTTCCGCCGCGTGGTACGACCCGAGACGATGATCGGGCGGCGCTGATCAGGCGATCGGCGTCAGTTCAGCGGCCGGGGAAACGGACGACCCGCCCGTCCGGCCGGAAGGCGAGCGCCTCGGCGATCGCCTTCGATAGCTGCTCCTCGCGGAACGGCTTGGCGAGCTTCGGCAGCGAGATGCTGGCGTCGGCGGGCAGCTCGGCATAGCCGCTGGCGATCAGCACCGGCAGATCGGGCCAGCCGGCCCGCATCGCCTCGGCCAGCTGCAGGCCCGTCATCTGCGGCATCATGTAATCGGTGATGACGAGATCGGCCGGGTGCTCGCTCAGGATTTCGAGCGCTTCCTTGCCCGACGCCGCTTCCAGCACCCGATGCCCCAGATCGGCGAGCATCGCCGCCGTGTTCGTGAGGACGAGCCTGTCGTCGTCCACCGCGAGGATGACGCGCGGCTCGATGGAGACCGGCCGTCCGGCTTTTCGTCCGCTGTCCGCCTGTCCTGCCGATGCCGCAGCGACTGGAAGCCATAGCTCGGCGGTTGTGCCTTCGCCGGGCCGGCTCATGAGGACCAGCTTGCCGCCGCACTGCTCGGCGAGCCCGTGCACCATCGACAGCCCTAGCCCGGTGCCCTTTCCGACGCCCTTGGTGGTGAAGAACGGCTCCATCGCACGCGCGAGCGTGTCAGCATCCATGCCGGTACCTTCGTCGCGGACCGACAGGCAGACGTAGCGGCCGGGCACCAGCCCTTGGGCGTTCTGCGCCGCAGCCTGCGCTTCGCGGGCAGCGATGATGATCCGTCCACCATCGGGCATGGCATCGCGGGCATTGACAGCCAGGTTAAGCAGCGCCAGCTCGAGCTGGCTGTGGTCGGTGCGGACCGGCTTCAGCGACAGCGGGAAGCGGGTCTCGACGATGATACCGCCCCCGATCGTCCGCTCGACGATTTCGGCCATGCCGCGAACCAGCGCCGACACGTCGACCGTTTCGAGCTTATGTTCCTGCTTGCGGGCGAACGCGAGCATGCGCTGCGTCAGCGTCGCGCTCGGCGGCATGGATGGCGTTGTCGATGAAGCGGCTGGGATCGGCTCCCTGCGATAGGCGCCGACGGGCTAAGTCGAGGCTGCCGAGAATCGCGGAGAGCAGGTTGTTGAAGTCATGCGCGACGCCGCCGGTCAGCTGGCCGACCGCCTCCATCTTCTGCGCCTGGAAGAAGGCTTCGCGGGCCTTTTCGAGCGCCCGCTGCGCTTCCATGCGCTCGGTAATGTCACGCGTGATCTTGGCGAAGCCG
>JAEVYS010000020.1 GCA_023392635.1 Actinomycetes bacterium | reverse complement strand
CATGTCAAGCCTTGGTAAGGTTCTTCGCGTTGCATCGAATTAATCCGCATGCTCCGCCGCTTGTGCGGGCCCCCGTCAATTCCTTTGAGTTTTAGCCTTGCGGCCGTACTCCCCAGGCGGGGCACTTAATGCGTTAGCTACGGCACGGATTCCGTGGAATGGAACCCACACCTAGTGCCCACCGTTTACGGCGTGGACTACCAGGGTATCTAAGCCTGTTTGCTCCCCACGCTTTCGCTTCTCAGCGTCAGGAAATGTCCAGAGAACCGCCTTCGCCACTGGTGTTCCTCCTGATATCTGCGCATTCCACCGCTCCACCAGGAATTCCGTTCTCCCCTACATCCCTCAAGTCTGCCCGTATCGAAAGCAGGCTCAGGGTTAAGCCCTGAGTTTTCACTTCCGACGCAACAGACCGCCTACAAGCTCTTTACGCCCAATAATTCCGGACAACGCTCGCACCCTACGTATCACCGCGGCTGCTGGCACGTAGTTAGCCGGTGCTTCTTCTGCAGGTACCGTCATTTTCACTTCGTCCCTGCTGAAAGCGGTTTACAACCCGAAGGCCGTCATCCCGCACGCGGCGTTGCTGCATCAGGCTTTCGCCCATTGTGCAATATTCCCCACTGCTGCCTCCCGTAGGAGTCTGGGCCGTATCTCAGTCCCAGTGTGGCCGGTCGCCCTCTCAGGCCGGCTACCCGTCGTCGCCTTGGTGAGCCGTTACCTCACCAACAAGCTGATAGGCCGCGAGCCCATCCTTGACCGTCGGAGCTTTCCACCCCGGTAGATGCCTGCCGGGGTCGTATCCGGTATTAGCAGCTGTTTCCAACTGTTATCCCAGAGTCAAGGGTAGGTTGCTCACGTGTTACTCACCCGTTCGCCACTGATCGGAGGAGCAAGCTCCTCGTCACCGTTCGACTTGCATGTGTTAAGCACGCCGCCAGCGTTCGTCCTGAGCCAGGATCAAACTCTCCGTTGAAAATTATCAGCCAGGTCGAAACCTGTTTGCTGTCAACTTTGTGTTTGACACTGACAGGATCCATTGCTGGATCTATCAATAATCAAAGGAACCGTTCCGGATTGTGTTTCGACTTGCGTCTCGCACGACCCGGTACGGGGTTTGTTTGGCACTGTAACAGTGCCTATTGTGCATTGACTTTTAAAGCACGCTGTTGAGTTCTCAAGTTTCGGGTGCGCACCTCGCTTCGGCTTTCACCGCCGCTTGGGGCAACTCGACTTACTTTACTTGGCTTCCGGGTCGGTGTCAAACCGGCCTTTCTGCCTCCCCCAGCCCGCGACGCGGCTCGGACCTTGATGGGCTCTGGCATGAGCGCACATCGTATCCGTGCTAGTCAGGGTTGGTTTGGCGCCTCGATTCGGCCGTTCCAGATCTTCTCTGTTTCGTCCTTCGCACCGGCGGCGCTTGATGAACATTACGCAGTTGGCGGGGTGGGGTCAAATCGGCCGGGAGCCCGGGCGTGTCGTCACCTCTCGACGGCGAGGGCGCCGACGGTGCGGCGTCCGCGGCGCACCACGACGTACTGTCCGTGGAGCAGGTCCGCGTCGACGAGGCGCGCGTCGGGGTCGGTCACCTTCACGTTGTTGAGGTAGGCGCCCCCCTCCTCGATGGCCCGCCTGCCGGCCGACTTGGAGGCCACCACCCCCGCCGCAGCGAGGATCTCGACCACCGACGGCAGCTCGGCGCCCACGCGGACGGGCGGGCTCCCCAGCTCGGCCACCACGGCACGCAGGGTCGCCTCGGGCAGGGCGGCGAGGTCCTCCCGTCCGAAGATCGCCGCCGCGGCCGCGGCGGCCGCCCTGCGTTCGGCCGGGGAGTGCACCAGGTCGGTGATGTCGTCGGCGAGGGCACGCTGTGCCGCCCGCAGGTGCGGCGCCTCCCTGGTCTGGCGCTCGAGGTCATCGATCTCCTCGGCGCTGCGCCGCGTGAAGATGCGCAGGTACTCCACCACCTTGGCGTCCTCGGCGTTCAGGAAGAACTGGTGGAAGGCGTAGGGGCTGGTCATGCTCGGGTCCAGCCACACCGTGCCCGACTCCGTCTTGCCGAACTTCGTCCCGTCGGCCTTTGTGAGCAAAGGCGTGGCGAGGGCGTGCGCCTTGGCGCCCTCCGCGCGGCGGATCAGGTCGACGCCGGCGGTGATGTTGCCCCACTGGTCGGAGCCGCCGGTCTGCAACGTCACCCCGTGCCTGCGGTACAGCTCCAGGAAGTCGAGCGACTGCAGCAGCACGTAGGAGAACTCCGTGTAGGAGATCCCCGACTCCAGCCGCGCCTTGACCACCTCGCGGTCGAGCATCCGGTTGACGCTGAAGTGCTTGCCGATGTCCCTCAGGAAGTCCAGCGTCGACAGCTCGCTGGTCCAGTCGTAGTTGTTGACCACCATCGCTGCGGCCGGTCCGTCGAAGTCGACGAAGTGGCTCACCTGCGCGCGGATCCGCTCGACCCACTCATGGACCACGTCCTTCGGGTTGAGGTTGCGCTCCGACGTCTGCTTGGGGTCTCCGATGAGACCGGTCGAGCCGCCGACCAGCAGGTGGGGACGGTGGCCGCCGGACTGCATGATCCTCGCCAGCATGAGCTGCACGAGGTTCCCCATGTGGATGCTGGGTGCGGTGGGGTCGAAGCCGACGTAGAACTTCACCTGGCCGGAGTCGAAGGCGGAAGCGAGCGCTTCCGGGTCGGTCGAGTGGGCGATGAAGCCCCGCCAGGTCAGTTCGTCGAGTACGGCATTCACGGTTGGTAAGCGTAACGGCGGCAGCGGCGGCCTCCGAACGCTGCGGTGTCGGTGACCGCCCCTAGCCTGATCGCAGGAGGTGGGGCGATGGCGTCGTTCCGGGTCAGCGCGGCCATCGTCGAGGCGGCGCCGGGAGTTCCTCCGCCGGCGGTTCTGGACGCTGCCCGGCGGGCCGTCGCGGCCGGCTGGCACGTCGAGGACGCGTTCCTCGACGTCGAGCCGCTGGCGCGCGGCACCGGCCCGCCGCGGGCCACCGTGCGCTTCGTCGTCCCGACGGCCAACGATGCCGAGGAGGACGCGGCCGCCTGGGCAGCCGGCCGGGCACTGGCCGCAGCTGTGGGCCGAGTGGCTGCCTGGACCGACCTGCGCGTCCTGCGCCGCTCTCACGGACGCTGGGTGCGACTGGACGGGCCGCGGTCCTGACGCCGGGCAGCGGCGGGCCGCTCCTTCCCGGGCCGGTGGGAGGACGTCCCGAACCCCGGGCCGGCCGCCTGCTCAGGCGATCGCGGCCCGCAGTTCCGCCAATTGGGCGCGTACGGCCTCCGGCGCCGTGCCGCCGCGGCCGTTGCGCGAGGCCACCGAGCCGGCCGCGCTCAGCACGTCGAGCACGTCCGGGGCCAGGTCGGGCGAGATCTCGGCAAGCTGTTCGGCGGTGAGGTCGGACAGCTCCTGTCCCCTGGCCTCGCAGTACCGCACGCAGGCACCGGCGATCTCGTGGGCGCGGGCGAACGGCACGCGTTGCCGGACGAGCCAGTCCGCCACGTCGGTCGCCAGGGAGAAACCGCGCGGGGCCAGCGCGGCCATGCGGTCGGGATGGAACGTGAGCGTCGCCACCATGCCGGTCACCGCCGGTAGCAGGACCCTGAGCTGGTCGAGGCTGTCGAAGACCGGCTCCTTGTCCTCCTGCAGGTCGCGGTTGTACGCCAGGGGCAGGCCCTTGCACGTCGCGAGCAGGCCCGCGAGGTTTCCGATCAGCCGGCCGGCCTTCCCCCGCGCGAGCTCGGCCACGTCCGGGTTCTTCTTCTGCGGCATGATGCTGGACCCGGTCGACCACGCGTCGTCGAGGGTCGCGAACCCGAACTCGTGCGTGCACCAGAGGATCACGTCCTCGCTGAGTCGCGACAGGTCCACCCCGACCTGCGCGAGCACGTACGCCTCCTCGGCCACCAGGTCGCGGGCCGCGGTGCCGTCGATGCTGTTCGGCACCGACCCGGCGAAACCCAGTTCGTGGGCGACGAGCTCGGGGTCCAGGCCGAGCGAGGTGCCGGCCAGGGCGCCGGAGCCGTACGGACTGATGGCCAGGCGCGCGTCCAGGTCGTGCAGGCGCTGCAGGTCCCGCACCAGGGGCCACGCGTGGGCCAGGAGGTGGTGGCTCAGCAGCACGGGCTGCGCAGACTGCAGGTGGGTGCGTCCGGGCATGATCGCGCCCAGGTTCGCCTCCGCCTGGGCGGCCAGCGCGCCGATCAGCGCCGCCAGGTCAGCGGAGAGCACCGTGTTCGCGTCGCGAAGGTAGGCGCGGATCAGCGTGGCGATCTGGTCGTTGCGGGACCGGCCGGCCCGTAGGCGTCCGCCGAGTTCCGGCCCCACCCGCTCGATGAGCCCGCGCTCCAGCGACCCGTGGACGTCCTCGTCGGTGACGGCCGGGACGTACGCGCCGGAGACGACGTCGGCCTCCAGCGCGTCGAGGCCGGCGACCATCGCGTCCAGCTCCTCCGCCGTCAGCAGGCCGGCGGCGTGCAGTGCCCGGGCGTGCGCACGGGAGCCGGCGAGGTCGTGGCGGGCGAGGCGCCAGTCGAAGTGGGTCGACCTGCTCAGTGCGAACATCGCCTCGGCCGGGCCACCGGCGAACCGCCCGCCCCACAGCCGTCCGGAGTCGGTCGCGTCAGTCATGGGTTTCCTCTCGATCCGTGCGCCGGGCAGCCGGTGGCAGCCGGTGGCTCACGTGCTGTGCAGGCCGAAGAAGGTCTCGGCCATCGCGGTGCCGCCGTCGGCCGCGCGCGTCACGATCACCACCGTGTCGTCGCCGGCGATGGTACCGAGGATCGAGTCCCACCCGACCTTGTCGATCGCGGACGCGAAGAACTGGGCCGCACCGGGCGGCGTCCGCAGCACGGTCAAGTTGGCCGACCCCTCCGCCGAGAGCAGCAGCTCGCCGCACAACCGGGTCAGCCGCGCGAGGGCCGCCGGTGTCCCGGAAGCGTGCTCGCCGGCGAGCAGCGCATAAGCGAGCTCACCGGTGGGCGTGCGTACGCGCACGGCGCCGAGTTCGAGCAGGTCCTTGCTGAGGGTGCCCTGCGAGACTGCGATCCCGTCGGCGACCAGGCGGGCGGCCAGCTCGGTCTGGCTCCGGATCGCCGCACGCTCGATGAGCTCAGCGATCCGCGATTGGCGGGCCGACTTCGTGACCGGCGTGCGTGATTCGGTCATGAGGCCGCCTCTGCGCTGTCCAGGAGGGTGGGCAGCGCGGCCACGAAGGTGTCGAGCTCTGCGTCCGGAACGACCAGCGGCGGCGCGAGTCGCAGCACGTTCGGCCGCGGCGCGTTGATCACGAAACCGGCGCTGAGCGCCGCCTCGGCGACGGCCGGCGCGATGGGGTCGGCCAGGACGATGCCGCGCAGGAGCCCGCGTCCCCGTACCCCGGTGAGCTGGGGGTGGCCGAGCGCCGTGATGGACGCGGCCAGTCGGTCGCCGCTGGCGACCACCTTCGCGAGCAGTCCGTCGCGCTCGATGATGCCGAGCACGGCCAACCCGGCCGCGGCGGCGACGGGATTGCCGCCGAACGTCGTGCCGTGCGAGCCGGGACCCAGCAGGGATGCGGCGGCGCCGGTCGCCACGCAGGCACCGATCGGGAAGCCGTTGCCCAGTCCCTTGGCGAAGGTGACGACATCGGCGGTGATCCCCGACGCGGTACTGGCCAGCCAGTCCCCGCACCGACCGATGCCGGTCTGCACCTCGTCGATCCACAACAGGGCGCCGGCGGTACTGCAGACACCGCGTGCGCGCGCGAGGAATCCGGACGGCGGTTCGACCACCCCGTTCTCCCCCTGGATGGGCTCGAGGACGACCGCGGCGACCGTGTCGTCCACGGCGGCGGCGAGGGCGTCGGCGTCGCCGTAGGGGACGAAGGTCACGTCCCCGGGCAGCGGTTCGAACGGCAACCGGTAGGCGGGATTGGCGGTCAGCGCGAGCGCACCGAGGCTGCGCCCGTGGAAGGCACCTTCCATCGCGACGATCCGCGTGCGTCCGGTGCGCCGGGTGATCTTGAACCCGGCTTCGTTCGCCTCGGTGCCGGAGTTGGTGAAGAACACCCGCGCGGCCAGGCCGGGCGAGTTGGCGGTGACGAACCCCGCCAGCCGTTCAGCCAGGGCGATCTGGGTGGGGGTGGCGAAGAAGTTCGAGACGTGGCCGAGCGTGGAGAGCTGTGCCGAGATGGCGCCGAGGACCTGGGGGTGGGCGTGACCGAGCGCGTTCACGGCGAGGCCGGCGAGCAGGTCGAGGTAGCGGTTGCCGTCGGCGTCCCACAGGTGCACCCCCTCACCGCGGACGAACACCCGCTTGGGCGGCCCGAACGTGTTCATCAGCGCCTGGCCGTACCGGGCAGTGAGGTCGGCCTGGCTGCCCCCGGCAGCCATGACGCTCACGACGCCGCTCCGGCCGTGACCATCGTGCCGATCCCCTCGTCGGTGAAGATCTCCAGGAGGAGCGCGTGCGGCACCCGCCCGTCGATGACGGTCGCTCGGGGCACCCCGCCGCGGACGGCACCCAGGCACGCCTCCATCTTGGGGATCATTCCGGACGCCAGCGTGGGCAGCAGCGCAGCCAGCTCGTCGGCCCCGATCTGGCGGACGACCTCGGTGGAGGCCGGCCAGTCGGCGTACAGGCCCGGCACGTCGGTGAGCACCACGAGGCGCTCGGCGCCGAGCGCGGCGGCCAGGGCGCCGGCTGCGGTGTCGGCGTTCACGTTGTGGACCTGGCCCTCCTCGTCCGGGGCGACGGTGGCGACGACCGGGATCCGACCGGCGTTGATCAGGTCCAGCACGGCCCCCGGATTGACCTCTGACACCTCTCCCACGAGTCCGAGGTCGATCTCCTCGCCATCCAGCTCGAGGCCCTTGCGTTCGGCGATCAGCAGGCCTGCGTCCTCGCCGGACAGGCCGACAGCCAGCGGCCCGTGCGCGTTCAGCAGGCCGACGAGCTCGCGGTTCACCTGCCCCATCAGCACCATCCGCACGACGTCCATCGCCTCCGGCGTGGTCACCCTCAGACCGCCGCGGAACTCGCTCGCGATGCCCAGCCGGGCCAGCATCGAGGAGATCTGCGGGCCTCCGCCGTGCACCACGACGGGCTTCACGCCGACGGTGCGCAGGAAGACGATGTCCTGGGCGAAGGCACGCTTGAGGTCCTCGTCGACCATCGCATTGCCCCCGTACTTGACGACGATCGTGCGCCCCACGTAGCTCTCCAGCCATGGCAGCGCCTCGATCAGGATCGCCGCCTTGTCCCCTGCGTCGTTCATGACGAGTACTCCGCGTTCTCCTTGACGTAGTCGTACGTCAGGTCGTTGGTCCAGATCGCCGCGGACGCGTCCCCGGCGTGCAGGTGCACCTCGACGAGCACCTCGCGCTCGCTCAGGTCGACCTCGGCACGATCCGCGCCGAGCTGGCCGTCCACGAACACCCGGACGCCGTTGAAGGCCACGTCGACGTGCTCGGGGTCGTACTCGGCCGGCACGGTGCCGGCCGAGGCAAGGACGCGACCCCAGTTGGGGTCGTTGCCGAAGATCGCGCACTTGAACAGGTTGCTGCGGGCGACGGCGCGGGCGACCGCGAGCGCGTCCGCCTCGCTGGCGGCTCCCTCGACGCGCACCTCGATGTCGTGGGCCGAGCCCTCGGCGTCGGCGAGCAGCTGACGGGCCAGGTCCGCGCAGACGCCGGTGAGGGCCTCGGAGAACTGCGCCGGATCCGGGGCGACACCCGAGGCGCCGGAGGCCATCACGATGACGGTGTCATTGGTGGACATGCAGCCGTCGGAGTCGGTGCGGTCGAAGGTGAACCCGGTCGCCGTCCGCAGCGCCTCGTCCAGGGCGGCGTGCTCGACCACGGCGTCGGTGGTGATGACCACGAGCATCGTCGCGAGCGCCGGGGCGAGCATGCCCGCGCCCTTGGCCATGCCGCCGATGGTCCAGCCGTCCGGCGAGGTGTGGATGGCCTCCTTCGACACGGTGTCGGTGGTCCGGATCGCCTCTGCCGCCGAGGTACCACCGGTGGTGGCGAGGTCCTGCCGGGCCAGTTCGATACCGGTGAGGATCGCGTCCATCGGCAGCCGCACGCCGATCAGGCCGGTCGAGCACACCGCGACATCCGCGGCGGCACAGCCCACCTCTGCGGCTGTCCACTCGGCCATCTGCCTGGCGTCGGCCAGCCCGGCCGAGCCGGTGCAGGCATTCGCGCCACCGGAGTTCAGCACGACGGCGGCGAGGCGACCGTCGGCCACCGCCTGCCGGCTCCACTGCACCGGGGCGGCGGTGAAACGGTTGGACGTGAACACGGCGGCCGCGTGCGCGTCCGGGCCGGAGTTGACGACCAGGGCGAGGTCGGGGCGACCGGACGCCTTGATGCCGGCGCTCACGCCGGCGGCCGTGAAGCCCTTCGCCGCGGTGACGCTCATACGTGGCCTCCCGCGAGGTGGCCGGCCGCGCGCAGCGCAGGGCAGGAGGGCGGGAAGGTGTTCACGGCGCGACTCCGATCGTGGTCAGGCCCAGGGTCTCGGGCAGCCCGAGGGCGAGGTTCATCGACTGCACGGCGCCGCCAGCGGTGCCCTTGGTGAGGTTGTCCAGCGCCGCGACAGCAACCAGCCGTCCGGCGGCGGCGTCGACCGTCACCTGGAGGTGTACGGCGTTCGAGCCGACGATCGACTGCGTCTGGGGCCACAGGCCCTCTGGCAGCAGCGTCACGAAGGGCTCCTCACCGTACGCGGCCGCGTAGGTGGCCCGCACGACCTCGACCGGCACCTCCTCGGCGAGCGGCGCGGTCACCGTGGCAAGGATGCCGCGGGCCATCGGCGCGAGCACCGGCGTGAAGGAGAGCGTCGGCTCCGCAGCGCCCAGGAGGGCGAAGTTCTGCAGCATCTCCGGCACGTGCCGGTGCACACCACCGACGCCGTAGGCGCTCACCGATCCCATCACCTCCGAGCCGAGCAGGTTGGGTTTCAGCGACTTGCCGGCTCCGGAGGTCCCGCTGGCCGCCACGGCCACCACGTCCCGTCCGGTGACCAGGCCCCCGGTCAGGGCGGGCAGCAGGGCAAGGGTCACCGAGGTCGGGTAGCACCCGGGGACGGCGATCCTGCGGGTCGTGGCCAGGACCTCGCGCTGGCCGGGCAGCTCGGGCAAGCCATAGGGCCAGGTGCCGGCGTGGTCGGTGCCGTAGAACCGGCGCCACTGTTCGGCGTCCACCAGGCGGTGGTCGGCGCCGGCATCCACGACGAGCACCTCGGGCCCGAGCCCGGCGGCGACCGCCGCGGAGTGGCCGTGCGGCAACGCCAGGAACACCACATCGTGGCCGGCGAGGTTGTCGAGCGTGGTCTCCACCACGGTCCGGTCCGCGAGCGGGGTGAGGTGCTGGTGGTGGGAGAGCAGGAGCGTCCCGGCATTCGAGCCGGCCGTGAGCGCTCCGATCTCGACCTCCGGATGGCCGAGCAGGAGACGCAGCAGCTCCCCGCCCGCGTAGCCGGTGGCACCGGCCACCGCGACCTTGATCGTCATGGTAATGACTATGCCGCATCATCGATGATTATTCCAACCGCGGCGCCGAGTGTCGCGCGCGTTGGGTTACCATGCAGGACGTGCCCGTCTCCGCCATCGGCCTGAGCCACCACCTGGCCCCCCTGGAGGATCTGGCCCAGCTGAGCGTGCTCGCCGAGCCGGTTCGGGCGCGCCTCGACGACGCCGGCCTCCTCGGGAGCGTGCTGCTGAGCACGTGCAACCGGTTCGAGGTCTACTTCGAGTCCGAGTCGTTCCACGTGGGCCTCGAGGCCGCCCTCGGGGCGGTCCGGGACGCGCTGCCGGCGTCCGAGCGGGCCCTCGCCGACCAGTTCGAGGTCTATGCCGGACCGGCCGCCGTGCAACACCTCCTCGAGGTCGCCAGCGGGCTGGACTCGATGGTGATCGGCGAGGACGAGGTCATCGGCCAGGTGCGCGACGCACTCGCTTCCTCCGGCGACCGCGCCAGCGCGTCCCTGCACCGGCTGTTCCACGCCGCCCTCACCACGGGCAAGGCAGTGACCTCCCAGACCGACCTGGGAGCGGCCGGACGATCGATCGCCGCCGTCGGCCTCGGCCTGCTGGAGGAGCGCCACTTCCCCCTCGCCGGACGCCGTGTGCTGCTCGTCGGGACCGGCAGCTACGCCCGCGTCGTCACCGCGTCCCTGCAGCGCCTCGGTTGCACCGACGTGGGCGTCTACTCCCCGAGCGGACGCGCCCACCGGTTCGCGTCCACGCACCCGGTGACGGCGGTGCGCACCGACGAGCTCGCCGAAGCCCTCGCCGCCGCCGACGCCGTGATCACCTGCAGTGGGGGCGAGAGCACCGGGGCGGTCATCTCGGCCGACCAGCTCGCCCGCGCCCGCGAATCCGCGATCGCGGTGCTCCCCGTGCTCGACCTCTCCCTCTCCGGGGACGTGGCCCCCGACGCGGCGGGGCTGCTCGGCATCGACCTGATCGACCTGGAGGAGATCGGCGCCCACGCGCCCGCCGAGCAGGCCGCAGCGGTGCTCGCGGCCCGCGACCTGGTCGCGCGTGGGGTCGACACCTACCTCCACCTGGAGCGGGGCCGGGCCGCCTCCCCCGCGGTGACCGCCATGCGCGCCCACGTCAGCCAGTTCATCGAACGCGAGATCGAGTCGGCGGTCCGCCGCTACGACCCCGAGACCGCAGCGGCCGTGGCGCGGTCGCTGCGCCGGGTCTCCAACGCGCTGCTCCACACGCCCTCCCTGCGGGCGGCCGAACTCGCCCGCACGGGTGAGCTGGCCGACTACTCGCAGGCGCTGCACACGCTCTTCGGCATCGACGTCGAGGCCGACGCGTGACCGCAGGCGTCCCGACGGCACCGCTGCTCGCCGCGTACGCGGGAAGGCCGGTATCGCGGCGTCCGGTGTGGTTCATGCGGCAGGCGGGCCGCTCGCTGCCGGAGTACCGGCAGCTGCGTGAGGGCACCACGATGCTGGGCGCGTGCCTCGACCCCGAGATGGCCGCGGAGATCACCTGCCAGCCGGTGCGGCGCCACGACGTCGACGCCGCCATCTTCTTCTCCGACATCGTCGTGCCGCTGCGCCTCGCCGGGGTCGGGGTGGAGATCGTGGCCGGCGTGGGCCCCGTCATCGAACGGCCGGTGCGGACGGCCGCGCACGTCGACGCTCTCCCCCGGCTCGAACCCGATGCCCTGGCTCCGGTGAACGACGGCGTGGCGCTGTCGGTCTCCCGGCTCGGCGACGTGCCGCTGATCGGGTTCGCCGGGGCCCCGTTCACCCTCGCCTCGTACCTCGTCGAGGGCCGGCCGAACCGTGCACTGCCGGCCACCCGGGCGCTGATGGCCAGGGACCCGCTCACCTGGCACCGACTGCTTGAGTGGGTGGCCGATGTCACCGGGACGTTCCTGCGTGCCCAGGTGGCTGCCGGCGCCGTCGCCGTGCAGCTGTTCGACTCCTGGGTCGGACGGCTCTCCCCCGGCGAGTACCGGGAGGCCGTCCAGCCCCACTCGGCCGCGGTCTTCCGCGCGGTCGCTGACCTCGGCGTGCCACGCGTGCATTTCGGGACCGCCACCCGGGCGCTGCTGCCCGACCTGCTCGACGCAGGGGCGGACGTGATCGGCGTCGCCGCCGACGTCGGCCTGGATGAGGCGAGCGCCCTGCTCGGCCACCGGGTGCCGCTCCAGGGCAACCTCGACCCCGACCTTCTCGCGCAGCCCTGGCCTGTGCTCGAGGCCGCCGCCCGCGACGTCGTCCGCCGGGGCGCGGCCGCTCCCGGCCACGTGTTCAACCTCGGTCACGGCGTCCCCCCGACGACCGACCCCGATGTCCTCACCCGGCTCGTCGAGCTGGTCCATTCGATCCCCCCAGAGCAGGAGTCGTGATGTCCCATCCCGCAGGAGTCCGCCCGGCGCACCCGCACGGGATCGGCTCGGTCAAGCCGGAGGGGTGGGCCTACCAGCGCAGCCCGATGATCGTGTACTGGGAGCTCACCACCGCGTGCGGGCTGGCCTGTCGGCACTGTCGTGCCACCGCGATGCCCGACGCGGCCCCCGGCGAGCTCAGCACGGCGCAGGCGATCGCGCTGCTCGACGACATCCTCGGCTTCGCCGGACCAGGCGAGGCGCTGCCCCACGTGGTCATGACCGGCGGCGACCCGTTGCGCCGGTCCGACCTGGCGGAACTGATCGATGCCGCGACGCAGCGCGGCATCGGGGTCTCGCTGGCCCCGGCGGTCACGCCCCTGCTCACCAGGGAGCGCATCTTGTGGATGAAGGAGACGGGCGTCCAGGCGATCTCGCTCTCGCTGGACGGCTCCACCGCGGCCTGGCACGACGGGGTCCGGATGGTTCCGGGCACGTTCCACGCAACCCTCGAGGCCCTCGACACCGCCGCCGAGGCCGGCCTGCCGGTGCAGGTGAACACCCTGGTCACCGCCACCACCGCGGCCGACCTGCCGGCGATCTTCGAGCTGCTCTCCGGTCACACCCTGCAGCAGTGGAGCCTGTTCTTCCTGATCTCCATCGGACGCGGGTCCGAACTCACCGAGCTCTCCCCCGGCGAGGCGGAGCGGGTGCTCGCCTGGGCGCAGGGCGTCGGCCGCGACGCGCCGTTCCGGGTGAAGACGACCGAGGCCATGCACTACCGCCGGCTCGGAGCCGCTGCCCTGCTGCGTTCGGGGAAAACCAAGGAGCAGGTCGAGGCACACCCGATGTCCCGGGCGTTCGGCATCCGGGACGGAAACGGCATCGTCTTCGTCTCCCACCTCGGCGACGTCACTCCGTCCGGCTTCCTGCCACTGACCGTCGGCAACGTGAAGGAGCGCTCACTGGTGGAGCTGTACCGCCACGATCCGCTGATGCGCTCCCTCCGCGATCCCGACCAGTTCATGGGCCGCTGCGGGCAGTGCGAGTTCCACGACTGGTGCGGCGGTTCGCGGGCCCGCGCGTACGCGTGGACGGGCGACCCGCTGGAGTCCGACCCGCTGTGCCCGTACGTTCCCAAGACCCCCCGGTGAGGCTCCTGGTCGTCGGCGGCGGCATCACCGGGCTGGCTGCCGCGTGGGAGGCGGTGCAGGGTGCGGACGGTCGCCCGTCCGCTGACGTGCTGCTGGTGGAGGCGTCCGGACGGCTGGGCGGCAAGCTGTACACCGAGCGGGTCGACGGCCTGGTGATCGAGCACGGTCCGGATTCGTTCGTCAGCTACCGGCCCGCCGCGCTGCGGCTGGCCGAGGAGGTCGGGCTGGGCGGCGACGTGGTTGCGACCACCGGGCGGCGCACCGTCTCATTGCGGGCACGGGGCCGCCTGCGGCCGTTGCCCGAAGGGATGGGCATGGTGCTGCCCACCCGGCTGTGGCCGTTCGTGACCACCGGGATCCTGTCCCCGCTGGACAAGCTGCGCGCCGGGCTCGACTTGGTGCTGCCCCGGCAGTTGCACGCCGGCGAGGACGTGGCCATCGGCGCGTTCCTGCGGGCGCGCCTGGGCGACGGAATCGTGCGCCGGTTCGCGGACCCGATGGTAGGAGGTATCTACGGTTCGGGAGTGGACCTCCTGAGCCTCGATGCGGTCCTGCCCTCACTGCGCGCGGACGAGGCGGCCCACCGCAGCCTGATGCTCGCCGCGCTGGCGCAGGGCCGGAAGTCCCGGGCCGCCGGCCGCGGTCCCGGCTCGCCGTTCCGCACCCTGCGTGGCGGCATGGGCAGCCTCGCCGACGCCGTCGCCGAGCGCCTCCGTGAGGCCGGTGCCGACCTCCGGACCGGCACGACCGTGACCGAACTGCGTCCGGCCCCCGGCGGTGGCGCCGACGCCGTGCTCAGCGACGGCACGACCGAACCGGTCGATGCCGTCGTACTGGCAGGCGGGGTGACCAGTTCCGCCGCGCTGCTGGCCGACGCCGCGCCCGCGGCCGCTGCGGCGCTGTCCACTGTCCCGCTCGCGAGTTCGACCGTGGTCAGCCTGGCCTACCCCGAGTCCGCGTTCGCTGCGCCGCTGGAGTCGCACGGCTGGCTGGAGGCCGACGCGGCACCGATCAGCGGCGTGACCGTCAGTTCCGCGAAATGGGAGGGACGGGCCCCCGCGGGCACGGCCCTGATCCGCGCCTTCGTGCCCGAGCGGCTCGGTGAGGTCGCCCGGTCGGCAGACGACGTGCTCCTGGGCCGGGTCGGCCGGCACCTCGCCGACGTCCTCGGCCTGCGCGAAGGACCGTCGCTCACCCGGGTCGCCCGCTGGACGGGCGTCATGCCCACCTACACCGTCGGCCACCCGGCCCGGGTCGCCTCCGCGGAGGCCGGGCTGGCCCCCCTGCCCGGCTGGCGGGTCGCCGGCTCCGCCCTGCGCGGCGTCGGGGTGCCCGACTGCGTCTCGGACGGACGCCGGCAGGCCGCGCTGGCGCTCGAGCACTCGGCCGGCCGGGCTAGGGTCGGGTCATGACCGAGACCGCCGCCGCCCAACTCGCCTACACCAGCTACTCCGTCTTCGCCCGCAGGGCGCCCGCTCCCGATGAGGTGGCGCAGGCCACCCGGGAGCTGATCGCCGACCTGGCCGACACCGGCGTGACGACCCGGGGCCTGTACGACGTGCACGGCATGCCGGCCGATGCCGATGTGCTGGTCTGGCTGCACGGCTCGTCGGCGTCCGACCTGCAGGAGGCCCAGCGGCTGTTCCAGAGGGAGGCGTTCGGCGGAAGCGTCGAGCTGGTGTGGTCCGGCTTCGGCGTGCACCGGCAGGCCGAGTTCAGCCGAGAGCACGCACCCGCCTTCATGGCCGGGCTGGAGCCCCGGCGATGGCTCACGGTGTACCCGTTCGTCCGCTCCTACGACTGGTACCTGCTCCCCGAGGACGAGCGGCGGGAGATGCTGGCCGAGCACGGCCGGATGGGACGCGACTACCCGGAGGTGCTGGCCAACACCGTCGCGTCCTTCGCTCTCGGCGACTACGAATGGCTGCTCGCCCTCGAGGCCGATGAGCTGACCGATCTCGTTGACCTGATGCGGCACCTCCGCAGCTCGGAGGCCCGCCGCCACGTCCGGCTCGAGGTGCCGTTCTACACCGGCCACCGGGTTGAGCCCGCCGACCTTCCCCGGGTGCTGCGATGAGTACTTCGCTGAAGTACGACGCCGTCGTCGTCCTCGGGTTCGGGGGGCCGGAGAGCGAGGACGAGGTGCTGCCGTTCCTCGAGCGCGTCACCGCCGGGCGGGGCATCCCCCCGGAACGGTTGCGCGAGGTCGGCGAACACTACTTCACCCTCGGCGGCATGAGCCCGATCAACGAACAGAACCGGCAGCTCCTCGCCGCGTTGCGCGCGGCCCTGTCCGGAAAGGGCGTGGACCTGGACGTGGAACTCGCCAACCGCAACTCCCCGCCGTTCGTCGCCGATGTGCTCGCCGGCCTGGCCGGCCACGGCCACCGCAGGGTGCTGGCCGTTGCCACGTCGGCGTACTCGGGCTATTCGAGCTGTCGGCAGTACCGCGAGGACGTCGGCCTGGCGCTGGCCGGCGCCGACCTCGGTCTCGAGGTCAGGAAGCTGCCACCCTTCTACGACCTGCCCGGGTTCGCCCAGACGATCACCGACCTGCTGCTCGCCGCGCTGCCGGCCGACCTCGACCTGGCAGCCTCGTCCACGCGGCTGGTCTTCACCACCCACTCGATTCCCGAGTCGGCCGCCCTGGCGGCGGGGCCGACCGGCAACGCCTACGTCGACCAGCACCGCTGGGTCGCCGACCGGGTCGCCGCCGCCCTGCAGGTCGCTACCGGCATTGCCAAGCCGTGGGACCTGGTGTTCCAGTCGCGCAGCGGCCCGCCGTCGGTTCCCTGGCTGGAGCCGGACGTGAACGACGCGCTCCGGGACTTCGCCGCCGCAGGCACGACCGACGTCATCCTGGTGCCCATCGGGTTCCTGTCCGACCACATGGAGGTGATCTGGGACCTCGACACCCAGGCGATGGAGACGGCCGCCGACCTCGGCGTCCGACTGGTGCGCACGCCGACCGTCGGGACCCACCCGGGGTTCGTGGGCACGTTGGCCGACCGGATCGTCACGGAGCTGGCGACCGGTTCGCCGGACCCGGCCCCCGGGGAGTTCTGCTACGGGACCTGCTGCGCCAATCCGCGCCGGAACGCGCCGACGGTCCCGGGGCTGTCCCGGAAAGCGCCCGAGTGAGGCTGCGGCTCGCGACCCGGGGCTCGGCGTTGGCGTGGACCCAGTCGGGCCTGGTCGCCGACGCGCTGCGGGCGCGGGGTCATGAGGTGGAACTGGTCAGGGTGACGACGCACGGCGACGTGAGCGATGCCCCGCTCGCCAGCCTCGGCGGTGCCGGCGTGTTCGTCGGCGCGGTGCGGGCGGCAGTCCTCGCCGGCGATGCGGATCTCGCCGTCCATTCGTTCAAGGACCTGCCCACGGCCCGCGCCGAGGGGCTGGTGCTCGCGGCGGTCCCGGCGCGTGAGGATGTCGCCGACGCACTCTGCGCGCGGGACGGCCACACCCTCGCCACCCTGCCCCCGGGCGCCACGGTGGGCACCGGCTCGCCGCGACGCGCCGCGCAACTGCTGGCCCTGCGGCCTGACCTCGAGGTCATGGCCATCCGCGGCAACGTGGAGACCAGACTGCGCCGCGCGGCCTCCGATCTCGACGCCGTGGTCCTTGCCGCCGCGGGACTGAACCGTCTCGGCCTCGGGAAGGCGATCACCGAACGGCTCGACCCGGACGACTTCCTGCCCGCGCCGGCGCAGGGCGCTCTCGCGGTGGAGTGCCGGGCGGACGCGCCTGCGGAACTGCTCGACGCGCTCGCCGCCCTGGACCACCCGGGCACCCGTCTGGCTGCCCTGGCCGAGCGGGAAGTGCTCGCACGGCTGGAGGCCGGGTGCTCGGCTCCGGTCGCCGCGCTCGCGCGGGTGCAGGGCGAACGACTCGTACTGAAGGCGGCCGTGGTCGCCCTCGACGGCTCCCGGCAGGTCAGGGCGGACGGCGACGCCCCGGCCGACCACGCCGGTGCGATCGCCCTCGGCGCGCAGGTGGCCGGCCGGCTGCTGGCCGCCGGAGCCGCTTCGGTGGCGGACCTCGGCGC
>JAEVYS010000006.1 GCA_023392635.1 Actinomycetes bacterium | reverse complement strand
CCCCCGCCCCCCCCGGGGGGGGGGGGGGGGGGGGGCCCCCCCCGCCCCTCGTTGCGCTCAGCGGTGGTGGTGCTTCAGGCGCTGCGCGGCCATCCACTGCCAGATGTGCTGGCCCTTGTCGTTCTGCGGATCGTTGCGGGCGACGTAGATCCAGGACCAGTGGCTGGGGTAGGTGGTGCCGTCCCAGGTGACGTCGTCGTAGGCGCTCAGCAGCGCGCCAGGCACGGTCTCGGCCAGGTGCTTGCCGTTGGGCACGAAGGGCACGGTGTCGTCGGACTTCGCCTGCACGACCCAGGTGGGCGTCCGGACGGTCTTCAGCTCGGCGTCGCTGATCATCGTGGTGCCGCCGAACTCCAGCACCGGGCAGATCGGCACCTCGGCCGCGAAGAAGCCCGGATTGTCGACGACCAGCCGCGGCGTCATGTAGCCGCCGTTCGAGGCGCCCACGACGTAGATGCGGCTCCTGTCGACGTGGTTGCGCGTGACCACGGTGTCGATCAGCGACTTCAGCTTGGCCGAGTAGCCCATCGCGGGGTCGTTGAGCCAGTAGTCCGTGGCCTGCGGGACGAGCACGTAGGCGCCACCGAAGATGGCCTGCGCCCTGTGGGTGCTGAAGCCGAGCGCGCCCCGGTTCGCCAGCAGCGGCAGGTCGTTGTTCTGTGCGTCCTTCCAGCCGCCCTCGCCACCGCCGTGCAGCCAGATCACCAGCGGCCGCTTGCCCCAGCCGTGGGGGTTGAAGAGCCGGTAGTTGAGCCCGGCGGCCTTCCCGTAGCCGTACGCGTCCACCTCGGGGTCGACGAGCCTGCCCTGGGTGAAGGAGGTGAAGGCGAAGCTGGTCCCGTCCCGCAAGGTGATCGGCTTGTTCTGGGTGATCGTGTAGTGGAGATCGAGGACGATGTTGCGCCCGATGTCGTTCGCCCAGGCGAGGGTCGACGCGCCCGCGACCTGGTAGCCGTACTTCAGTTCGACGACGATCCGGCCGGAGCGGTCGAGATGGACGCCGGTGACGGTCCGGTCGAGGTCGTAGGGGCTGAACAGCTGCGTGTTGTCCGACGAGGTCGGGTTGGTGGCCCTGGCGTGGACGGTGAACGTGTCCTTGGCCAGGCTGGAGGGGCGGATCCGCAGTCGCCCGGTGTCGATCGTGACCGAGACGACCTGCTGGCCGCTGTCCAGGACCTTCGCGTTGAGCGTGAAGGTCCCCTTGTCGGTGTGGCCGGCCCGGTGGGCGTCGGCGGAGGTCGCCGAGAGCGGCAGGAGGAGGACCGCAGCCAGGAGGGCGACGACCAGGACTCGCAGCTTCTTCATCGAAGCTCCTTCAGGGTGGTGGAGGGTGGGGTGTCCCGAAGGGGGCGACGGGTGCCGTCCCGCTCGCGATGGTCGAACCTAACCCGCCAATCCCGAAGGGTCAATGGTTTTCACGTCCTCCGGCGCGTCAGCGACCGCGCGAGACCACTTCGTAGCTGAGCCCGGTGGCGCGCCGGGCGAGCTCTTCGGCGATCAGCGCGCGCGCGTGCAGCGCGGCAGCCGACCCGGCGCAGCGGACCTCGATCGAGCCGATCTCGAGGTCCTCGGTCGCCACGAGCGCGAGGTAGTCATCCACCCGAGCGCGCCACCACTCGTCGGTGGCCCGCTGAGGTGGAACGTCGATTGCGGCCAGGCGTCCCCCTGTGCCGGGGAGGAGGGCCGCGACCTCCACGGTCCGTCCGTCCTCCACGGTCAGTTGCAGGCCGGTGGACGTGCCGACTGACGACGGTGAACGGAAGATGCGCCACTCCACGAGCAGGTTCGAGATCTCCCGCCGCAGCACCGACGCCAGGGTCGTGTGGCGGACGCCGCGCTCGCGGTCCTTGCGCCGGGCCCTGGCCCGCGCCGTGTACGCACCGGCGATCCCGATCGCCCAGAACCCGAACTGGGTGGCCATCGCCCACCGGAAGGAGGTGAGCGAGTAACCCCCCAACAGGTCGAGGATGAGGCCGATCACCCAGATGTTGGCCAGAGCCGCGAAGAACCCGCCGACGATGACGACCCCGCTCGCGGTGCCGATGTGACGAAGCGGGTTCGCCGCGCGAACGATGTCGAACCCGATGCCCGAGCCGGGACCGGACGCGGCCATCCCGACCATGAGCACGGCCAGCAGCCACACCGGCGCCGCGCCGGGCCACAGCAGGATGGCCAGCCATGGCACCGCGCACATCGAGGAGACGATGAGGGCGGCGTTGGTCCGCTGAAGGGGCGCGCGACGGCTGAGCAGGCCGACGAGCGGCGCCAGTGGCACGCCGGCGAGCACCATGACCGTGAACAGCCCCGACGCCACGGGCTGGGAGTAGCCCAGGCCGTTGATGAGGAACGGGTAGCCCCACATCGCGGCGAACACCATCGGCCAGAAGGCCGACATCCAGTGGATCCAGAAGGCGAGCTGTGACGCGGGTTCGCTCAGGACCTGCCGGAGTTGTGTCCGCAGCTCCGGGGTCGGGCCGGCGTCCGTCGTGCCGGTCCCCGGCGGCGTGTTGCGCAGCAGGGTCAGCACCACGACGGCCACGAGGCCGGAGGCGATTCCGACGGTGAGGAAGGACGGGGTCCAGCCGGCTGTGGCGAGGAGGGCAGCGAGCGGGATCGAGCTCAGCAACTGCCCTCCCTGACCGAGCATGCCGGTGAGCTGGTTGAGCACGGGAAGGCGTCCCGGACTGAACCAGGACGGCAGGATCCGCAGTACGGCGGTGAAGGTCATGGCGTCCCCCGCCCCGACGAGCACCCGGGCGATGAGGGCAGAGACAAGGCTGTTGCTGAAGGCCAGGTCGAGCTGCCCCAGGCACATCAGGCCGGCGCCGCAGCTGATCACCAGGCGGCTGCCGAAACGGTCGACCAGGACGCCCGCCGGTACCTGCATGGTGGCGTACGTGAGCAGCTGGACCACGACGAACAGGCTCACCACGGAGGCACCGACGGCGAAGCGCTCGGTGGCCAGGACGCTCGCGACGCCGAAGCTGGTGCGCTGCATCACGGCTGCCACGTAGGCGAGCACACCCAGACCCCACATGAACCAGGCGCGCTGGGAGTCGACGAAGGAACGTGGCGCTGTCGGCACGGCGGTCACCTGGCGTAGCTCCTTTCGTCTCGGGGATCGTCAGTGTGAACCGTAGCCTCCTGGACCGGTGTCAATGGGTAGTGCGGGTGCGGTGGATAACTGCACGAAGTGTGTTTGTGCTTGTGGATAAGGCTTTTTAAGGGTCCGGAGTGTCAGTGGGGGGTTCTAGCGTGGGGGAGTGGGTGAGGGGTTCGTGGGGCTGGACGATCGCCGGCTGGTGGCGACGATCGATGCTGCTCTGGACGTGTTGACCGGGGACCGGTTGCGGCTGCCGGGTGATGCCGAGCGGCTGGAGTTGCTCGCGGCGGGGTTGCGGGCAGTCGGTCGGCTGCAGGCGTGGGTGGAGTTGTTGGCCGCCGGGGTCGAGGCGGACAAGGTGGCGTGGCGGGAGTATCGGACGTCGACCACCACGTGGCTGGTGGAGAGCGTCCGGTTGGCGCCGCGAGAGGCTGCCAGGCTGGTGCGGGCGGGTGAAGGGCTCTCGCGGTTCCCGCAGGTGGGAGCGGCCGCGTTGGGGGGCCAGGTGTCAGCGGGGCAGGCGGAGGCGATCACCCAGGTGTTGGCCCAGTTGCCCGACGACCTTCCAGCGGGAGCGGTCGAGGCGGGGCAGGAGCATCTGGTCGGGCTGGCGGCGAGCCATAACGCGGTGGAGTTGCGGCGGTTGTCGCGGCACCTGCTGGACGTGGTCGCCCCCGAGACTGCGGAGGAGCTCGAGGCCAAACGCCTGGAGCGGGAGTTGCGGGCCGCAAGGGCGGCCCGGTTCCTGGAGTTCCACAACGATGGGTGTGGCTCGGTGCTGTTGCGGGGGAGCCTGCCGGTGGTCGACGCCGAACCGCTCATCCGGATCGTCGACGCGTACGCCGCCGCCGAGAAGCGCGGGCTGGACGCGGCGGATCCGGCCGCGGAGTACCTCACGCCGGGAATGCGGCGGGCGGATGCACTGATGGCGATGGTGCACCACCACACCCAGCAGGCGTTGGCGCCGACCAATGGTGGGGACCGGCCCCGGATCGTGGTGGCCTTGTCCTACGACACCCTGGTGAAGCAGTGCCGGGACGCGCGGCTGGTCGGCCGCGATGAGCCGATCACGGCCTCGGTAGCGCGCCGGCTGCTGTGCGACGCCGACATCCTCCCGGTGGTGCTCGGCGGGCCCTCCCAGGTGCTGGACGTGGGCCGATGTGCACGGCTGGTCACCCCCGCCATCCGGGCCGCCCTCGAACACCGCGACGGCGGCTGTGTGTTCCCCGGCTGCACCAAACCGCCCGAAGCGTGCCACGCGCACCACCTCAAGCCTTGGTGGGCCGGCGGGCCGACCGCCCTTTCGAACCTGGCACTCGTCTGTGCGCACCACCACGGCATCGTCGAACCCAGCCACACCCCCGAACCCGAAGACCGCTGGCACATCCGCCTCCGAGCGGACGGCGCCCCCGAAGTCGTCCCACCCCGACGCGTCGACCCCACCCAACGACCACGCCAACACACCCGCTTCCTCACCCGACAGCGACGCTGAGTTCCCGATCCTGGAGGCTCGAACGCGCGCTCTTGCCGATCTGCGGACATCAGCGGAGGTTGACGAAGCCCAACCAGGCGATCATGCCGACGTACTGGCTTGCCGTAGCGAACCACTTGTCAGCGCCAACCAGCAGCCACAGCGATCCGGTTCTCGTCGTTACTCGTGACGCCCGCGAGCCTATGTGCCGTGCGCAGGCTCGTCTGGCGTTTGATCCGGCCCAGCATAGGGCGGACGGCGTGGACGAGATCGAGACGGTCGACGCCAGGCGGGACTTGCGGCCGGACTCGCTTCCTTGTGCTTAAGTGCCCGCTGGTCTGCAAGGATGGTGAAGGCTACATCTATTTCGTAGGACGGGGGGGCTGTGGTTCGGACAGTAACGGTAACGTCGTTGGGCGAACTCGTTGAGGCAGTCGTCCAGGCTCAAGGAGGCGTCGAAGGCAGCACCAGCAGAAACCGCTACTGGTTCCGAGGTCATCGTTTGGGCACCACCTATGAGCTTTTGCCCGCCGTCTTCCGCCAGATCCCCAGCGAGGAGCGAAAACGTGTGGAGAGGCTACTGACGCACGCCTTTAGGAGTCGCGCTCCAATGCATCTGGCGAAAGACGTGGGCTACAATGACCGGTCTCGGTGGCTCAGTCTCATGCAGCATCACGGCCTGCCCACGAGGCTCCTCGACTGGAGCCGTTCCCCACTGGTGGCGGCATTCTTCGCCGTCGAACGATATCTACCCCAGTTCTTCGAGGCCGTTCGTCCGCCGGAAGAGGCCCCCGTCGTATGGATGATGGATCCGTATGGCCTGAATAAGTGCACTTGCCCTGCGGAAGGAGGAACGGTTGGCGCGGTCGAGTCCGGCGTACTCTCACCCTTGGTCACGGAGGCGTTTTACGATTACCAGTTTCACGGTAAGGGTTTCGAGCCGGTGGCTATTCAACCGCAGATTTACGCTGCGACCAGCGTCGAAACGGACATACGCATGTTCGCCCAGCAGGGGTGCTTCACTATCCATGGAGCGGAAAGCCAGGCCATGGAAAAGACCTCGCAAATTCAGCATGTCTTGACGAGAATCGAAATCCTTTCGGCAGCTGCACCACGGGTCGCAGAGGAACTCGACGCGTGCGGAGTGCGCGAAGCGGTAATATATCCTGATCTTGACCACTTGGCGATTGAGCTGGTTAGGGATTCGCCCCTCCCCTGGGCATGGAAGCACGCAATGATGAGGGGCGCGCCTCGGTGACAGGCAGGCAGAGCTGGCGGCGACCCTGCGAACTCATCGATGTCTCCCTCGCGGGTTCCGGACGCTCGTGAGGCGGGCCGTCCCGTGAGCAGTCTGAACATGGGTGCCAACGTCTGAAACACTCGCGCCATGATCGACGCGATTGAACAGGGGTGGCCTTCACCACGGCATCCAGGCGACTTGGTCAAAGTCCCGTCGGGAGGGACTGACCAAGTGCTTGGAACAACTCTCGGTAGACGGACTGCAGACGGCACTTCTGTCCTGGTGGACCAGACGCTACTGAAGGATGCGGCCGTCGCGCCGCACGAGTGGGTCGCGGCGATGCCGCTGGCGTACGCATCGGAGCCCCCGGCGGTTAACTCATACCGAGTCAGTGACTCACTTGCAGAAGCGTTTGTCCAACTCCTGTCTTCGCGCGTTTCGGGGTTGGCCGCGCAACTTCTCGCGGACGCTCGGGAGTTCGGCTACTCGCTCTACCTCGCGGGGGGTGCCGTAAGAGATGTTGCTTTAGGGGCCACCCGAGTGAGTGACATTGACTTAGCGGGGGATGCCCCTTCGGGACTGCTGCGTGACCTTATTTGCTTCAGCGCCATGAAGCTCCTGCCGAATACTCGCGCTGGGCTGCGGAAGGCATGGTTACCCAGCGTAAACATATCCTCATCGTCCATAGTTCACGCGTATCGACTCGGGCCGGGGCCCGCGACAGGCAAGAACGATTGGGTGACGGTGGATCATTTCCTGGAATATGCACCGTTCAAGCTGGCTCTCTTGGATGATTCATCGGGAGATTTTGTTTTCGGGTGGGATCCGGAGGCGGACCATGCCTGGCGGGATCTAGCGTTGAATGGCCTACTATACGATCCAATACGGAAGTTGATCATCGACCCTGGCTGCGTTCTCGGAGACTTGGGCTTGACGCAGCGCGACCTCCGCGAATGGGCAGGAGGGCGCGTGGACGAGTCCAAAGTGGTTCTGCGCCCACTGGACATACCGGTGGGAGCGCCTCCCCAGTGGGCGCCGAAGGCGCTCGCAAGAGTCGTAAAGGCCGTTGCTAAGTTCCCCAACTCAAACCTGTCGCAAGTCGCGGCGTGGTTGGAGAAGAATCAGGATGGCTTGCGAGGTGTAACGCCATCCACAGTGGACGCAACCGCAAGAGGTTTGGACTTTCACCTCAAGCGGGCCCTCGACGAGGCGGTCACCGGCGAGCCCTTGCTCTCCAAGGTACAACTCGCGGTGACGGCTCTCCGGGGAGCAGGCCTACCAAGCTGGTTCTTAAGCATCCTTATGGACGCCGCCAATGACAGCGCTCCCTTCCGCTTCCGCGACGGTACGGCAACGGCGAACTGGCCAACGCTCGGAGTTGGCGCAGTTGCTCTAGAACCGTCCGGCGCTGGGTTCCAGGTCGGGCGGGACCTGCCGTCTCCAGTGGACGCCGACCCGGTCCTCGCCAGCGAGTACTTCGGAGCGATGGTCGCGGACTGGGAGGAAATCTATGTAGATGTGGAAGATTTGGAGCGCACTCTTGCGTTCACCGACGGCGAGATAGTGATCGCGGCCGTGGGTGCGGACGGGCAGGTAGTTACGCGGGCGAGCCGCTAATGGAGTGGTCAGAGGCAGCGCTGCGCTTAGTCTCAATGACGTCTAGCGGTCCACCAGGGCAGCCGGAGCGCGATCGGCTTGTTGAGGCGCTGGGTTTAGCGGAAGGCCAAGCCTGGCTGCGGCTTCGACTGCGGACCGACCCCAATGACCTCGGCGGCTTGGCCTTGCCCAGTCCGCCTTTCGCTCATCACCAATTGATTCACGTAAGGCAAGCGGCCGAATTGCTTGCTGAGGCCTATGGGCAGCCTGTCGTGCAGTCCGGTCATGTGGTGTTGGGGCTCGGCATCACCGCACGGGCATGCACTGATGAACTGCTCGCCAAGATCTCCGACTCGTTCGATCTGGGCACTCTTGAGGGGCTGAGCGAAGCCCGCAACGGGGTGCTAGGACGAATGCTCGAGCCGGAGGCGCCAACCGGAGGGTCTGAACCAGCCGGTGAGCCCAGGTTCATGATTCGCTTCACGCGCGGCGCGTTGCTGGTGGACCGAGCCTGTGCCGTGGCGTCGGTCGCCACACGAGTCGGCGTCGCCTGCCTTCTGGTGTCCCTTACTCTCCGGGGCGCGGCGTGGTGGGTTGCTCTGGCCGGTCTTTTGGGAATGGTGTCCACCCAACCGCTTCACCGTACTGAGCCGCTGTTCACCGGCACCACTCGGCCGTGGGTCTTGCCCATCCGCTTCCCGTGGCTTCTGTGGCTGGCGTTGTGTACGAGTGCACTGGGACAGCCGATCGCGAGTCTTGCACTTGGTCTTTCATGGGTCGCGGTCAGAGGCTTCGCGCACGTCGGTGAATACGCCTGCGGCTCGCATTGCGTTGTTGATACGAGGCCAGCGCTCCCGAGAGAGTTACGCCGAATGCTTCGTCCCGCCGCTGTGTATCCCGTACTAGTCCGTGCTCGAGAGACGACGATTGTGGTGGCGGCCATGGCATGTGCGGCGCTACTGACCGGATACGCAACGTCATCGTCCACGAACGCCATCGCGGCCGGTGTGGTGGCGGGCCTCGCAACTGAGACCCTGGGGGCCGCGCTCACCTCGCCCAAGCTGCTTGAGTATGTCGGGGTCGGCACTGCAATCTGGGTCACGGGATTGTGGTGGCAGGGCGCGTCCATCTCGCTAGCCACGGTCGCTATTGTGTCGATGATCCTTCGTCGGGGCCGGGATATGAGGCCACCCAATCTCACCGCTTGCTTGCATCTGCGAAGCAGCCAGTTGAGGCGCGCCGCTCTCCTCATACGCCGCGGGCAGGCGGGTCGGGCCTTGTTGACGCTAGCGGGGGATGAGCCCGCATCGCCGGAAGGTTACCTGCTCTCAGCACTGGCGCATCTTCAGGAGGGCCGACCCGGTCAAGCCAGGCGGCTCGTGGGCATGGCGCCGACCGGCTTGTACCCCAGACTGCGGGAGTATGTGCTTTGTAGATCAGGCTACTTGCTCCATGGGACGTCCGACTCCCTTCCAGCGAGCGTCGATCATGCTCGTTTGGACGACTTAGGGCACACTCTCGCGCTCTGCCGGCTACAGGCGATGCACGCGCGCGGAGCGGTAGTGGACGACGTTATTCACGGAATCCTGGAACTCTTGCCCGCTAACGTGCAGCAGCGCTCGGCGGTCCGTGCAATGGAGTGCTATCTGGCGTTAGCCGAAGTTGCGACCGAGAGCCCTGCCATCGCTGAGCTCGCGTCTACCGCAGCATTCACTATTAGCGACTTTTGCCTTCTGCGAGACAGGGAGGGGGAAAGCCGTTCGGCTGGCGAGAATCGTCTAGTCCGTGAACGTTATCAATTCGCGCTCGGGGCCAGGGCCACGATGCGTAATGGGATTGATGGCGAGCCAAGTCACGAAAGTGCGGCGAGTGCGGTTTCCGCCTTCGGGGTAGCAAGCGATGCCCTCATCACAATCGTCGAACTGCTTCCTCCCTCTGAAGTAGCCTGGTTTGCAGAAGCGGGGGCCAACCGACTCCGGGGGATTCTCGGTGAGTCGACGGAGGATGTTCTTCTTCTGCGAGTACAGGCACTCGCTTCACTAGACGTGTTCAGGCATGAGTTGCTCGACGCCTCCGACCGGGCCTCCTGGTGGTTACAGTTCGAACGTTGTCTTGGCAAGCTGCTGGAGGAGGCCTGTCAACGCCAGGATTGGGGCCTTCTGGCTGAAGTGATTGAAGCTGCTCGCCTTCAGCTTGGCGAGACTCATGAACAGCTTCGGCCAACCGCGCTACGTGTGCGCGGGCGCTCGCTCTTCGCTCAGAGCCAGTTTCGAGCTGGTAGTAGGCCTCGTATCGTGGACCTTGAGGAAGTCATCAAAGAGACGGCCGGCGCTGGTGGCTGGTGGTGGGCAACCTACGCCTCGCATGGATCACTGTATTGGGTGACTGTGCCGGAGAACCGAGACCAGGGTCTTTCAGGTGGATCAATTCCGATGGAGCAGATCAAGAGCATTCTCGATGCGCTTGCGCCTCATCTCCCCACGTCCCAACCGCAAGAAACGCTCGCGATGAGGAATCGCCGCGTCAGCAGAAGCGTCTTGGCAGGGCGCTCCTCCGATGCGGAGGTCGAGCTCGCCGTCTTGGCCGGATCGATCATCCCTCCGCCCCTGAGGCGGATGCTAGCGACAGAGTCCGAGAGGAGCACAATAGCTATGTCGCTTGCTCCCGAACTCGCCAACGTGCCGTGGGCGTGGGTTGTCGTGATGAACAAGCGCTTGGTTGAGATGTGCGACATCGTCATAGCCCCTCCCGCCTCACTTGTAACCAAGGCCAGGTCACCCTTCCCGCAAGAGGTGGGATGTCCTGTATCAGTGGCCGTGGTCGACCCGGGCGGAGACCTACCTGAAGCCGAGCAGCTTCACAAACGGCTGCCGGAGGGAACCAAGGTAGTTGGCGCAGGAGAGCCGGAGCCGAAGGCTCGACTGAGTGCAATGCTCAGACAGGCGCCCTACGATTCAACGCTCGTTCTTGCTTGCCACACGGCGCTCGTCGATGACGAAACAGTACTTGCGTTGTCCCCCCTGCGTTCCGGTGTGCCCAAGTGGTTCGTCGCTCCAGCGGATCTAGTCGGCGAGTTGCGCAACTTCCCGATGCCAAGACAGGTGGTGGCGTTAGCTTGTGAGAGCGCAGATGTCGGCAGGGTTCAGCGCGGTGAGTGGTCTGTGCTTGGTGTTTCTTTGATTCGAGCTGGCGCGCAGGTAGCTTTGGTGACTGCTTACCCCATCCCCGACAACGCTGAAGTCGACCTGTCGGTTCTAGGCGGTATCAGTGGGGGCGTTCCGCTGCGCTCCGTCCTATCTGAACTACAGCTAGGCATGCTATCCCGATGGCGCTCGGGTGATAAGTCGGCGGTCCCCCTTCGCTGGGCAGGTCTGCAACTGATGGGCACACTGGAAGATGCCGGCCTAGGCAGCGATCTCACTTCGTTTTGGATTTCCGAGAACGTGATCGAAGGCATAGACCAGGCAGCTTCATGGGGAAGCCGGGCGGGGGCGACGGTTGACTTTGAAGACCTAATGGGATATCTCGCCGTTTACGGCACGTGTGACGGGCTTCCAATCCTCAACAGGCTGGGCATCTGGTTCCGTTTCAGCGCGATTCGCACAATCAAAGCTCTTCTTCGGCGCGACGTCAAGGCCAACAATTGCAGCATTGAAGAGGAGCTCGTAGCGACGGTGGTCCGCGCGGCTGAATGGGCACGGGACTCTGGGCACAAAGTCCTAGACATTGACCACGTCTTCGCGGCTGCGTTGGCCGCCGACGCGCCCCCCTGCCGAGCCATGCGGAAGCTGACGGGTTGGGATACCCGAAGCGCCGCAGTAAGGCAGCGATTCTTCGAGGATGACCGAGAGATATGGGTCCGCACCGGCAAACCTCGCGTTTCCGTGCTCGCACCCCACGAGGTGAGTCGTCTGTACCGGGCGGTACGGGTGCCCGAGCCCCTCGGTGAGGACCGATGGTTCTACACCGACCGTGCGTGATCCGAGCGAGTTGAGGTAGTCACCAAGCGACACACGGGCCACCACCCATATCGGCTCACTGACCATCCCGACTTGGCCCAGGCGTCCACAGGCAGTTGTCGCGCTCCGCACCCCACGGCTGAACTACAAGTGAGCTGAGTTGCTCATCCGGGATAGGACCCGGAGGGACTGGGAGCGCGAGCAGAGCGACGGCGACCGCTCGGTCATTCCGATGCGCGCGTTGCCCTCAGAGCGAGCCCCTGAACTCCAGGCATGAGTAAGTGAGGAAGCTGCTCTGCCTCTGCGGCAGGGATCTGCCCTCGTCCAGCCTTCTTCGTCAGTGGAGCGCAGTAGCCTTCGGTTGACCCCTAGGAGGACGAGATGAGTGCGACAAACGTCGCGGAGAACTTGACGGGCTATACCCTCCCGGGAGGGTGGCGCGTCCGAGACAAAGTGACGCGGCAGGACGGGGATACGGGCGGCAAGTTCTCGGTCAACTACATCGTTGAGCGGGACGGCCAGCAAGCCTTCTGCAAGGTGCTGAACTACGCATGGATTATGCAGGCCCGGGTTGGTGTCGATCCGACCGGGCTTCTCCAGGAGGCAGTCACGACCTACAACTTCGAGCGCGACATCGCTCGACAATGCTCCAATCTGCCTCGCGTGGTCACGGCGATTGATGACGGCAACATGAACGTGGCTGACTTCAGTCCCGGGCTCGTCAGCTACATTATCTTCGAAATGGCGGACAAGGATGTGCGCCGAATGCTGAACGAAACTGCGGAAGTCGATGCCCCGCTGAAACTCCGCCTTCTCCACGATCTCGCCACTGGTCTCCGCCAATTACACACTCGAGGCATCTCACATCAAGATGTCAAGCCATCCAATTTGCTCGTATTCGGAACTGAACGCCGACACGAAAGCGGCAAGATTGGAGATCTAGGTAGAGTAATCAGCTCGGGCACGCCCGGCCCATACGATGAACTGGAGTACGCTGGCGACCTCAGTTACGCACCCCCTGAAGCGCTCTACCACTCGGTACTCTCTGGGTTCGCGCAGTGCCGGCTCGCTGCAGACATCTATCAACTCGGCGGGATGGTTTCATTCTGCTTCTCTGCGATGCCCATCAACGCACATCTTGTTCGGGAACTGCATCCTTTCTATCACTGGCAACGCTGGTCGGGAACCTTCCAAGAGGTGTTGCCGTACGTCGCTGACGCCATGGGGCGCGCCATAGCGTCTGTTGAGGACGCTGCACCAGAAGCTATTCGTGCGGATGTTGGGCAGATCCTTCGACAGCTGTGCGAGCCAGACCCTTCTCGTCGAGGCGATGCCACCCGTATTGGTCGGCAGGACCAGTACTCCCTGACTCGCTTTGTGACGAAGCTCGACCTACTGGAGCGGCGGGCGAGGCTCGACGTGGGACGGGCATGACAGCGCGAGTGCTGGGTGTTGAGGATCGATCTCTACTCCCACGATGGCGCACTTTCAGTCGGAGTACCGCGGAACTCGGATCCGCGAAGTCTCTTCAGCGGGAGCCGCTCGGGTTCCGCTCGCTAGACGCGGCATCCTCGGAGTTTGATGAACATCCAGGCTGGTTCACAGCGGGGGATCTTCTGGCCCAGGCAACAGTCTCTGGCCAGGAGAACGACTCCGTTGACCGTGCGCGGGCGCTTCTACTCGGGACGGAGGACAAATGGCTTGATCCCGCTAGGCGCGCAGCATCGGTGGAACCACAGGAAGAGCCGGAGACGTTCGACGACGAGGAGGTGCACTGGCGGGCACGAGCACGAAATGACCGGGTGATCCTTGGCCGTGAGCCGCGCAACCCGATCCGCTGGACCGATCTCGCGCTTGCGCACATCAATCTCGGTAATCAGAGTGAGGCGGAGGCAGCCATGAGGGTTGCCGTCAGCCTCGCTCCCAGCAATCGCTACGTTCTCCGCTCGATGGCCCGACTTTCGACGGTCTGTGGCGACCCAGCCGAAGCAAGAAGGCGGCTTGCGCGCTCGGATGCGATGGACGATCCCTGGCTCCTCGCAGCGGATCTGAGCCTTAGCGACTCAATGGGTGTGGCTCCGCGTAACGTTCGTAGAGCCAAGGCGCTTGCACTGTCGGAGTCGTTGCCCGCCGAACACCTCACCGAACTTCGAGGCGCACTGGCGAAGATAGAGCTCGACAGCGGTGCCTCCAAACGGGCTACTGAGCTAACCCGGCTATCGCTTAGGGGGGCGACGGAGAATTCCTTGGCGCAGGCCGAATGGGCCCGTCAGAACGGGGTGCGGCTGCGTCCGGAAGAAACCGCAATCCAGCTGCCAGGGTCCTTTGAAGCTTCGAGTCGGAGCCTGGTCCACGCTGGAGATTTCGAGGGTGCTTTGCGGAAGGCTAAGTGTTGGCTACGAGACCAACCGTTCGCGCCCGAGCCCGCGACATTCATTTCTTGGTTAGCTGTCGCTGCCGTGGATAGGCCGGAAGTTGCCGTAACTGCAGCAAGGCGGGGGCTGGTATCAAAGCCCGATGACTGGACTCTTCGCAACAACTTGGCGGTCGCCCTCGCGCTCACGGGTGAAACTAGCGCCGCAGTCGTCGAGTTCTCCAGGATCAATTTGGCGGACGTCGAGGCAAAGCATCAAGGGATTTACGACGCGACGAAGGGCATGCTGGCTTTCCGAGTTGGCGAGGTAGAGACAGGCCGCGAACTTTACCGAAATGCAGTCGCTAAGTTCGAGCGCGCAAACGATCCTGATCTCGCCGCTATTGCCTCTCTCTTCTGGGCCCGGGAAGAGGCGGGGAGTCGGACAGCTTACGCTTCCGAAGCGCTGGCCGCCGCAGAGCGCCGAAGCTCGAAGTCGGGCGACTTGGTTGTCAATCGATTCCGCCTTCTCGTCGCAGAAAAGTCTCTGGAGCCCTAGACAGGGCGACAGGGGCCGTCAGCGAGCGTTCGCGCCGAGCGCAGTCCTGACCTCGGTACCCCGGGCTGGCGGATTCCGCGCACCGAGGGCAGGCGAGGCGCCATCGGCTGACCTGGCAGCGCCAGTGGGCCGGTCTGAATCCATCCTGTCATGCCGCGAACTGGTATCGCTATCGCCGGCGGTAGATGCCGGGCTCCAGCCGTTCAAGCTCGTTGTAGGTGACCGCATGATTCCCTGGAGAGTTCGCGCACATTCGACTGATCACATGAGTGCGGATGGTCGACTCCGCGTAGCGAGAGCCACGCCGACGGAGTTCGTCAACGATTGCATCGACAGTGAACGTGCCGTCCGAGCGTGCGACTGCCGCAATTGCTACGAGGATCTCATCCCGAGCCGTCATGCACTCAGGATGGTGGTGCTGATGCCCCCAATCAAGCACCCCGCCCAGAGCTTCCGCCAAGTCACGCTCATGCCACAGGATGCGGGGACGCTCTGTACGTCGGCCACGTGAGCAACCGCCCGAAGTAACTGTCAAGGCAGATATTGAGCTGCTTCCAGGCCGAAGCAGGGTCTTGCCGATGCACCTCGTCCACGAAAGCGCCGGCCCTGCTTCCGGTGAGGGTGCCTCTGAGTTCGAGGAGGTTAGCAAATCGCCGGTGCAAGGAATCGCGTCCCTCTAGCATGCAGTCAAGTGCGCTCTCCGGTTGGACAGACCCGGGCGAGGATGCCCGCGGGCGACACGAGTGTTTTCAGTGTCCGATGGAGACGAGGCAGTGCGCATGACAGGAGCGGCCGCGGCGGGCTGGTATGCCCAGCAGGATGGATCTCAGCGCTATTGGGACGGCAACTGCTGGACCGAGCACGTGGCGCCGGCCCGGCCAGGGGGTCAAGCGCTGACGTTGGGGCCGGTGTCGGCTGAAGCGAAGTCTGGGCCGCCTGTGGCCCAGAGTCAACGGGGCTACGAACCGTCGATGAACCGTGATGACCCGCGGTGGGACCAACCCGGCTACAGCCAGGTGCCTTCAACTACGTCGTCAGACTCCGCGCAGGGTCGGTGGGCTAGGGACCCCTTCGGTCGATATGAGTTCCGCTGGTGGGACGGACGCTGCTGGAGCCAGCATGTGAGCTCCCACGGTCGCCAGGGAATCGACCCTTCCGGCGCCACCCCTGCGGCCCCTGTAAACCCGAAGGTAAGGCAGCAGGTCCTCGGCTTGGGTCTGTTGACCGAGAGTGCCAAGGCCGGTGTGGGCCCCCTCTTCACTGAGCAGATTCTCGTCGTCAACCAGAAGGCCAAGCTGTTCGAGGTCAAGGCCGAGTATGCGATCTTCGACCAGTACGGCCACCAGATTGGCACGGTTAGGCAGGTCGGCGAGAACTTCATGAGGAAGGCATTGTCGGTGATACCCGACGACGACCGCACGCGCAGACTGGAAGTGATCGACCTAGGTGGTCGGGTGGTCATGAAGTTGGTGCGTCCTGCGAAGGTCGTCAAGTCGACAGTCACAGTGTCCGGTGGGGACGGCTCCCAGATCGGCCAGATCGTGCAGGAGAATTCGCGCGCACTGACTGGTCTAGTGCGGGGAACCGTGGGTCTACTCGACCACTTCTCACCGGTGAACCTCGAACGCAAGATCGGTCATCTCGGCAATATCCGCTTCAGCCTGGAGTCAGGCGGTCAGGTACTCGGCTCGATCCAGGTAGAAGACCGCGATGAGTGGGACTTCCGGATCGAAGACCGGGAAGGCGCCGAGGTCGCCAGAATCACGCGAACCTCGGCGGGCCTGGCCAAGGAGTGGTTCACAAAGGCCGACCACTACGTCGTCCAGATCCACCGACCGCTGGAAGATCCGTTGCGTTCTCTGGTGGTTGCGGCCTCGCTGGCTGTGGACACAGTATTCAGGCAGGACGACTGACTGAACCGGCTCAGGTCGGGTGACGCCGGACGCGGAGGCCGCCGGAGCGGCGCGGCTCACAGGTACACCTCATCGGCGTAGACCAACCTCAGGGAGGTCGCGACGGCCTGACCGGGCACCTCGGGGTCGGCGTCGAAGAGCTCGTGCTCCTCCACCAGCACCCGCCACGACGACTCCGCGCCCGGTCGGCGCAGCCCGGGGAGACCGGCGGCGTCCCCATCGGGCGTCCCCGCGCCGGCCGGCAGCACCACCGCACCGGTCCAGGTGGCGCGGTAGCCGGTGTCCTCCTGCACGCTGACCGCGAGCAGCAGGGTCGTCGACACCACCTCCCATTCGAGGTCGCCGGCGCCGTCCGGACGGTGCTGGACGCTCGCCCTGACCGTCCGCGACTGCTGCAGCCGCATCGCGCGCGCCGCATCCTGGCCGGTCGGACTGTCGGCGCTCAACTGCTCCCCGGGCAGGTCACGGGGCAGGTCGTCGAACCGCAGCCAGTTCACCACGCCGGTGAGGGTCACCTGGACGTGGCCCGCGTCCGGCCGATTGACCGTGAGCGTTCGCGTAGGCAACGGCTGCACCCAGCCGGTGAGCGCCACGGGCGAAAGCGCGCAGCCTTCGATCGAGTGCGGCTGGTATCGCGCCACGGCAAGACGGAGGAAGGGCCACAGCGCCGGAGTCTCCTGCAGGTTGATGTCGACGAACCATCGTCTGGTCGCCTCGTCGAACTCGGGCCGGTACCCGAGAACCCGCGCGGACGGACGGCCCTGCACGTCGAGCAGCGGCACCGCGGCGGCCACGGCCACCGGGTTGCCCGGCGCGGCGGGCCAGCCCCGGTCGCGCCCACCGGGCACCATGCCGTGCAGCGGTGGCGCGATGCCGACGCTCGATGCCGCGGCGGTCTCGAGGACATCGAGCAGCAGCTGGTCGGTACCCAGCAGCGGGGGCACGGTCGGGCTGGTCGTGTCGCCACCCCGCTTCACGATCGGGTCGGCAGCCCACAGGCTCGTCGCTGCGTCCGGCGCCGCCAGCGCCTTCGGCTGGGACTGCCAGCCCTGCGGCCCCTGCACCCATTCGTTCGGGTCGAACACCAGGACGCCGAGCAACTCCCCGTCGCCGGAGGAGAACCACGGACGCGCCAGCCACACCCGCACGCCGGAGCGTCGTACCTGGCGCCACGCGAACGGCTCGGACGGCTCGGGCAGGGACTCCCACCTCAGCAGTGGCACCGCGTCCAGCACGGTGGGTGCTGCCGGCCGGGCCGAAGACGGGATGTCCAGCACGACGGGCTCACCCGACGGTGGGTCGCTCGGCACCTGGCCGGCGGTGAAGTACTCAGCGAACCGCGTCGTGCCGCTGGGCACGTAGACCACGCGCCGGTAGTGGGTGTCGGGGAAGGTCTGCACCATCTTGTGGAAGCCGATGCCGCCCAGCGCCTGCGCCAGCGCCCCGGTCGGCTGGAAGTCGTAGAGGAACAACACGCCGGTCCGCTCGTTCTCCCCGACCGCAGAGCGCACCACCACGTCCGACTTCGACACCTCCTGGGGCCGGTCGGATGAGGGGTCGTCCACCTGTTCGCTCCAGGTCGCCGTGACCAGCAGGACGTCGGTACTTGCGCCGTGAAGGTGGACCAGTCCGGTGAGGGCGGCCACGGACCGCCCCTGCGGGCGCAGGAACAGGCTGAGTGCCGAAAGCTCCGGCGGTCGCACCGGTACCGGGACGGCGTGCACGAGGCGCAGGTCGGTGGACGGGGTGAGCCACCACGTCCACCCGGACGACGCGGCCCGCTGGAGCGCTGCCGCCGCCACCACCTCGTCGGTGGTGTAGCCATCGGCGGGGTCGGCCACGCTGGCCAGATGCGAGCGCCACAGCCCGAACTTGTCCAGCTGTGCGACGTCCACCGTGCTGGCCAGCGCAGCCCGGACCTGCACGCCCGGCGGCAGCGTCACGCGGACCACGTGCCCGTCGACCGAGGCGCCGAGCTCCTCGCCCGGCTCCAGGACCAGCCGCAGGGGTTGCAGGGTGGGCCACGTTCCCGGGTAGGGCACCGACACCGCCTGCAACGCCCTCGGCTCTGCCACGGCGTGCGGGGCGCCGGCCTCGTAGAACACCAGGGAGACACCGCTGGCGTACGGGTCGGGCAGGTAGGGCAGGCGCAGCGCGTCCACGTCGTGCAGCACGTACTGGCCCTCGCCGATCGGGCGCCCCCGCTCGGCCGTGATGTCCGCCAGCGTGGCCCGGTTCGGCGAGGTGATGTCGGCACCCGGACGGTCGGCCAGCGCGATCCCGGGCTGCTCGTCGGTGTCGCGCGGCCTGGTGAGGCTGGGGACGAACTGGTCCATCAGCGTGCCCCGCTCGGCGAGCGCCACCGCGTACAGCCGCTTGATCTCCGCCGCGTCCTGCGTCCCGATCGCTGCATCGAAGGCGCCGGCAGCCTCCGCCTCGAGCTGGGTGGCCTTGGGAGCTGCGAGGTGTCGCTCCGCGCTCGCCCGTTCGTCCACGGCCGGTCCGCCGGGCGCCCCGCTGCGGACCACGAGGACGGCCGGCTGTTCGCCCGTCCCCAATTCCTGTCTGGGCACGAGCACGGGGAACGGCACCGGCTCCCAGCGCAGGTACGGGCGCGGCACGGTGACCACCGAACGGACCGGCAGCCGCAGGTTGTCGGGCAGCCGCAGGTCGTCGTTGCGGGCCAGGCGGGCGAAGTCCGCCACGTCCTCGGAGAGTTGGGGGCGGACCCTCGCGGCCGCACGTGGTGACGCGGCCAGGATGCGCGCGGCCGCTGCGACGTCGTCGAACGCGCGCTGGACCGGCGACGGCTCGGGCCGGATCCCGGCCGCCTCGGCGACGAGGCCCCGAAGGGTGGCGTCGATCCGCTCGTCACCGGACAGCAACTCGGCCGGCAGGTGTGCCTCCGGGCTGCCCCTCCCGGGAAGGGGGGCGTCGGCGAGCGCGCGCTGCACCGAGGCTGCGATCCCCGCTCCGTCGCGACGCTCGTACGACTCGCGCAGCCGGTCGAGGTGTGCCCGGGCAGCAGCCAGCGCCGCGCGTCCGGGTCGTGCCGGCGGACGTCGCGGCGAGGTGACCTGGGGCACCGAGTTGCCGGCCAGGTCGACCGCCAGCACCCGGAAGCTGTAGGACATCCCGTAGCGGAGCCGGGGCAGCGACGCCGGGGCGACCCGCGAGGTCACGTGGGCGCCGTCGATCGGCTGGTCGGGAGGGGCCGGCACGACCACCTCGGTGTTGCCGTCGGGGCCTGGTGGCTCGACGTGGACGATGGTGAGGCCCGGACGCGGTGCCGACAGGCTCCAGCCGTCCCAGCCGGCCACCACCTCGTGCAGGTAGTAGCCCGCGTCCGCGCCACCCGGACCGGTGTTGAGCGCGGACAGCTGGAGGAACCCGACGTCGGGGGTGTCAGTGAGGATCGGCAGGCCGGCCGGCTCGGCCGTCACCGTGACGATCCGGCGGTGCAGGCTGTGCCACTGCTTCGTGCGGTCGTCCCACACCTCCACCCGGATGCCGCGCACCAGATCGTCCAGCAGCAACTCGCGACTGCCGTCGTCGGCGGCGAGGGCCTCGGCGTCCTTCAGCCGGGCCTTGAGCTGATCAGCCCGCTCGCGGCGCGCGATCGCGAACCCCGTGGCCCGCAGGGTCCCGGGGGCCGAAGTCGCCGGGTCGCCGTTCGCCTCGCTGGCGTAGTGGGCGGCCAGGGTGCGGGCGTGCTGGTCGAGCTTCAGCCCGGACGCGTCCGGATCGGTGTCGAGGACGACCCACTCGTCGTCGCCGAGGGGGACGGCCCCGCCGACCCAGGCCGCGCTCGACCGGGCCATGAACACGTCGCCCCCCACCACCACCGCGGTGCGCCGCGGGGGAAGGACCTGTACGTCGGCTGCCGGGGACGCGAAGCCGACACTCACCCAGGTGGCGCCGGCGAGCGCGGCTCGGGCCTGCGCCGCATCGAGGCCGTCGAGGACGACGTCGACGGCGAGCCCGAGCGGGCGCAGCAGGGCCGGCGTCGAACCGAAAGAACCGACCTTGGCGTGGAAGTCGTGCTGGGGACGGTCGGGACGGGGGCTCGGCGCCGCATCCGGCACTGGCGACGGCGGAGGGTTCACCGGCTGCGGCTGCTCGGGACGCTCGTAGTACCGGCGCATCGCGTGCGCGTCCACCATCAACTGGAGGTTCGGGTTCCCGGCCAGGTTCTGGCCGACCATCCCGTCCAGCCGGCTGGTCACGCGGCGATCCGCGTCGGGGTCCTCCAGCAACTCCTGGATGGGGGAACGCACGTCGGTGATCTCGGACTGGTACGGCGGCGGGTCGGGGATGAAGCCGCGGTCGTGCCCGGTGTCGGAGTTCTCGGGCCCGGTAAGCGGGCCGATGGTG
The DNA here is from genome assembly GCA_023392635.1 of Actinomycetes bacterium. GTDB lineage: Bacteria > Actinomycetota > Actinomycetes > Propionibacteriales > Propionibacteriaceae > Propionicimonas. The sequence goes on along the minus strand of JAEVYS010000006.1, from coordinate 68,544 downwards.
GTGAGGGCGTCCCGGAGTCGCCTCGCCGGCAGCTGAAGGTCGCGGCGGGCGCGGGCGGGCGCCTCGCGCAGCAACCTGGCCAACGGCCCGTCCTGGTCGAGTGACGCGAGTGCCTGCAGCAGGCCGCCCGCCACCGGGTCGCCCGCGAGGGGCGGGCGGCGCGTCGGCGACGCGGTGATCGCCGCGAGGTGGAGATCGACGGCGTGGTCGCTCATCCGGCTCGCCGGGTTGGTGTGCCAGGTCGCGTCGGAGAGCTTCGGCTCGGGAAACCCCGCCACCGGCGTGTCCGGTGGGAGTGCGGCGGTCCACGCCGCGGGGTCGGGGGCGGACACCACCCGCAACGGCAACGCGGTGGCGGGGTCGAGTGACGTGGTGAGCGTGAGGGTACCGCCGGCCAACGTGTTCACCCAGTCCGCGGCGGCCGGGTAGTCGGAGAGCAGGACCTGCCCGCCGACCAGCTTGTGCGTGAAGAACACGGTGAGCTGGAACGGCGCGTCGTCGGCGAGGGAATAGGGCAGGGCCGTCGCCTGGATGGTGGTGGTCATCGCGGTTCTCCTGATCAGGCCGGAACGGGTGCGAAGGCGTCGCAGTAGAGCGCCCAGTCGTCGTTGGTGTCGCCGGCGTCCGGTGGCATGACCTGGATCATCGTGGGGTCGCCCTTGGAGCCGGCCAGCTTGCGCTCGACGGTGATCTCCACCGAGGCGGAGAAGAACAGCACCTCGACGTCGACGGTCAGTGAGGCCCGTCCGATCAGCTTCCCGGTCTCGAACTGATAGGTCAGCGACAGCTCGAGGGTGATGGACGCGCTGATCAGGCCGAGCACGTCCACCTCTCCGCGGATCCGGAAGTACGCCGTGAGCAGGCCCTTGTCGGCCTCGAGCCGAAGGTAGACGCCGACCGCGATGGACACCGAGCCGGACGCCACGCCGAGGTCGATCGACAGGCTCGCGCACGCCTCGAGCCCCAGTTCGAGCAGGACGAGGCCCTTGGGCGCTGCACGCAACGACAGCCAGCCGCCGCCGCCGATGCACATCACGGTGAGCCGGAACGGCGACTCCTTGCTGCAGAAGTGGAAGCCGACCGTCATCGCATCGCCGAGGAAGGGCACCCGGGCATCGGCGCCGAGGGAGATGTTCTCCAGACTGAACACGCCGATGCCCACGTTGGGCAGGGCCAGGTCGAAGCCGGCGGTGACGCCTTGCGGCGACACGTCCACGTACGGCGGGTCGGAGAACCCGTCGAACGGGATCAGCTCGCGCAACCGGTCGACGAAGGCGAGCGGGCCGAGGAAACCGAGGCCGCCGAACACCACGTCGACTTCGGGTTTCGCCGACGAGCCCGCGTGGAAGCCCACGCGCCGGAACCGCAGCTGCATCAGGGCGCCGTCGCCGCTGCCGATCAGGTTGAGCCGGAAGTCGACCAGTTCGGCCACGATGTCGACCGACGGCGGCGCACTCGCCGACGCCCGCACCTCCACGTCGATGTGCAGCCCGTCCTCCGGGGGGTCGAAGATCTCTGGAACGCCGGGCAGCCCCCAGGGACCGATCTTCGGCCGCCAGGTGAGTCGAGCGGTCACCTGGCCGCCGGCGACTCCCTGCAGCATGTCGGCCAGGCCCTTCGCCGTGCTGGCCAGCTCGGTGAGTGTCTGGAGGATCTCGACCGGTTTGGCCAGGGCCGAGCGGATGGCGGCCGGGACCCCGGGCAGCCCGATCGTGTCGAGCAGGGGCTGCAGGTCGCCGGAGAGGTCACCCGCTGCGGCGCTGACCGCGGCGGCGCTGCCGGGGAGCCCCGGGAGTGCGGCGAGAAGGGCATCCGCGTGGGTGGTGAGCTGCCCGACCTTGGCGTCGAGCTCGTTCTTGGCGCGCTGCGCGACAGCTGCCGCCCCGCCGTGCGCGGCGTTCGCCACCTCCTGCGCCAGCCGGTCCTGCGCCTCGGCGAGCGCCGCCTTCAATCGCTGCGCCTCGGTGAGCAGCTTCGTGACCGGCGCGAGCGCGTCGGAGACGAAGGCCGGCGCCTTGTCGAGCCCGACCTCCTTGGCCAGGATCTCGAGAAGGTCGAAGAGCCCGAACAGCTTCGGCAACGCACCCGCGAGGAAGGAGGCGGGGTCGAACTCGCCGGCGTCGAACTTGGAGGGGGCCGCGCCACTCTCACCGATTGCGCCGAGGGCACGCGATAGTCCACGCACGCTGAGGTTGGGGGCGACGAAGCCACCGGAACGGTCGGAGCCGGAGGTGAAGTCGATCGCGGGCGGAGCGCTCTTGAGCGCGAGAAGGAGCTCGCCGGAGTTGGGCTGGCCCGGCACGGTCGGTGCGCCGAGCGCCCGGTCGGGCAGGCCGTGCGTGAGGTATGGCTGTGCCCACACGACATCGACCGCTGGTGCCTGCGGCGCGAGGTGACGCATCGAAGGTATGACGGCGCGCGCCTCGGTGAGGAACGGTCGGGACGTGATGTTGGCCGCGTCGATCTGCCCGTCGAAGATCAGGTGCCCCACCTCGATCGAGCTGTCGCCGTCCTTCACCGGCCTGGCCACGGCGAGCTCCTGCCCGCGTCCGAGGATCTGGCGGACCGGGTGGTAGCGGGGCGGGGCCTCCTCGGGGAAGTACACGGTGTTGAACCGGTTGCGGATACGTCCCGCCTGGACGAAGACCAGCGGGGCCGGCCACGCCCTCGTGCGCCCGCCGCGGTCGGTGGTGGTCAGGATGAAGGGGAACGGGACGCCGTTGCGGGTGGGGACGAAGGGGTGCCGGTCCTCCGCCGGCGGGTCGATGTCCGGCGTGACCAGCGGGCTGATCGTGACCTGTCCGAACGGGTTGTCCCGGTCGGTGTCGGGGTAGGAGCGGGTCGGCTGCCGGACGATGATGAAGAACCGCTGCCACAGGTAGGCCACGGGGCGGTCGCGGTGCTTGATCTCCCGCTCGGTGAGCTTCACCAGGTAGCAGCGATGGCCGAACGGGAAGAGGAAGCCCGGGTAGACGACGCGGACGTAGCCGTCCCGGCCCATGAACGACTGGTGCCGGTAGTCGGCGATGTTGGCCCCGAAACCCCAGGACTGCTTCCAGTCGAACCAGGCGCCGAGGCTCGACAGTTGCAGGTTGGCCACTTCCAGCGGGGTGTCGGCATTGACCGGGTCGCCGCCGGAGGTCTGGGTGACGATCGAGTCGCGGTCGTAGGTGGTGAGCGGCTGGGTGAACGTCGGGGGCGCGACGTCGGCGTCCCGGTTCCACAGCGCGCGGACGATGCGCTGGTCGGCGTCATCGTCGTCGAGCGTGCCGTCGTCGGCGCGGACGGTGAGCCGCGTGCGCCACAGTTCGTGCCGCCCGGGAGGGCCGACCGGCGCGGCGGCGTGGGTGAAGGCGTTCTTCGCGCTCGGGGAGACCACCAGGTGGTAGGGCGCCTCGATGGCGGTCTCGAGGGGGCCCGGAGCCTTCGGAGCGCTCTGGACCCACTCGCCCGACGGCGTGGCGGTGGGCGCGACCGCAAGGTTCAGGTCCGGGAGGGCCGCGAGGATGCCCTCGAGGGTGTACGGGATCCTGGTGCCCTCGGCGAGCTGGAACACCAGCCGGCTCGGTCCGGCGATCCGGTGGCCCGAGTTGCGGGGCGGCACGGGTGTGGGCTGCGGCATGACCTGCCACACCTCCTCGCCCACGTGCTGGGGCGGGAAGTGGACGACCAGCGCCGCGTCCGCTCCGGCCACCAGTTCGGCACCGTCACCGGCCGCCTCGAGAGTGCAGCCGTGCGCCTCCAGCCGGAGGTCGACGAGGTCGGTGGTGCGCAGCAGGCGTGCGTCGACGGTGTCGCGCTCGTCGCCTCGAAGGTTGTCCTGTCCCATGGAACGCCCGAACCTCTCCGGGAATCGTCAACAGATGCCTGGGCCGCAGCGTGATGCGGTCGTGGTGATCCGAGTCGCCGGCCGTCCCGGTGATCGGGGCAACGGGGGTGGCACTTGTGCCCGTCGGCGGGAGGTTTCGCGCGCCAGTCCGAGCGTAGGGCGCCCCGGGAGTGGCCGGTTCCGGGCAATCTTGCCCAGACGCACCCGGCTAGGCCGGACGCCGGGGAGCGTTGCGGTAGCTGCGGATCGGGAAGTCGAGCGTGGCGAAGCGGACGTCGCCGGAGGACCGCGACCGCAGGTAGCCTATGACCAGCCCGATGACGACGAACCGGAACACCACGCCCACGACGCCCGCCTCGGGACCGTGCACGCCGCCGGTGAGGAGGCTCGCCGGGTCCACCGGGTGCTGTCTCACGACCGCGGTCCCGTCCAGTCCGCCCAGGGGGAAGCCCAGCACCGACAAGACGAAGCTCCAGCCGAAGTGGAGCCCGAACGGCAGCCAGAGGTTGCGGCCTCCCAGGAAGGCGATCCCGTACGTGAGCCCACCCAGCGCCGTGCCGAGAGCCGAGGACCAGGTGGCGTCACGAGCGGCGAGGTCCAGGTACCCGACCAGCGCGGCACCGCCCACGACGGCCGGCCACGCGGCCCAGCGCAGACCACCGTCCATCCGCCGCCCGAGCGTTCGGCGTCCTCCGAACACCAGACCGAGGAGCACCCCGAGCGCGATCTGGAGCCCGTTGAGCTGCAGGGAGCGCGCGCTGAACTCCTCCCACCCGATGGTGAGTGCCGCCCGCTCGGCACCGGAGGCGAGGACGGCGGTGTCGACCACGGCGCCGTCGATGCGGATGCCACCGAGCAGCCACTCGACCATGAAGATGCCGAGCACCGCGAGGAGGCTGATCACCAGGCCGGCGCCCAGGTCGAGGATCGCCCACGGGTGGGGCCACAGCCCGAGACCCTTGATCGGGTTCTGGCCCCGCCAGATCCAGTAGGCGACGGCGACGATCCCGCAGAGGCCGGCGAGCGGCATCATCCACGCCAGTGCAGCCATGGTCCTCTTCCCGGCGTCCCGCCATCGGGTGCTCCCATTCTCAGGGGGTGGCGCCGCGCCGATCGGGCGGCTCGCCGTGGCTGGCGCTCACCCGGGGGGAAATCCGGGCGCTGCTGGGAAGATGAGCCGGTGAGGCAACTGTTGAGGCAGCCACCCCTGCCTTCCCGACGGACCATCGACACCGCGTACGCGGCAGGCGAGGCCGCGCTCCTGGTGGTCTTCGTCGCGATCTGCGCCGTGCGCGGTGCGGCGACGCTCCGGGAGCATGTGGTCGAACTCGCGTTCCTCGCGCTGTGCGCCGGGGGCTCGCAGGCATTCCGGATCCGGGTGTCCGCCGTGGACGAGAAGATGACCTTCGGCATCGCGTCCGGCATCCTCGGCCTGGCGCTGCCCTCCGTCGACATGCTCACCACCGTTCTGGTATGGACCGTCGGGCTCACGGTCGGCGCGGCGGTCGTGCAGCGTAACGTCCTGGGGGGCGCCCGGATCGGTGGGCGGTCGGTGCTGCTCGGCCTCACCTACAGCACCGTCCTGACCAGCATGGCGACGGTGGGCGCCCCACTGTGGGCCGCGTTCGCCTGGGCGGTCGCCAGTTACCTCGCGGTGGGCCTGCTCCTGTGGCGCCTGCCCGCGATCGTTGCGGACGACGCGTCCCTGGCCAGCCACTTCATCCCGGCCCGCATCGGGCTGCTGTTCGGGATCAACGCCGTCCTTCCGATCGTCGCCCACTACGCCGACTCGCAGGCCCTGGAGTTCATCGCGGCCAACCCCAACCGGATGAAGCTGATCATGGACCTGACCGTGGCCACGGCGGTCTTCTCGGTGGTTGCGCTCATCGTCTACGCCTACGACGCCCGGCACCGGCTCGACGGGCTGATCCGCACCGCCCGGGCGTTGCCCTGGCCGGACGACCCCGACCCGCTGGAGCACATGAGGTCGTTCGCCGCCGCCACGCTCCGGGTCGACCGGGTGGAGATCCGGACGTCGCCGCCGCGCTCCCGGTTCGAGATCGGCACGTCGTTCCGCGCACACTCCGGCGACACCCGCTACCTGGTGGCGCTGCGCAACCCGGGGCGCTCGCCGCTGCTGGACCGGGACCTGCAGGCGCTGGACGCGATCGCACACATCGGCCAGGAGACCATGCGGGTGCGCGGCGAGGCGAACGAGCTGCGGACCGAGGCCAACACAGACCCGCTCACCGGCTTGTTCAACTACCGCGGCTTCCAGGCCGCCATCGACGACGTCGACTCCCGCCGGGGTGAGCGCGGTGGGGTCGCCGTGGTCTACATCGACATCGACGGCTTCAAGGGCGTCAACGACACCTACGGTCACGACGCCGGCAATCTGGTGCTGACCGAGGTGGCCGGCCGGCTCCAGGAGGCGGTGCGTCCCCGCGACACGGTGGCGCGGGTCGGCGGCGACGAGTTCGTGATCCTGCTGCGCGACATCAAGGACGCCGGACACGCCCAGTACGTGGCACAGCGCATCGTCGCGTCGGCAAGCTCACCGGTGTCCATCGGACAGACGCTGTTACAGGTTCGGCTTTCCGAAGGGGTGACCTTCTCCGAGGACTCCCACGAGAACCTGGTGAGCCTCGTCAACGAGGCGGACGCCCTGATGTACGCCAAACGCGGTCGCAGCCTGTCGATCGACGCAGCCCTCGTCGAGGGCCGGCCGGGGCCCGACGCGCTCTCCGGACGCCGCGCCGCGATCGCCGACGTCATCAACGGTGGCCTGCTGCGGGTGGAGTACCAGCCGATCGTGGACGCGGCGAAGGGCGCGGTGGTGGGCCTCGAGGCGCTGGTCCGCGGGACCCATCCGACCTACGGCGTCCTCGAGCCGTCGCTGCTGGTGCACGAGGCGAAGCGCCTCGCCCTCCTCGACGCCCTCACCGAGCAGGTTCTCGACACCGCCTTCGCCGACATGGCCCGGATCCGTGCGATCGTGCCCGCCCTGCAGGACCTGCACGTCAACGTCGAACTCGGCCAACTCTCGCGCGGGCGGCTGCGCGACCACATCCAGCGGCTCTGCGCAGCCAGTCCGGACGTGCGGCTCACCGTCGAGATGACCGAGAACTCGCTGAGCCTCGCCGGGGAGGAGGTGCTGGTGGTGCTGGAGGACCTGCGCGCGGCGGGGATCCGGCTCGCGCTGGACGACTTCGGCCAGGGCTACTCCACCATGCTCGCCGTGGTGGAGTTCCCGTTCGACGCCCTGAAGATCGACCGTTCGCTGATCGCCACCGTGACCACGTCCGCCAAGTCGGTGCAGGTCATCCGCTCGCTCGCGCGGCTCTGCCGCAGCCTGCAGGTGGCGATGATCGTCGAGGGTGTGGAGACGGCCGAGGAGCGCGACGTGCTGCTGCGCCTGGGGGCCCGGCAGCTGCAGGGCTTCCTGTACAGCCGTCCGGAGACCGCGGCCCGGCTCTGTGAGCGGTTCGCCGGACGCAGCCTGGCCGTGGCGACGCCGTAGGCGCGCGCTCAGGAGAGGTTGTCGGCCAGCGTCATCGTCCAGCCGGTGCTGTCCAGGGTGACGTAGACGGCCCAGGTCTGCCGCGGGAGGGGCAGGCTCGAGATGTCACTCGACCAGGGCACGCGCCAGCGCTCGAGCTGCCGCCCGTTCCGGTCGACAGCTTCCACGGTGAGGTTCCAGCCCATCGTCTTGCGGCCGTCCCGCCACACCACGCGCCCCTGGCCGTGGTCCGAACCCACCCAGAGCATCGAGCGGACGCGCTGCACGTAGGTCGGGGTCGACACGGCCGGAGCGGCGTTGCTCGAGGTGCCGGACGCGGTGAGGATGCTCATCGGGACGAGGAGCGCGAGGCAGGCGGCGACAGCGACGCGCGCCCGGGAGGGCAGGCGCGAGACGGCCAGCGCAGCGATGGAGAGCACGATCCCGACGCCGATCACCACGTCGGCGAGGTTGATCGAGGCGCGGTCGAGGCCGATCCAGTCGACCACGCCGCGCGCACTGCCCGGAGCGAGCAGGAGGTGGCCGAACCAGCGGTCCGCGGCGTTCGATCCCACGCCGGCCCAGATCAGTGCGCAACCGAGCCACAGGGACCGGGTGAGCCGGGACGCGCCCACCAGCCACAGCGCGGAGACGACCAGGAGCGAGAGGGCGGCCGCGTCCACCACCGCACCGAGGACGGGTTGTGAGATCAGGCCCGGCAGGATCGGCACCGCGCCGCTGGTGTCTGTGTTGATGACGGCGCTCCCGGGCAGCCTCCGCCACGCGATGGCCTTGCTCGTCCAGTCGACCGTCACCACGGTGGCGGCGACGACGGCCAGCCGGCGAGCGCGGGGACTCAGCCACCCGGACGGGCGCGGCACGGAACCTGGCTCTGCGAGCACCGAGGGCTCGGCCGACCTCGTGTCGGCACGCTCCTGCAGTTCCGTCACACTCACGTCGCTGTTCCGCATTCCCGCCGGCCGGAGCCGCGTGGCTCGCGGTCCCTCCTGACCGGGCCAGTACCCGTCCCCGGCTCCGGCCAAGCGGGACCGGGGTGCTGCTGTGGGGGCCGAGGGGCAGGAAAGATGGCTCAGTGGGTGCGGCGCCGGCTCCAGGCGTAGGTCATGTTGACCAGCACGATCCCGATCCAGGCGACGATCAGTCCTGCGATGCCGGCCTGACTGCTGGCGATCGCGGTCAGCGGGATGCCGAGCGCGCACGACACGATGGCGAGGACGAACGGGGTGCGGTCGGGGCGCTGCGCGAGGACCGGCGACGGGGCGTAGTGAACCGGAGCGGGCACCGGCGAGTGCTGCAGCGGGGCGAGCCCCTGGGGGGCCGGCGGCGGCGCGGCGACAGGGGGTGGCTGCACCCACAGTTCTTCGTTGGTGGGCTCCCGGTAGTCGGAGCTGCTCATGGGACTGAGCCTACCGTTGGGCCGACCGCTGCGGAGGGTGTGATCGGGGTCACGCCGGGGTCGGATCAGTGCCTCGCCGGCCGCGCTCGGCGCGTCCGTCCGGCCGGCCGCGGGCAGGGGGAAATTGAGCTACTGGGCCGGCGCCCCGCGCAGCCACCATCCTGATCGAAGGAATTCCTCGGCCGGCCTCTTCCGCAGCACCCCTCACCGGGACGCCGGCGGCGTCACGCGGAGGTGCGCAGTGCCATCGATCGACGAGTTCGCGACGGAGGTCGTCTTGTGCGCGACCCTGTTCCGGCAGGGACGCGACGGGATCGCACAGGACTTCCCCCAATCCGTCGTCGACATGTACGACGCCGTGGTCGCCCGCCCGGACTGGCGGACGGCACGCACCCTCACCGAACAGGCTCTCGTGGTCGCGCGCGTCCTGATGGCCGACCCAGGCCTTGCCTCGCGCTACCAGGCCGACGTGGACGCCGGGCGTCTCGGGTTCGGGGCCGGCGAGAACCCCGAGATCGACCAGGCCACCGGCGAGGTCACCACAGCCCTGCAGCAGGCTGCCCAGCAGCAGGGGCAACAGCCCCAGCAGCAGCAACAGCAGCAGGAGCCGGGGGAGAGCCGGCAACACCAGCAGTCCGACGGTGGCGGGCTGTTGGGTGGGGGACCGAGCGAACCGTGGCACCCCGGGCGGCGTCCCGACCTCGCGCCTCCGAGCGGGGACGAGAGTACGGGCGGGGCGACGAACGGCGGCGGTGCGCCGTCCGCCGAGCCGCCGTCCCCCGGATCGCCGCCTCCGGAGCCGACCGCCACCGACGATCGGCCGGACACCATCCACACCTGGCTGAACGCCGAACTGGCGGCCGGCACCCTCGAGGTGGGCCGGCCACACACCTTCGAGGTGTTCTTCGGGGAAAGGAGCGCCACCGCGCAGGCGGTGGCCACCGCCATCATTCCCATCGCGCACGAGCAGGAGTCGATCGACCTCACCGTGCAGCTGGTGAGCAGCGACTTCACCGTTCCCGCCGAGCCGCAGGTCCTCACCGTCCGGCGCAGTGGGGCATCGGACCAGCGGGCGAGCTTCACGATCGTCGCGCTGCACGCCGGCCCTTCTACCCTGACCGTCACCGTGGATGTGAAGGGCAACTTCCTCCAGCGACTCGACGTCACCTTCGACGTCGGGTCGGACGCCGCCGCCCAGGTGGACACCTACGGCCGTCCCCTCGCGGCAGCGGAGGTGCTCGGGGAGCGCACCGCCACGATGCAGTTCCTGCCGACCGCGGGGGGCTACCAGCTGATCGCGCCACAGGTCTCGCCCGACCCGATCGACATCCAGATCACGCCGGACGAGCTGGCCGCGCGGATCGCGGGCGTGCGCAACGTGCTGCTGAGCACGGTCCAGAACCCTGCCGTCGCGCTCAACCTCGACCTGACGCCGGACGACAACGCCGCCGCCCTCGACAAGCTCGCGTTCCAGGGCTTCCTGCTGTTCACCTCGATCTTCATGGGTTCGGGCGCGTCCCCACAACTGGTCGCGGCGGGGCGGTGGCTGCTGACCGAGAGCAAGCGGGACGACTTCACCACCCTGCAGGTGGTGTCCAAGGGATTCCCGGTGCCGTGGGCGCTGATGTACCTCACCGAGGACTACGCCCACACTCCGCCGTCGTGGGACAACTTCATCGGGATGCGCTGCGTGGTGGAGCAGGTGCCGATGCTGCAGATCACCACCGCACCGCCGGACCCGCGGATCGAGTCCAGCCCCGACCTGACCGTCCGCGCCCTGTTCAACGACGGCATCGACCAGACCATGGCCTCGCGCCCCGTGGCCGCCCAACGCAGCTATTGGGAGGGGCGCGGCGTCCGGCTCACCGAAGGGACCAGCGCCGACGACCTGATCCAGCAGGCCCTCGCCACGACAGCCAGCGACAAGGTGCTCTACTTCTACTGCCACGCAGAGGCGTCGTCGCAGGACCCGGCCGAGGCGAGGCTCATCCTCACCGGTTCGCAGAGCGTCTCGCTCGGGCAGCTGCAGGTCTTCGCGCCGTGGAGCGACGCCCTCAGCGGGCACCCCCTGGTGTTCATCAACGCCTGCGAGTCGGGCGAGTTGACGCCGATCTTCTACGACGGGTTCGTGCCGTACTTCCTCGCCAAGGGTGCGCGCGGAGTGATCGGCACGGAGACCAAGACGCCGGGGCTGTTCGCCAGCGAATGGGCGAAGGCGTTCTTCGACGACCTGTTCACCGGCAAGGCGCTCGGCAAGGTCGTGCTCGACCAGCGCCGGCGCTTCCTGGTCGAGCACCGTAACCCGTTGGGGTTGCTCTACGGCGTCCACTGCGACACCGACACGGTGGTCGATCCGGCCCTCGCTCCCGTTGCCGCCCCCACCCCCTAGCCAGGAGGCTGTCCGATGTCGCTGCGAACCGTCCCCGGCTCGAACCAGCAGTACCACCTGATCAGCTACGACGCCTCCGGCGCCGAGGTCCCGGACGCGGACGGGAGTTCGGCGAGCGCTGCCGCGCTCGCGGCCCTGGCCGGTCCCGCTCCCGGCGTGACGGACGTCTTCATCCTCAGCCATGGCTGGCAGGGCGATCTCGACGACGCGATCTGGCAGTACGACAGCTGGATCGGCGCCGCCAACCCCGACACCTCCGCCGACGCCATCTCCCCGTTCCTGATCGGCCTGCACTGGCCCAGCAAGGCGTGGAGCGACCGCGAGCTCAAGGCCACCCCGAGTGGCCTGCTGGGTGGCGGGCCGGATCCGGCCGACGCGATCACCGTCGAGCGGGCGGTGGACGAGTACGCCGTGCTCCTCGGCGGGTCGCGGGACGCGCGGGCTGCGCTGGCAACGGTGCTCGCCTTCGCCGCCGGCATCGACCCTGAACGCACCGCGGGTCGCTCGGACCGGCTGCCCGGCGATGTGGTCGCGGCCTACCGGACGCTCGCCCGCGGTGCCGGAGGAGACGGGGACTCACCACTGCTGGGCGAGAGCTGGGACGCGGCCCGGGCCTTCGCACAGGCCACCGCCGGCGAGGGCGGGAACGGTGGTCTGCTCGGGGACGGGCTGTTCGCCCGGCTCCGGGAGGCCGTGCTCGCACCGCTGCGCCAGTTGACCTTCTGGCACTCCAAGGACCAGGCACGGGTGTTCGGCGAGGGCGGGGCGGCGGGACTGCTGCGGGCGGTGATGGCCCGCTGCGACGCCCGCGTCCACCTGATGGGGCACAGCTTCGGCACCATCGTGGTCTCCGGCGCGGTCCGTGGCCCCGGGCCGCTGCCCGCGCCACCGCCGCGTCCGGTCAGCTCGATGTTCCTGGTACAGGGGGCCGTGTCGCTGTGGGCGTTCGCCCCCGAGGTGCCCGCCGGAGTGGGCGGCGGGCGCGGCTACTTCGCCGACGTCGTCGGGCCGTCGTTCGTGCGGGGCCCGATCGTCGCGACCCGCTCGCAGTGGGACTACGCGGTCGGCAAGTACTACCCGCTCGCCGTCGGGCTGGCGAACCAGTACCTGCTGGGCGGCGACCTGCCCAAGTTCGGCGGGATCGGTGCCTTCGGAATCCAGGGGACCGGCGCGGTGGAACTGCCGCCGCTCGTGTCCGGACAGCTGCCTCGCCCGGACCTCGCACCCGGCACCGTCTACAACGTCGACGGGAGCGCCGTCATCGCCACCCTCTCCGGGGCCGGCGGTGCGCACACCGACCTGGCGCATCCCGAACTCAGCTGGCTGGCCTGGAGCGCAGCCCAGGCAGCCGCCAGGGGCTGACGAGCACGCCGGGCGGGCGCGACGATCGCTGAACGCAACCCAAGCGGTCCTGAGGGCACGGTTTCGGCGCGCGCCGTGAACCTGGTGGGTTGCTGAAGATCTTAAGCCGGGTCACATCGCTGCGCCCACTCCCGAATTTGCTGGCTTGCGCATTGCCGAATCGGGGCGTGTACGTCGTTGTGCGAAGTGGACTTTCCCGGTCCAGCGGCTGAGACTAATCGCGTGAATATTGACGCGGAACCACCCTCTCCTCGTCGAGAAACCAGTGATCAGGCAACGCCGTCCAGCCCTCGGCGTGTGTCTCGTCGCAGTTCAGCGACGGCGCAGAAAGGCGCACTGAAATCACCAATTCCTCGCGAGTCGGGTGAGCCTGCGCCCCGGGGTCCACGGCGAACCGGCCGCGCGACCCAGCCTGCCGCACGTCCACCACAGAAGGGGGACTCGCCCATGCCAAGCCGGCGAGCGCTTCTGGTCGGCATAGATGCCTATCCCGATCCTCGGAACAACCTCAACAGCTGCGTGGCCGACACCCAGCGCTTCCAGCAGTTGCTGCACACCCATTTCGGGTTCGATCCACGAGACATCACGCTCCTCCACAACAGTGCGGCCACGCTCCAGGAGGTCCGGACGCAACTCGGCCGGCTGTTCGCCGGGGTCGGTCCCGATGACCGCGTGGTGTACTTCGAGTCCTCGCACGGCTATCGCTACGTCAAGGGTTCGGTCTACACCGAGGTGCTCTGCCTCTACGACGCCTTCCTCGAGGACACCGAGTTGGTGGCCCTGAGCCAGCAGGTGCCGCCCGGCACCCTCACCTGCGTCATCGATGCTTGTCACTCGGGTGGTCTTGAGAAGCTCTTCTTCGCTCCGGGAGGCCTGCAGGCGGCTCGTGCCAAGGTGTGGCAGCCGCCGCCCGACCAAGCCGCCCAGGACCTGGCCCTCCTCGCCCAGGCAACCTCGTTCAAGTCTTTCGGACGTGCCGCAACCTCGGACACGGGAGCCGTCGCCAAGCAGTTCTCTTCGGCCGCCTTCGGCAGGAATGCGGTGCCGTCGGCCAAGGGCGGCGAGGGCGACCCCGAGCTGAACGGGGTGCTGTTCGCTGCCTGCCTCGCCGACCAGACGGCGGCCGCAGGCAGCCCGCCGACGGACGGGTTGTCGGCTTTCACCTGGGCGCTGGGCCGCGAGTTGGATGCCGGCGGTGGCGACCTGGCGGCCCGCGCCCTGAGTGATCGGGTCGGCGAACGGCTGCAGAGCGTCAACATGCGGCAGACGCCGATCATCGAGGCGCCGATGGCGCACGGTGGCTGGCTCACCGAGACGCTGATCGGCTTCGGGGGCGCCGACGCCGAAGGTTCCCCCCCTCCGGCACCGGTCGTCGGCCCCGATGGCTCCTCACCGGTCGACGATTCTTTCGACTCATTCCTGAATTCCCTCGGTGTCGGCGCCTGATTGTTCAGGTTCTCCCCTGCGGAAGTGTATTTCTGGTGCAATGGCCAGCTCCAACAAGTGCAATCAACCACACAACATGGAAAGGGAGTGTGCAATGCCACTCACACAAACGGCGAGCGCGAGCTCTGCAACCGACAAGGGTTTCTTCGATTTCATCGGTGACATCCTCCCGAGCGCCGCGGGCGCGGCGGCATCTGCGTTCGGCCTCGACCCGAGGGTGGCCGGCCAGACCGTGAGCCAGGTCATGGGGATGTTCGGCATCGGCAAGGATTTCACGCCGGGTGTCGCCAAGGACCAGGCGATCAGCCAGCTCAAGGAGATCGTGGGGCCGCACCTGGCCGACCCGACGTTCTCCAAGGCGCTGGGGCTGTGGATGCAGGCGGCCGTCGAACCGATCCAGGCCTCGAAGGAGGGCAAGGCCTACCAGCCCTCGGTGGACCTCAGCAAGTCCTGGTTCTCCGACGCCTGGGACACGGTGAGCAGCACCGTGAGCGACGTGGCGTCCTCGGTCGATTGGGGCAAGGTGGCGCAGGTCGGTATGCAGGCGCTGCCGTACGTCGTGGCCGCGCTGTAGCAGGGAAGGGAGGGGCTCGTGTCCAACGGCACGGAGGTCTACGAGGCACTCGCAGCCGCGCTGGCCGAGGTGCGCGAGCCCGACCTTTCCCCGTTCGACCCCGCCGCCGTGCGGCAGGCCCTCGAGGACGCCCTCGCGACTCCCGCGGCGCGCACCGCTTTCCTCGCCCTGCTCAAGCGGCGGGTTCGCTCCCTGAGCGGCGGACGGGTGACGGTGGAGGAACGGTCCGACATCGTGGCTGCCGGGGACCCGCAGGTTGTGCCGGAAGTCCCGGTCCGGATCATCGTGGCGGGCGAACCGTTCGCCGAACCGGCAGTACTGCGTGCCGACGACCGTGGCCTGCACTATCCGATGCGGGGGTGAGCCCGGCATCAGCACGGGCATGCGAGGGCGGGTTGCATCGTAAGGGGGATCGAAGATGTCGGATCTACGCGTTGTGGTGGAGATGGCCGGTGACGAGGCGGCCGGCCACGGCCGCGTCCTGGGCCTGCTCGTCCGGGATGACGCCGGGCGGGTGATCCCGTGCAGCGGCGTGATCTGGACCGGCCCGGCGACGGACGTCCCGATCCCGGGTGTCGTGCTGTGGCGCAGCGAACTGGACTTCGGTGGGGCCGAGGAGCAGGTGGCGTCGCAGCTGCTCTCCGTTCTCGCCGCCATCCACAGACGCTTCATGGCCAGGGGAGCGCCCGGGGCTGCCGACCCGCCCGGGCGGATCTCCCTCACCCCCCGGGAGCACACCATGCTGGAGATGCTCAGCCAGGGGCTGACCGCGGACGCGATCGCACGCCGCCTGAGGATCACGGTCAAGACCGTGCGCAAGCACCTGGAACACATCTACCGGAAGCTGGGAGTCCACGACCGGCTGCTCGCCGTCGAGCGGGCGCGGTCCGAGGGGCTCCTCGCTTCCTGGGCGCCGGCGGCCAGGACCTCGGTCCGCTGATGGTGCCACCACAGGGCCGCGCCTAGGGTGGTGGAGTGGGTCGAGCAGCTCAGGGCGTCGGTGGGGAGCCGGAACTTCCTGCGAGCGTGCGTGCGGCAGGGGAGGCGCGCAGGCGTTTCCCGGACCTGGCGCCGGAGTACTTCGCAGCGATGTGGCGCGGTGATCCGCTCGCCGACGCGTTCGTCGCCGATGCTGAGGTGATCGGCAAGGGCCGTGCGATGCGGATGCTGCGCACGGCCTGCCGCGAGGGGGTCGACGCGGTCCAGGATCCGCCGGCCTCGCTCGTGGCGCTCTTCGCCGAGCTCGAGTCGGTGCCGGCGTGGGTCGACCTGGACGCCATCGACGACGCGTGCCGCTACGTCGCCCGCTACACCCGCCAGGGCGGCATCGTGCTGGGCGCCGCTTCCCTGGTCAGCGGCTACGCGAACTCGGCCGCGTCCCGCCCTCTCGAGCTGACCGGCCGCTATGTCGAGAGTGCCGGGGTCCGCACGATCGAGGTGGCCTCCTGGCTCGTCGAGGCCAGTGCCACCGGCGGCTTGACGCGGTTCGGCAAGGGCTTCGAGCTCACCGTGAGGGTACGGATCATCCACGCGCTGGTGCGGGCGGCGCTCCGTGACGACCCCCGCTGGGACGAGGACGCCTGGGGCGTCCCGATCTGCCAGGCCTACCTGGCGTACACCCTGGTCGAGTTCTGCCTGATCCCGTTGCGCGGCATGGCGGCGATCGGCGCCCGGTACCTCCCGAACGAGGTGAGCGCCTACTACGCCCGCTGGCGCTACATCGGCCACCTGCTCGGCATCGAGCCGGGGCTGCTGGCGAAGGACCGGGCCGACCAGGAGGCGCTCGAGCAGCTCTACCTGCTGACCCGCCCGGAGGTGGACGACTACTGCCGCGACCTGGTCGCCGCCATCAACCGGGAGTTCCTCGTCGCCGAGATCGAGCAGCTGCTGCCCCGGCCGCTGCATCGCGCGGCGCCGCCCGTGGTTCACGCGCTGGAGCGGGCGTTCCTCGGTGACGGGATCGCTGACGAGCTGGGGATCCCGCCCACCCGGCTGACCTGGCTCATCCGTGGGGTCGGCCCCCTCCTCTCCGGCGTGAACGGGCTCATGGACCGGATCCCTGGCACCCTTCCACTGCGCACGGCGCGGGGGGAGCGGTACCGGATCCGACAGGACGCCCGGCTGCGTGCCCGCTACGCCGTACGGCACGACCTCGTCGACGCCGCCCCGTCCGGCAAGCCGCACCCCGCGCGGGTGTAGCGCCGGCGTGCCGGGCCCCCGCTCGGCCCTCCCGCCGGCCGCCCTCTTGCGCTGCAGCTATTCAGTGTTACTATCTACTGGTAGTCAGTGATGCTGAGTAGATGGGAAGCGGGCCGTGGGCAAGCAGATCACGGAGATGCTGAAGGGAACGCTGGAGGGCATCGTCCTTGCGATCCTGGCCGCCGAGCCGGCGTACGGCTACGAGATCACCGCCCGGCTGCGCGAGCAGGGTTTCGTCGACATCGCCGAGGGCACCGTCTACGCCCTGCTCGTCCGGGTGGAGCAGAAGGGCCTGGTGGACGTGGAGCGGATTCCTTCGGAGAAGGGCCCGCCACGCAAGGTGTACTCCCTCAACCAGCGGGGGAGGGACGAACTCGAAGAGTTCTGGAGGACGTGGAGCTTCCTCTCGGACCGACTGGACCAGCTCCACCGAGGAGGCAGGTAGAGATGGCCGCGAAGTGGCTCGAGCTGGTCACCGGCTCGCTGGAGGAGAAGAAGCAGTACCGGCAGTACAAGGCACGGATCAGGCAGCTCCCGAAGAACTACCGGGCGGCCGCCGAGGCGATCGAGCGTTACCTGATGTACGCCGGCGGTGTCGCCGCGGGCGACGTACTGCTGCGGATGTACGGCGACCTGGTCGGCCTGTTCGAGGAGAGCGCTGCCGACGGGGTGCCGATCCGCGGCATCGTCGGTGACGACCCGGTCGAGTTCGTCGAGGCCTTCGTGGCCAACTACTCCGACGGCTCGTGGATCAGCAAGGAGCGCCGCCGCTTGAACGAGTCGATCCAGCGCGCCGCCGGCGAGCAGTCCTGAACGGGAAGGGGGAGTCCGACATGACCGCAACGGTTCAGGACGCGCCTGCGATCCACGTGCAGGGCCTGGAGAAGTCCTACCAGGACCTGCAGGTTCTCACCGGGGTCGACTTCGACGTAGCGGGCGGCAGCATCTTCGCCCTGCTCGGGTCCAACGGCGCAGGCAAGACCACCGTCGTCCGGATCCTCTCCACGCTGATTCCGGCGAGCGGCGGCAGCGCCGCCGTCGCGGGCTTCGACGTGGCGTCGCAGCCCGCCCAGGTCCGTGGCGCGATCAGCCTCACCGGGCAGTTCGCGGCCGTCGACGAGGTCCTCACCGGACGTGAGAACCTCATACTGGTCGCCCGACTGCGCCACCTGCCCGACCCCGGTGCGATCGCTGACGGCCTGCTGGCGAGGTTCTCCCTCGCCGAGGCGGCGACCCGCAGGGTGTCGACCTACTCCGGAGGCATGCGCCGCCGGCTGGACATCGCGCTGAGCCTCATCGGCGATCCCGCGGTCGTCTTCCTCGACGAGCCGACCACCGGCCTCGACCCGCAGGCCAGGCTCGAGGTGTGGGCGGCGGTGCGCGAACTCGCGTCCAGGGGCACAACGGTCCTGCTCACCACGCAGACCCTGGACGAGGCCGAACAGCTCGCCGACCGCATCGCGATCCTGCACGGCGGGCGCATCCTGGTGAACGGCACACTGGCCGAACTCAGGAACCTGCTGCCGCCGGCGACCGTCGAGTACGTCGAGAAGCAGCCCACCCTCGAGGACGTCTTCCTCTCCCTGGTCGGGGACGGCGCCGGGGCGGCCACGCAGGATCCTGGGGAGCAGTCATGACCGCCACGCACTTCCTGGGCGACACCGCGGTGCTCACCGGGCGTTCGCTGCGCCACATCTCGCGAAGCCTGGACACGATCCTCACCACCGCGGTCACCCCGATCGCCATGATGTTGCTGTTCGTCTACGTACTCGGGGGCGCCATCGACTCCGGCTCCGACAACTACGTCACCTACCTGTTGCCCGGCATCCTCGTCATCACGATCGCCTCCGGCATCGCCTACACCGCCTACCGGCTGTTCCTGGACATGCAGAGCGGCATCTTCGAACGCTTCCACTCGATGCCGATCGCCCGGTCGTCCGTGCTGTGGGCCCATGTGCTCACCTCGCTGGTGGCCAACCTGATCTCGCTCGTGGTGGTCGTGCTGGTGGCGTTGCTGATGGGCTTCCGGTCGAGCGCGGGGGTGGGGGGCTGGTTCGGGGTGGCGGGCATCCTGGCCCTGTTCACCCTCGCCCTGACCTGGATCGCTGTCATTCCCGGACTCACCGCGACGTCGGTCGACGGGGCCAGCGCGTTCTCCTACCCGCTGATCTTCCTGCCGTTCATCAGCTCCGCCTTCGTGCCGACCGCCACCATGCCGGGGCCGGTCCGGTGGTTCGCGGAGAACCAGCCGGTCACCTCGATCGTCAACTCGCTTCGCGACCTGTTCACGGGCCGGCCGGTGGGACCCGACCTGTGGGTCGGCCTGGCCTGGTGCGTGGTGATCCTGGTCGTGGCCTACGTCTTCGCGATGGTCACCTACCGCCGCAAGCTGGCGTAGACGCACGTGGACTGTACGGGTCGAGTCCCCAATCGCTCGCAGGTGTGGGACAGTAGTTCTCCTGACGACACGCACAACCCCCACGCGTGAAGGAATGCCAATGAACGCAACGACCTCATCCCGGGCGCGGGGCCTCCTCGCCGGTCCACTGGCCGCAGCTCTGGTGGTGCTGGGCGCAGGCGGTGCGCTCGTTGCCCACGTGTTCTCACCGAACCGCTCCGAGACCAGCTACTCCTTCCTCGACCCGTCGGTGCCCGTCGTCCCGTCAGCCGAACCGAGCCTCCCCCCGCCGCCGCTGCCGACGCTGGACAGCAATCCCACCGTGGCCACCCCGATGCCGGCACCCACACCGACGCAGGCCCAGAACCGGCCCGATGACCGGGCCCACAAGGGCGACGACGGGCGTGCGGAGTCGGCCGGTTCCGACGACGGCGCCAAGGACGAGGAGTCCCACGCCGACGACTCCCACTCCGACGACGACCACGGTGACGACGACCACGGCGAGCCGACGTCCGACTGACCGGGTGCCGTTGTCGTAGCGCGGTGGACGGATCCTAGGCGGGATGGCGGTTCGCTGCTGTCGGCAGCCGCCCGTCTGAGTAGCGGACGCCACCGCGCAGCCGCTGCCACACGGCGAGCCAGGAGCATACGCCGCGCTCCAGGAGCCACACCGGTGCCCAGAGGGCGGCGCCCGCCGGGAACCGCCGGGCGCCCTCCGCCCTGCGTCGGCCACGCTCGGCCAGGGCGACCACGGTGACGACAGCGGCGCCGACCGCGGCCGGCCGTCGGTGCAGGGCCCACAGGAGCGGCAGGACGGACAGCTCGATCGCCAGCCGGCCGGGTTGGGCGAAGCTGTCGTAGGCCTGGCGCACCCGTTGGGACCAGAAGTGTGACGCCGTCGGCGGGAGCCGGTCGACGAACAGGTCGTCGGCGCGAGCGACGCGGCCGCCGCGACCGGCGACCGTCCGGATGAGTTCGAGGTTCTCGAACAGGACGTCGGGGTCGTAGCCGTCCGACACGAAGGGTCGCCGCACGGCGAGCGTGCCGGGGTAGTCGCCGGAGAAGCAGCGGTTGAGCAACTGGCGGCCGGTGTCCCACCGGGCATGCCAGGGCCACCGGGCGAAGACGTTCTGCGGGACGACCAGGTCGGCGTGCTCGAGCCGGGCGAGGACGGCGGTGAGCGCGTCGTGGTCGTACCGGACGTCGTCGTCGGCGATGACGATGCGATCATGGCGCGACAGCGAGATTCCGGTGAGCACGCCGCGCACCTTGCCGTTGCGCCCGTCGATCGGGTCCGGACGCACATGTCGCACGCGACCACCCCACAGCTTGTCGTGCCGGGCGAAGGCGAGCGGCTCCGAGCCGTCGACCACCGTCACGTCCACCCACTGCGAGAGCTGCCCCAGATACCTGGCGAGTTCGGCGGGATCCTGGCCCAGGGTCCAGCGCAACGGCAGCACGTACTCGACGTTGAGCCGGTCGCCGGTGGCCGCGGCCACCTCGCCAGGGCCGGTCACAGTGACGGTGCCCGCCAGTCGTCCCCGACGACGCGCCCGGAGTACTGCCGGGCCTCCGAGCCGTCCCCGTGATCGGCGACCATCGGGTTCACCGAGCCCTGCAACTGCGCATCGCGTCGACGCACCACGTTCCTCACCCGGTCGTAGCCTCCGGCCGCCCGCAGCCGCTCGAACTGGGCGTGCGGATTGAAGACGAGGACCGGCAGCGGCGCGCGCCGGGCCACGCGGGACGCGCCGGGGTGCATGCCGATGACGAAGGTGGCGGTGCCGGCCACGCTGAAGCAGTACCGGGCGCTGGCCGGGTCGTCGGAGACGCTCGGGTCCCACCCGGCCGGGTCGGCGTCGCGCAACAGCTCGAGCTGCCGCCACAAGAGCACCTCGAACTCCTCCTCGGAGCCGGGCAGGGGGGTACGGAAGGCGGCGAGGAAGGACCGGAAGCCCCCGTCGTCCACCGGCGTGTTCAGGAAGGTCGTCAGCCGCTCGAGCAGGACGTTCGTTGTCCCCGGATCGGCCAGGTGGTCGAGGACGGCGATCTGCGCGGTGTTGCGGTTGACGACCGACTTGGCGCCCACGCACGGGTAGCTCGGGTCCCGGACCATCCCACGCAGGGCTGCGGCGATCTCTTCGTCGGTCGCGGCACTCAACCCTGCCGGGCGGACCACCGGGGGAACGTCGGCCCTCATGGTTGGGATGTCCTCTCGTCGGGGTGGTGCGACCCGCCGTCGCCTGCGATCCCTGTACCCGGGCCGGTGACATCGACCGCCCGCAATGCTGCGCCCGCTGACCTGGGGGCAAAGCCACTCCCGGTGGGTAAGGAGAAGCGTTTGCAGCCGTGGCGGGAGGACGGACGTGGAGCGACTCGAGGCCCAGACCGGAACGGGCCTGCGCCTGCGCAGGGGCCAGCGGCTCGCCGTGGTGGATCCCACCGGCGGCCAGGTCAGCGACCTCTACGCGGTGAGTGCCGACGACCAGGAGGAGTGGCTGTCGAGCGGGCGCACGATCGACTACGCCAACACGGTCTTCCTGACCACAGGGCACGTGCTGTACAGCAACCGCAGTCGCCCGATGTTCACGATCGTGGAGGACACCTGCGGCCGGCACGACTTCACGCTCACTCCCTGCAGCCAGGAGACCTTCGACCTGCTCTACCCGGAGTTCGAGGGACGTCCGCACCCGAGTTGCCTGGACAACCTGCACTCCGGGCTCGGGCGGTTCGGGCTCCCGAAGGACCGCATCGCCACCTCGTTCAACATCTTCATGAACGTGTGGACCGACCCCGACGGCACCCTGCACATCGACCCGCCCTTGTCGAGGGCCGGTAGCCGGTTCGTCGTCCGTGCCGAGACAGACCTGCTCGTCGGCCTCACCGCCTGCTCCGCCGAGAAGTCGAACGGGGGAGTCTGCAAGCCCATCGACTACGAGGTCCTCGACGCCTGAGCGCCACGGTCCGCCCTGCCCGGCATCAGGTGCCCCGCCGGTTCACCCGTTCCCGGTCACGCGGGTGACCACGCCCGCCACGGCGGCGGCAGCTGTCTGGGGGATGACGTGCGCGCGGCCCGGTACGGTCACGAACTCAGCCGGGCCGGCTGCGGCGGACGCCAGCCGTCGGCACCACGGTTCACGGGCCACCGGGTCGCGCTCGCCACGCATCACCACCACCGGGCAGCGGACAGCCCGGACGCGGTCCTCGGTCAGGTACTCGAACATCGCGGTGACATTGGCCAGGTACCACGGGAGGCCGCCTCGCACATAGTCGCCCAGCGCGCGGAGGTTGGCGTAGGGCGGCTCGCGGAGCATGTCGAGGGCGAGGTCCTTCGCCTGGATGAGGAGCGCTCGGCGCCTCGGATCGACGACCGGGCCGATCAACACCACTCCCGCGACCTCCTCGGGACGGCGCACCGCCAACTCCACCGCCGACTGGGCCCCCATCGAATGGCCGACCACGACGCGGCGGGCCACGCCCAGTTCGCGCAGTGCCGCATCGACCGCCAGGGCATGGTCGACAACGGAGAAGGGCCGCGGCGGAGTCCGCGTGGAGCCGAAGCCGGGCAGGTCGAACGAGACCACGGACATGGTGGCGGCGAGCAGGGGCTGCATGCGCTCGAAGGTCAGGTGGCTCATGCCGATCCCGTGCAGCAGCACGGCGACCGTCCCGTCGGTCGACCACCCCGGGGAACGGTAGGCCGCCAGTTCGACACCGTCCCCGACGGTGATGCGGGTGCCCTCCACGCTCCCCACTGTGCCCACCCGGGCGCGGTCCCAATCAGGACGAGCGGCTGGCCACGACGGCAGCGGCCTCGGCGACGGCGTCGAGGTTGCCCTCCTCCCGCCGGTTCGTGGTGGTGATCGCCCGGATCCGCCAACCGCTCGCCGTCCGCACCATCCTGTCCCGGTACCGTGCGCGCAGCACGTAGGAGGTTCCGTGAGGAGAACCGGCCAGTTCGTGCGTGGCGACCATGTCGGAGTCGCAGGTGGCACCGTCGGGGTCTGCGGCGTCGAACGTCACGAGGTGGTTGGTGCTGACGTGCTGGGTCCACGCGAAGCCCGGCAGGGCACCTTCGACGATCGACACGAACTCCTCGCGGCTCACCTCGCCGGTGTCACGGAGCACCCGGGGTGCGAAGCAGTCGGCGAACATCGACCAGTCCCTGGCGTCGACCGCGACGCAGTACCGCACGATGACGTCGATGATCTCCTGCCGGTCCTCCAGGCGCCGCACCCGGTCCGCCAGGTCAGACATGCGTTCCTCCGTTCGTCGTGGTCGGTGATTCGAGGACGGCCATGGCCGCCGACCGGCCGGGAATGCCGCTGACACCCCCACCGCGGCGTGCCCCGGCACCACACAGCAGGACCCTGTCATGGCCCGTGGCGACACCCCAGCGGGCGGCGGCGGTGTGGACCTCCTCCTCCAGCCACGGCCACTGCAGGTCCCGGTGGAAGATGTGGCCTCCGGGCAGCGCCACGTCCTTCTCGAGGTCGACGGGTGAGCGCACCTCCACGCAGGGCCGCCCGTCGGCGTCCACCGCCAGGCAGTCGGCGATCGGCTCGGCGAGGACGGAGTCGAGCGAGCTGAGGGTCGCGGCCAGGGCGGACGCCCGCGACCGCTCCGGGTCGTCGGTGAACAGCCGTGCCGGCATGTGCAGCCCGAACACGGTGAGCGTGTGGTGACCCGACGCCCGGAGGTCGTCACCCAGGATCGAGGGGTCGGCGAGGGTGTGGCAGTAGGTCTCTGCCGGAGGCAGGGTGGGGATGCGACCGGCCGCAGCCTCGGCGTGCGCGGCGGCCAGCTGGTCGTAGCCCTCGTTGACGTGGAACGTGCCGGCGAACGCCTCGGCAGGCACGACCGAGGAATCCCGGAGGCGGGGGAGTCGCCGCAGGACCAGGTTCACCTTCAGCTGGCTGCCCTCGGGAGCCGGGGTACCCGGCTCGCCGAGGAGCCGCGAGAGCACGTGCGGCGCGGCGTTGGCCAGCACATGGCCACCGCGAACGGCGTGCTCGCCGCCGTCGGCATCGGTCCAGGCCACGTCCGCCCCCGATGAGTGCGGCTGGATGGCGTGCACCGTCGCACCCGTCAGGAGCTCGGCCCCGGCCGTGCGGGCCGCGGTGGTGAGCGCCCCGACGACCGCGCCCATGCCGCCCACCGGCACGTCCCAGTCACCTGTCCCGCCACCGATGACGTGGTAGAGGAAGCAGCGGTTCTGGGCCAGCGTCGGATCGGCGGTGTCGGCGAAGGTGCCGATGAGGGCGTCGGTCGCCACCACACCTCGGACGAGGTCGGAACGGAAGGTCCGCCGCAGGAGCCGGTCGATCGGTGCGTGCAGGTCGGTCCACCACTCCTCGCCGACCGCCGCCCGGACCTGTGCAGCGGTGGGCAGGGGTCGGGTAACGGTCGGGAACACCGCCTGTGCCAGGGAGCGCGTGCGGGCGCCGAACGCCCGCCACGCGGAGTGGTCGGCCGTGGCGCGGACGGCGGCGAACGAGCGCCGGGTCCGGTCGGCGTCCGCGGTGTCGACGAGCAGGCCGCGCGCCGGGTCACCGGGAAGCGGGGTGTAGGACGCGATCCGGCGCCGACGGAGTTCCAGGGGCAGGCCGAGCTCGTCGCGGATGGTCCGTGGCATCAGCGAGACGAGGTAGGCGTAGCGGGAGAGGTTGGCGTCCACGCCGCGGAACGGCCGGGCCGAGCCCGTCGCGCCGCCGAGGTGGCCCGACCGTTCGAGGACGAGCACGCTGCGTCCGGCGCGCGCGAGGTAGGCCGCCGCGGTCAGGCCGTTGTGCCCGCCGCCGACGACCACCACGTCGTACCTCGCCGATGTCATGCACCCACGCTACGGCCCCGCCCACCCGCGGTGGCCGCAACACGGTGCTGCGTCTCGGACCGGCGCACCAGGCCCGGAGCGTGCGCAGATTACCTAGCCGGACCCCGTTGCGCCTTGTCAGGCGGGTGGCCACAGTGTGGTGAGCAGGGTTCAACGAGGGGGAGCGACCATGCCCATCGACCCGACCGAGCGCACCTTCGTCGTCGATGACCGGGGGAACGTCCTGCGCGGAGATGCTGCGGCCTCCTACCTGCGGGCCATCGCGGACGGCCTGCCGGTCGGAGGAGTGGACGTGTTCCACCGCAGCCTCGCCAAGCAGAAGCAGCTCTACGAGCGGTACCTCGCCGGCACCGGCCCGATCGCGGCGAAGCCGAAGAAGACGGCGCCGCACGTGGACGGCCGGGCGTTCGACACCCACACCGGCGGCAGCGGCCCGTACGCGCCCAGCGACGCGCACGTGTGGCTCACCGACGGGGGCGACGGGGCCGCCAAGCCCCAGCCCGGGGAGAAGCTGCGCGCCCACGACTACGGCTTCCGTCGCACGGTGAAGTCCGAGCGGTGGCACTTCGAGTACGACCGCAACCTCGACCTGCTCCGGTCCGACGCGCTGGCCGCGCACCTGGCCGCGCTCGGCCACGCCACGCTGAAGGAGTTCCAGGCAGCGGTCGGGCTCAAGGACGACGGGGTCGACGGCCCCTGCACGTGGACGGCCCTGCTCGAACTCAGCGGCACGGTGACCAGGGACCCCGCTCCCGTCGCGCCGGTGCCGCCGGGGCCGGAGGAGGTCAAGTTCCGCGCCGCCACCTACAACGCCCAGCTCGCCCACTTCGGCGGCGGCCCGTCGAGCGCGAACGCTGCCTTCGTCCAGGAGGTGCTCAAGCCGTCGGTGCTCACCTGCCAGGAGGTGGACGAGGACGCCCGCGATGCGATCCGTGAGTCGACCGGCTTCAAGGTGTGGCCCTACAAGACTCTCGGTGTCTTCTGGGATCCGGACAAGTACGACCACGGTGATCCGGTGAAGCTCGGGCTGGGACCCAGCACAAATCGCTACCACGGCATGGTCGGCACCATGCTCACGAGTCGCAAGAACGGCAACACCTTCTTCGCTGCGGCGGTGCACATCCGCCCCAAGGCCGCGTTCAGCTCGGCGACCGCGGCGAAGGAGGGCAAGAAGCGGGACATCGCCGAGGTGATCGACAAGCTCAAGAGCTACCCCAGGGTGTTGGTGGGCGGCGACTGGTCGAGCAACGCCCGTCCGATCATGGAGGCCGCCGGCTACCGGCTCGTGACGCCCTACGTCGACACCTACGACGAAGCCGG
The DNA here is from genome assembly GCA_023392635.1 of Actinomycetes bacterium. Lineage (GTDB taxonomy): Bacteria > Actinomycetota > Actinomycetes > Propionibacteriales > Propionibacteriaceae > Propionicimonas. The sequence continues at coordinate 42,278 of JAEVYS010000006.1, read as the reverse complement.
AACCCAGCACATCGACTCGATCTTCGTTCGCGGGATCAAGTATCGGGGCTCGGCCGAGTTCCCGACCGATGCCAGCGACCACGACGGCGTCACCGCCAGCCTCACCCTGCCGGCGCCGGGCGCCCCCGCCTAGCGGGTCGAGCCCGCACGCGGGGGCTCGACGCTCGCATCGGAGCGACTGAGCCTCGCGGCGGGCCGACGGCGAAGAGTCGCGCACCCTGCCAGACCGACGGCGAGGACGAGCAGTGTGCGCACCACCTCGGCCCGATCGGAGACGGGTGCGACCAGCTGGCTGCTGAAGTTCGCCGCGAAATGCAGCAACAGGGCCGTCAGGACGCTGCGTCCGCTGTTCAGGTAGACCCACGTCATCACCAGCGACAGCCCGATGCTCAGCAGGAGGAAGGTCCAGAACCCGGCGAACCGGAAGCCCATCGAGGCGTGCCAGGTTCCCGGCATGACGTACAGCGGCAGGTGCCAGACCCCCCACAACAGACCGAGGAGCACCGAGCCGCCCAGGACCCCGAACCGTCGCAGGAGAGGGTCGAGGGCGAACCCCCGCCATCCGAACTCCTCCGACCAGGGCCCGCTCAGGAAGCCGATCACCACGGCGAGTGGCCACATCGTCGGCTGCGCCACCAGGTCGCCCAGCTGTTCGAGCCCCGGCGGCCCACCGCCGAGAACCAGGTCGAGGCCGATCGCGGTCGCCCAGATGGCGGGGAACAGCACCGCGATGAGCGCCCACCAGTGCCTCCCGATCAGCCGTGGCGAGAAGCAGCGGCGCCAGAAGTCACGTCGCTGCTCCCGCTCGTACGTGGTGAGCACCAGCACGACGCCGACCAGGGACGGGCCCATGCCGCCGGCGATCAGCAGCGCCGTCCACGGCATCGAGTACGGGTTGTGAGCGCCCAGCGCGATGGGCGCGTAGCAGGCCCACGTCCAGGCGAAGGTCGCGACCAGGAAGGTGGTCGCGGTGCGCGGCGAGCGGTTCACGGGGTCGGACCGGTCTGTCCGGCACGCTCGACGTCGGCGGGGTCGACTCTCGCCGCGGCAGGGCACGCCGGGACCGCCAACCGGCGCAGGAACACGATGCCCAGCCACAGTGCCCACAGGCCGAGTACCACCCAGGAGCCGATCAGCCCGATGTAGGTGCCCAGGGAGAAGGAGATCCCGGCCATCGTCTGCGACACCGTGGACGCGATCACCACCACACCGTTGAAGACGCACAGCACCAGGACGGGCATCGCCAACAGCAGGCCCGGCGGCTTGCGCTGCCACACGAAGACCGCGGTGATCAGGGCCGCGGGGGTGATCACCGCCGAGTCGAAGCCGTGGGTGAACATGGTCGTGTACGGGCCCAGCAGTGCCGGGGGCCGGCCGGCGAGCAGCGGTCCGATCAGGTCGCTCACCCACAGGACCAACGTCCCGACGCCGGCGACCACCAGGAAGCCCGCGAGTCCTTTCCGGGGGATCTCGCCGGTGAGGTCGTGCTCCAGCCGGCCGGCGTCCATCGAACCGAGGGCGAACAGGAGCGCGTAGAGGCTGCACGCGAGCAGCGCCACGTAGAGCAGGAACAGCCGGTTGAAGGCGGCGGAGAACGTCAGCGACGCGCTGATGTACACGAAGTAGGTGAGGGCCCCGACCATGAGCAGCCCGCCCTGCAGCGAGCCGCGCCGCCAGCGCCACCACGCCAGGGCGAGCAGCGGGACGCCTGCGCACACCGTGACGACGTCCATGCCACGGAAGCCCGCGGCGAAGAACACGGTGTCCCAGGCATAGACACCGTGGCCGGCGATCTCGACGGTCTGGCCGTGCAGCGTCGTGAAGATCATCGGACCGGGGACGTCGTCGGGCTGCCAGAACAACCCGAGCGCTGCCTGCAGCAGGCCGAGCACGAGGACCACCGCGATCAGCGGGTTCAGGATTGATCGTTTCATTGCGGGGCAATTCTGGCGTCCCGCGGCGCCGCCCACCGGCGAACGGTCGAGAACGCCGAGCACCCCCGCCCAGTGGTCGCAATCGCAGCGAACCGGCCCGTGGCAGGAGCTGTCCTCCCTAGGCTGAGCGCATGCAGCAGCTCCCTGGCGCGACCCGCTCACGCCTCTGAGATCGGCACCGCCATCGTCACCTCGGTTCTCCCTTCGGCGCCGCCCTCCCTCCGTGATTCTGACCGGACCTCCTGGCTCTGGCTGGCCGTCGGCCTGGCCCTCTTCCTCGTCTCCAACGGCCGCTGGACCGTCGCGATCGCGACCTGGCTCGCCCCCGTGCTGCTGCTGCACTGGGCCCGACGCCAACCGGTCGTGCGCGGCTATCTCGTCTTGTCGCTCCTGCTGGCCACCGCGAACCTGGTCTCCTGGTCGGGCACCGTGTCTCCCTCCGGTGTCCCGGACTCGCCGGTGTGGGTGCCCGCCGCGCTCGGGCCGGCGGTCGGGCTGGTCTACCTCGCCGACCGATGCGCGGCGAGCCGGCTGGCGCACCACTGGGGCCGCGGACACCTCCTCCTGACCCTGCCGTTCCCGCTCGCCTACACCGTCCTCGACTTCGCAGTGGCGCGGCTGAGTCCTCTGGGCAGCGTCGGAGCGCTGGGCTACACCCAGTACCCGAGCCTCGCCCTCACCCAGCTGGCTTCCGTCACCGGCGTGTGGGGGCTGACGTTCCTGGTCGCGTGGCTCGCGCCCGTCGCCGATGCCGTGTGGGTGGGCGGCGCGGACTGGCGCCGGTGGTCCTCGCCGCTGCTGCTGTTCGGGCTCACGGTCGTCCTTGTCCTCGGTTACGGCGGCTGGCGGCTCGCATCTGCCCCGGCGTCGGGGGCCTCGGTCCGGGTCGCCGGCATCACCCTGGTCGACCGGGTGACCAGCCATGCCCTGGAGGCCGCGCGAGCCGAGGGCGGTGACCGGGTCGCCCGCATCAACGAGGCACTGCGCCAGCAGGGACGCGAGGCCGTGCTGCGGGAGTCGGCGGCGGGTGCCCGGCTGGTGACCTTCAGTGAGACCTCCATACGGGGCGACGTCGGCCAGGAGCAGGAGCTGGTGGCGTGGGGGAGCGCGCTCGCACGGGAGGCGAGGACCACGCTGGTGGTGCCGCTGTACCTCAGCGGTGCCGACGGTCTCGACCGCAACCTCCTGGTGGTGGCCGGACCGGACGGTGAGGTGGTGCTGCGGCACGTCAAGTACGGGTCGGCAGCGCTGGAGGGCATCGAGCCCGGCAGTGGCGTGCTGGCGTTCGCCGACCTGCCGTTCGCCCGCCTCGGCGCCGTGATCTGTCGTGATCTCGACTTCCCCTCCACCGTGCAGCAGGCGGGTGCCGCCGGGGCGGACGTGGTTGTCGCACCGAGCTTCGACTGGGTGGAGATCGACCCGTTCCACACCTGGTACGCGGTCTTCCGAGGCGTCGAGAACGGCTTCTCGCTGGTGCGGCAGGCCGGGGACGGGCTCTCGGTCGCCACCGACCCGTACGGACGCGTCGTCGCCGCGATGGACCAGTTCCAGGCCTCGGAGCGGGTCATGGTCGCCACGGTCCCGACCACGGGTGTGGGCACGCCGTACGCCGCCTGGGGCGACTGGTTCGCCTGGCTCTGCGTCGGCGGCCTGCTGGTCCTGGCCGCGGCGACCGTGCGATCACGGGCGGCGGCGTCCGGTGGCGAGGAGGAGGGCTGACGTGGGCACCGACGCTGGTGCTCCGAACCGTCGTCCCGGGCGCCGGTGGCGGAGGGCCCTGCTCGCGACGCTGATGGCATTCTGCCTGCTCCTCGTCACGGCCACCGGGGTGCTGCTGGCGACGTATCCGGCGGAGTATCTCCGCCGGCTGATCACCTACCAGCAGGCCGATGTACGCGACTACCTGGTCTTCGCCTCACGCCCCGTCGCCGCTGCCGCAGCACCGCGACCCTTCCAGCGGCCGGCCGACCAGCGCGCCGCCGAGGCCGAGGTGAGGGACGGCTTCGAGAGGGACGCCCGGGTCGGGACCGATCTGGAGAGGTTCCTGGAGGACACCGGCACCCAGGCGTTCCTGGTGATCAGGAACGACACGATCCTGTACGAGCACTACGCCAACGGAGCGGGCCGGGACTCGACGCTGACGTCGTTCTCCGCCGCCAAGTCCTACGTCTCCACGCTCGTCGGGATCGCCGTCGCCGAAGGGGCGATCCGCAGCATCGATGACCCGGTCACCCGCTACCTGCCGGAGCTGGCGGCGCGCGACCCGCGGTTCTCGGCGATCAGGATTCGCCACCTCCTCGACATGACGTCCGGCCTGAAGTACGAGGAGAACGGCTTCGTGAACGGCGACGACGCGCTCACCTACTACTATCCCGACCTCCGCGAACTGGCGCTGCAGAAGACCTCGATCCTGACCGAGCCCGGCCGCACCTGGCTCTACAACAACTACAACCCGCTCCTGCTCGGCCTGGTGCTGGAACGGGCGACGGGCGAACCGGTCGCCCGCTACCTGGAGACCCGGTTGTGGCAGCCGATGGGTGCGGAGTACCCCGCGTCCTGGAGCCTGGACAGCACGGCGTCCGGCTTCGAGAAGATGGAGAGCGGCATCAACGCCCGGGCCATCGACTTCGCGAAGCTCGGGCGCCTCTACCTCGACGGTGGCCGGGTGGGGGATCGACAGGTTCTTCCGGACGACTGGGTGAAGGCGGCCACCGTGATGGACCGCTCGGTGGATCGTCGGACGCAGTACCCGGCATGGATGGATGAGCCGTACGGCCCGGTGTACCACCAACGGTTCTGGTGGGGCGCTCGGCGGCCGGACGGCAGCTACGCCTTCGCCGCGCAGGGCAACCACGGCCAGGAGATCTTCGTCGATCCCCGAACCCGAACGATCATCGTCCGCAACGGCGAGCGCTACGGCATCGGCTGGGACCAGTGGCTCGGGCTCTTCATGGACTATTCGGCCCGCTCCGGGCGATGAGGCACGCCGGCCCGATCCAACGGCCCGGGCGGTGGTCAGGATTCGAGCAGCGCCAGCTGCAGTTCGAGCCGGTGCTCGGGGTCGTCGAGATCGTCGCCGAACACCTAGCGCGGGAGTGGGCCCTGGACGCCGAGCGGCAGGTGGCGGTCCGTGCGGCTTCCGTCCAGGGCGATGTCGGCAAGCACCGGCCAATGATCGGAGGCGATCGTGTCCTCGACGAACGGGACCGGACGCCCTTCGACCTCGCGATACTGGAACGGGGGCAGGAAGACCTGCCAGGTGCGGGCGATCGCACCACCGTTGGTCCAGATGTAGTCGATCCGATCGCCGATCCGGACCGAGTTCGGGTAGCGCACGCCGTCGATGCGTCCGCCCCACGAGTTGTACGAGGAGACTCCGGCCAGGGCGTCCAAGTCGTACGGGGCCCGGCTGGCGTCCATCCAGCCGTCCGCCTCCAGTGTCGTCAGGTGGGCGTTGTAGGGGTAGGTGCGCGCGGCGGCGTGGGAGTTGAAGTCGCCGACCAGGATCGTCGGGATCGCGTAGCCGCCCGAGATCTCGGCGAGTGCTGCGGTCAGCCGTTGCCACCCCTGTGCTCGGCCGAGCGCCATCGCCCGCGTGGCGCCATCGTTGGCCCAGACGTTCGCCACGAGGAGGCGCTGGTTCCCGGATCGGCGCTGGAGGATCACCCAGGTCGCGAACCGGTTGGAGTCGCTGTCGGGGTCCGCGCGGTACTGGATCTGGACCCGGCCGGAGCCCCTGAGCACGAACTGGTCGGTCTTGAACGCGATGGGGAGGAAGTTGTTGCGTTGCGGCACCTTGGTGAAGGTGTACGCAGGAAGCCCGTCGACGAGCGTCGTGATCATGTCACCGGGGATGGACCGGCCGTCCATCGCCTTCATCCGGTGCTCGACCTCCTGGAAACCGATGATGTCGGGGTCCGCCCGCTTCACGTACCGGACGGCCGCGGGTCCGCGTGACGTCGTCCACTGGAAGGCGACGGGGTCCGGGTGCCTGGCCCCCGCCGCCGTGATGTTGGCGTGCCGGACGTTGAAGCTCATCACGCGGGTCGTCATCGGCGTTGCCGAGGCCTTCGCCGTCCGGGGCACGGTCGCGACCGCGGGGACGCGGGAAGGGGTCGGCGCAGGCGAGGGGGCCGGAACGCTCGAGGGCGGCTCGCCGACCGTTGCACATGCAGCGAGCGTCACGGCGCCTGACAGCAGGAGGCCCAGCAACCGCGCCCGGTGCCTGAGCTGCATCGCCTGACCCTCTCCAGCGTCGTCGTCCGCACCACACTACCGGCGCGGGGCCGGACCGGACCGCCCCCTCCCGTCCTGCCCCTCCGGGGGCCGTTGTCATGAGGTGGACGAAACATGGGGGGATTGGCGGGATGAAGTGGCGGGGGTGGAGGTGTGAGTGCGCCGATCCCGGCGTGTGTCCTCGCCAGAATTGACGGGCCGGCCTCCCTACCCCTCGGGAAGACGGCGTCTGGAGGAGCCCGCGCACCGGCAGCGTCCCATTCCCCCCAATATGGAGACGGCCGGCGATGACCGCCAGGCGGGCACACCCCGGAGATCCGCCGGCGCTCGCGAGTGCGCTGGCCGCGTGTCGGGACCAGGAACCATGTCCGGTCCCGGCACAGCGGGGCCGGGCTGCGAAGCCATCAGCCGCGGCGGGGAGCCTTTCACGGAGTTTGGGTCGAGAATGAGTCTCGACACTCCGGAGGGACCTCGATGCCTGATGCTTCCAGCACCGTGGACCGGTGGAGCGTCGAGCCCGCGGGGGACCCCACGGAGTCGAGGCCTGCCACGGCCGCCGCTCCTCGTCCCGGGTCGCCGCCCTGGCTCCCCGCCCTCTGCCTCGTCCCCGAGGTGACCGACGAGGTCGTCCTGGCCATCCGGTCCTGCTTCGGGGAGCCGGCCCTCGGCTGGTCCGACGTGCGCGACTGGTTGCAGGACTCCGGAGTGGTGGACCCGGGACCTGACCCGCAGCACTCGTCGCTGGTGTTGCGCGAGGAGGCACGGGCGAGCCTCGAAGCTGCGCTGGGGGAGTTCGTCGACGATCCGGCCTCACTCGCCCGGCTCCTGTGCTGCGTCAAGGAGTGGGGCGAGCCGGCGCTGTCCGCGACGGCCGCCTGGGCGCTCGGCGCGCAGCGTTGGGACGTCCTGCACGAACTCTGGCGCGTCGTGGCCGACGATGCGGCCCACATTCCCGACGGCGTCCTGGCTGCCTATACCGATGTCCCGTCCGAGGCGCGGCGACGCTTCCCGACGCTGACCTGGGCGTCCGCGGTCGCACAGGCCGACGCGGCGGGCCCCGGCCCGGGAAGGACCGAGGTGTTCTTGAACCGGATGATCGGCGACTCCGCGCTCCTCCATGCCGACTGGGCGCAGCGGGAGGACACCGACACCGCGGTGTTCGGTGGCGTCCTGCGCATGGTCGGCGAACGCCACCTGCCGCCGTCGGGAGCACCCCTCACGGCGGCGTGGCGGACCAAGGCGGCCATCGAGCGCCACATCGACGAGCGCTCCCGGCAGGGAGCCCCACCGTCCCAGCTCGCACAATCGTTCTTCCGGGTCATGTCGGGCCAGCTCGCTGTGCACCGTGCCGATCTCGCCGAGGCCGTCGCGGAGGCACGGTGGGGCGCCATCCTCGCGCTCGGCCCTTCGACGTCGGATCTCGCCGCGGGGATCGAGTCGCTGGCCCACAGCCTCGCCGGCGAGGGGCGTGGCAGCCCGGCGGACGCAACCGGCGCGGGACTCCCGTCCGCCCAGTTCCGGTTCGGCTGCCTCAGCCAGATGGCCGCGGTCATGAGCGCGCTGGCACGGGGGCGCGAAGCTCTGGAGAGGCTCGACCGCGCCGGCGTGGAGGAAGCGCTGGCTGAGGTGCGCCGTGACTCGGCGGCGATCGCCGGACTGTGGGCCACCAGGGTGGGGATCGAGGCGATGCACGCCGCCATCTGGGGCGACGCACCGCAGGGCCTCAATCGGCTGTTCGCGGCCCTGGCCGACCAGTCGATGGGGGTTCGCGAGCAGGACGAGCCGATGAGCGGTCTCATCCTGGGGCCGGCGCGGGCCCTCCTGCTCAGCCGGGTGGGGGCGTTCGCCGCTGCCACCGCGGGCGCCGAGACGATCGACGAGCGGTTCCGCACGGTGGTCCTGGCCCGGACGCTGCTGTGGGCAGGGCAGCTGGTCGCATCCGTGCGGACGATGGAACTGACCCTGCCCGATCCCCGGCTGCTCCACGGCGACCGCCTGCAGCTGCTGGTGATCCGGGGCGCGGCCACCGCACTGGACGACAGCATCACCGACGACATCGCCGCCGACACCGTGACGGCGGCCCGGCATCTCCTCCTCAACCGCAGCTATCTTCCCTTCGCCATGCTCCCGCGCCGGGCGTGCAACGCGATCCTGGCGCTCATCGCACCGTTGAAGGAGGATCCGGAGACGGCGGAGCGGTTCACCGAACTCCTCGACCGGTTGCGTTCGGTGCGGGACGGCGGCGGGGACGCCCGGCTCGTGCAGCTGACCGAGCGCGAGGCGGTCCTGCTTCCCCTTCTGGCCGGCAGCGCCTCGGTTCCCGACATCGCGAAGCAGCTGCACGTCTCCGTCCACACGGTGCGGTCACAGGTCGCGACGCTCAGGGAGAAGTTCCAGGCATCGACCCGCGCGGAGCTCGTCCGCAAGGCGGGGGCGTACGGGGCGCTCTCCCGGCTGCAGCCCTGAGGCGCCCGGCGTCGCCCCGCCGCGGCCCTCGCGGCTACGCCGCCGAGCGCTCCGGGAGGGGTCGACGGCGCAGGGCCGGGTCGAGGATCGGCGGGGTGTTGTACTCCTGGTCCATCCGGCCGACGCCCGTCCCCGGGGCGACGATCGCGTCGATGCGGTCGAGCAGGTCGTCGGAGAGCTGTACCTCGGCGGCCGCCAGCAGGTCGTCCAGCTGCGCCATCGTCCGCGGCCCGATGAGCGCCGCCGTGACGCCGGGGTGAGCGACGACGAAGGCGAGGGCGAGATGGGTGAGGGAGAGGCCGGCCTCGTCGGCGAGCGCGATGTACTCCTCGACCGCGTCGATGCGGCGCTCATCGTGGAGGGCTGCGAACAGCCGGGAGCGGCGCAGGTCGGTCTCCTGCCCCCGGCGCACCCTTCCGGTCAGCATGCCGCTGGCCAGGGGGCTCCAGATCACGGTGCCCATGCCGTAGCGCTGCGCGACGGGCAGCACTTCGCGCTCGACGGTGCGGTCCAGCAGGGAGTAGTGGAGTTGTTCGGTGCGGAAGCGTTCGAACCCCCACCGCTCGGCTGCCCACTGCGCCTCGACGATCTCGGACGCGGGCATGTCGGACGACCCGATCATCCGCACCTTTCCGCTGCGGACGAGGTCGGTGAGCGCGGAGAGCGTGTCCTCGATGTCGGTGTCCGGGTCGGGACGGTGGAACTGCAGGAGGTCGAGGTGGTCGGTCCCGAGCCGCCGCAGGGAGTTCTCGACGGTGGTCATGATCCAGCGGCGCGAGCCGCCCCGGTGGTTGGGGTCGTCGTCGAGGGGACGGGAGAACTTCGACGCGAGCACCACCTCGTCGCGACGGCCCTTCAATGCTCGTCCGAGGATCTCCTCGGAGTTGGCGTAGGCATCGGCGGTGTCGATGAGGTTCACGCCGGCGTCCAGGGCCCGGCCGACCATCGCGTCCACCTCGCTCTGGTCGTCGGTGCCGAAGGAGCTGAACATCATCGCGCCGAGCGCGAACGCGGAGACGCGGACGCCGGTGCGTCCGAGCGGGCGGTAGTGCATGGTTGACCTCCAGAACGGGACTTCCGGCTAGACTCCTAACCGGAACGGCTCTCCGGAACAATACCGGAACGCTCGTCCGTTTGTCACGCAGGAGGGTCGATGAACACTCCGGGCGCGGAGCCCGCACCCCGTCGCAGGCGCGCGGACGCCGTCCGTAACACCGGGGCTGTGCTGGAGGCGGCGAAGGCGGTATTCGCCGAATCGGGAGTCGATGCCCCCATGCGGGAGATCGCGGCGCGCGCCGGAGTGGGCGTGGGGACGATCTACCGCAACTACCCGCAGCGCTCGGACCTGATCATCGCCGTCTTCGGCCGGGAGCTGGACGCCACCGCCGCGGAGGCCGAACGTCTCGCCGCAGAGTATCCGCCGCGGGAGGCCCTGCGGCGGTGGGCGGAGGCGCTCGCGCGGTTCGTGGCGACCAAGCGCGGACTTGCGAGCGCGTTGCACTCGGGCGACCCGGCCTACCAGCCGTTGCCCGGCCGGTTCCTCGGCGTGCTGGCGCCCCGCGTCCAGCGCATCCTGGACGCCGGCGCCGCCGACGGCAGCCTGCGAGGGGACGTGCGTGCCGAGGACCTCATCACCGCACTGGGCAGGCTCGCTGACGCCTCGCCCGCCGACGGCGGCGCGTCGGCCATGATGACCGGCGTTCTCCTGGACGGGCTGCGCGCGGCCGGCGAGTGACGAACCTGGGGGACGACCGGGGTCGGGCTTCGCATCGTCGGTATGCGGCCGCGCCCGGGCGGGCCTAGCCTGATGACGTCGCGTCGTCCTCCGAAAGGATTGCCATGAGAAGCCTACGGATCGGTGCAGCCGCGGTGGCGGCATTGTCCCTCGTCCTGGCCACGCCGGCGAACGTCGCCCAGGCAAGGCCCACCGTCGCTGCTGCGAACTATCTCGCCGCGGGTGACTCCATCACTCTTGGCCTCGGCGTCCCCGCCGCGAGTGCCTACCCGAGGGTGATCGACGCGAAGACACGGACGATCACCCTCGCGGGAAACGTTGCCGCCTCCGGCGCGACCGTCGCGACGGTGGCGGCCCAGCTGGCCGGCTACGCCACGGCGAATCCGACGATCGCCTCCGGTATCACCAGGATCACGCTCACGGTCGGAGCCAACGACGTGGGGTGGGTCGAGGCGCTGCTCGGCTGCATCAACCTCCCCGCAGGAGTCCAATGTGCAGACCTCGTCGTCCCCAACACCGGCGGCATGACGACCCGCCAGCTCGTGGAGGCGGCGCTCGGCAAGCTGTCGACCTCACTCCCCGCGCTGCTGGGGGGCGTCCGGACGCTGTATCCGAACGCGACGGTGTACGTCGGCGGCTACTATGAGCTGTTCGGCTCCCGGAAGAAGGACTGCGTGGTCGCCGCGGGCTACTCCATCAGCTACGCGAACAAGACCTGGTACAACGCCATGATCCATCAGCTCAACGCGACGATCCGGGCGTCCGTGGCGGCCGCGAAGGCGGGCGGAGCCAAGGTGAGGTTCGTCAACGTGGCGAGCGTGTTCGACGGGCACGGATTCTGCGACTCGGCGAAGCGGTGGGTGATCGGGCCGCAGGACATCCCGGTGGGTTGGGACCTGTCGGCGGTCGGCCACCCGAACGTGAGGGGCCAGCACGCGTACGCGATCCGCTTCTTCAGCAAGGGCGTCCGCTGAGGGCCTGAACGGCGAGTGTGTGGACCTTGGTCGTTGCGCGGCTCGGCGGATTGGCTTGCCAAGGGCACAGACTGCTGGTGGGGCGGGTGGGGCTCGAACCCACGACCCAGGGATTATGAGTCCCCTGCTCTGACCGGCTGAGCTACCGCCCCGGAGCGTGTTGCAGCGTCAAGTTATCCGGCCGGGGTGGGCCTGTCCAAACCCCGCCGGCTCCGTCCCGAGGCGCGCGATCCGGTTGAACTCCTCGCCCAGGGTGGTTGCGGCCACCTGGGCGTCGAGGTGGTCGGCGTCGACGTGGACGCAGCAGTTCAGGCGTCCGGCGTAGGAGAACGCGGCGACGCCGAACCGCACGTTGCCCTGGATCGGCACCACCGGCCAGGCCCGCTCGATGGGGGCCCCGGCGAGCGTCAGCTTCTCGGCCGGGCCCCGCACATTCGTCACGAACACCGCGATCAACCGTTGTCGTCGCGCCAGCCACGCATAGAGCGTGGCGGCCCACCGGCTGCGGGTCAGTTCGAAGGTGCCCTGCGCTCGCGCCTCCGCCTTGCCGGCCGTCGTGAGGGCCGCGATCGTCCGCAGTCGCGCCGTCACGTCCGGCTGGCCGGTCCGCAACCGCACCAGCATCACGCCGACGGCGTTGCCCGAACTCCCGCGATCGGGCAGTGCCACCGGCACGCTCACGGGCACCGTCGGCAGGATCGGCTGGCCGGCGGCGGCCAGAACCGCCTCCACGGCCGGGCCGACCGCTGCCAGGAAGGCGTCGTTGAGCGTCGCTTCCGCCGTCCGTGCGCCCGCCGCCACGGCAGCCAGCTCGGTACTGACGAGACCGATGCCCCTGTGCGGTCCGATCGGTCCGAGGAGCACCGTCGGCGGCACCGCCCTTCTCAGGATGGACAGCACGCGCACGATGCTCAGCCGCAACGACGGCTTCCGCTGCGCCCTGCTCGCGCCGTCGGGACGTGCCGCCGGCCGGGGTGGCGGGTCCTGCCCGAGAAGATGCTGCACCATCTGGACCACCGCGACCCCGTCAGCGACCGCGTGGTGCACGCGCAGCACCATCCCGGGGTAGGCGCCCGCTCCCGGAACGACCAACAGCTCCCACAGCGGACGGTCCGGCTGCAGCGGGGCCGTCATCAACCGCCCGCACAGCTCGGCCAGACCGGCCTCGCCGGCCACCGGATCCGTGAGCCGGATGTGCCAGCCGAAGTCGGGTGCGCACGCCTCCCAGACGTAGTCACCGCCGTCGGTGCCGATCCGCTGCCGAAAGCGTCGCAGCGCCCCGTCCGGGTCATCGGCGAGGCGACGGGAGACCTTTGCACGCAGGACGTCGAGGTCGACCGCTGCGTCGCTCGCGACGAAGCCGCCGGCGCCGAGGACCCCCGCGAGCAGGTAGACGTTCACCTGGTCGCGTGCGTCCATCACGACGTTCGACGCGTCCGCGGCGCTCAGCCGCTCCGCCTCTGCCATCCCCTGACCCTTCGCTAGCGATCCGAGAACAGGGTGCCACTGTTCGTCCTTGCCGGAGGGGGAATCGTGAGGGACGGGGGGTTGGGCGTCGGGTGGCGGATCCCGGCGTTCGCCGGAATCGCGCAGTGGGGCGGGATGACGGAGGTGGGGTGGGTCCGGCTACGGTTGCGGGACCCACGTGTGGAGGAGGAGCGACGTGGCCATGGACACCCTGCAGGTGGGGATCTGGGCCGCGACGGTCGTGGCGCTGGTCGGGTTGGCCCTCGCATTCTTCAAGAGCGAGCGGCTCGGAATCCGGCTGGGCGCCCTCGGGCTGTTCGCCGCGTTCTACTTCGCCGTCCTGCTGTGGGGTCCGCTGGACTCGCTGTGGTTCAACCTCACCACGGCCTCGGTGCTGCTGATCGCCTTCGGCAGGCGCCTGGTGAAGCCCGCAGGCGGTGCGGACGACCGGGGCGACCGGCCGCACTGACCGCGGGAGCGTCAACCGGGACGCACCACCATCGCGAGGCCGCCGAAGGCCGGCAACTCGACGGTGAAGCCGCCCAGGGCGTCCACGTCGTCCACCTTGCGTCGCGTGGCCAGGTCGGTCACGCGACCCTGCGGGAGGTACTCGCTCTGCACGCGCCCGGTGATCCGCTCCGGGCCGAAGTTGAGCGCCGTGATCTCGATCACGTCCGACTCCAGCCTGTTCACCAGGACGAGCATGCTCTTCCACGGCACATCCGGGACGTCCAGCAGGGTGGCGGTGGCGATCCCGCTGCGCTTGCGGATCTTCAGGATCTCGGAGAGCCGGCTCGCGAACGAGTTCGCGTTGCCGAGCTGGTCGGTCAGGCTGCCGTACAGCGCCGTGGCCAGCGGCAGGCCCGACGTGGACTTCTTCGCGTCCGGATTGCTGCCGACGAGATCGTAGGCACCACGCTCGATCCAGCGGGTGTCGCCCGTGCCGATCAGCGCCTTCACCTTGCTGCGGTCGAGCGGCAGGGCCCCCACCAGGTCCCACCCCGACAGGGCGAACACCCCCGGCTGCCACGCGTTGTACATGCACAGCAGGAGGTGCGCGTTCATGATCCGGCGGACGTCCCCGTCGGTGATCTCCTCCAGGTCGGTGATGCCGAGGCTGGCCGTGATCACCGAAGCCGTCGTGCACGCGATGCCGTTCTGAACGAACAGCGCGTTGTACGGCGCGGCGTCCCCGGCGAGCTTCAACCGCATCGTTTCCCGCACGTACTCCGCCAGTTCCGCCCCGGTGGTCTCACCGCCGCCCAGCTCGTAGGTGTCGTCGCGGTGCGGGCCCGCCCAGTGCACCAGCTCGTAGGTGAGCTCGTCGTGGTTCTGCAGCGCGTGGACCAGTGCGGCCTGGTCGACGCCGATCCGCAGGGCCTCCCGCAACGTCAGCCGAAGGAACTCGGTGTCGCCGGTGGCCATGGCGAACTGGTAGGCGGGCCTGGTCACGAAGTCGTAGGAAAGGTCGGGGCCCACGGCGCTGGTGCTGCGGATGTCGTCCATGCCCAGGTTCAGCTCCTGGAACGTGAACCCCCCGACCTTGCGCACCATCGAGCCGATCAGCTGGTTCGCCGCCTGGCTCAACGGGTGGCCCTCCGACCAACCGGGGGAGTCCACCGACTTCTCCACGCCGAGGAACCCGTTCGCGTCCAGCCGCAACCCTCCCGAGCCCAGGTCGAGGAGACTGTGCAGCGCGTCGCCCATCACCATCCGCATGCCCGCGAACGTGGGGTCGAGCCAGTTGATGGTGGGCTGGCCCTCCTTGAAGTAGTGCAGGTACACCCAGCGGCGGAGCCGTCCCTTGTAGTCCCACACGGGACGGGTCACCGACCAGTTCGTCTCCTTCACGCCCGGCTCGTAGAAGATCACCCGCTGGAGTTCACCGATGATGTAGCCGGCCTCGGCGAGCTTGCGCTCCACCTCCGCGCTCAGGTTCACCGAGTCCTCGCCGTCGGGCACGTCCGGCAGGAGGTCCCAGGCCTCTTCCGGAATGTCGATCATGTGGTAGATGCCCGGGTAGTCCAGGTAGTTCAGCTCGGCCAGGCGGAAGTCAGCACCCTTGCCGGTGTGGCCGGGCACGATGTCGTCGATGATCGTGCCCCGCCGCCGGGACGCCGTCGCGCACATGGCGCGGAACTCGTCCTCGGTACCGAACACGGGATCGATCTGCATGCTGATGCGGTCGAAGTGCCCGTCGACACTCGGCGTGGGCTCCCAGCCCTTGATGCCGCCAGCCAGCTTGAGCGGGCCGGTGTGGATCGCGTCGATCCCGATCTTCGCGAAGGCGGCCCACAACTCGTCGTCACCCAGGGCGCCGATGAACGACTGCCCCGGCGCGGTGATCTGGGACAGCGGATAGGCCGTGAACCACACCGACGCCTGCCGCACCGCCGCGCGGGGGTCCGGGTGCGCGTACGGTGCGGCCCACATGGCGTGGTGGCCGGCGAGCTGGCGTCCGAGGAGGGTGGCGTCACGCAGCATCGACTGTTCCTCGAGCCAGGTCACGTAGGCGGGGTTGCGTCCGTCGGGCTCGAACGGCGGCGGCAGCGGGCCGACCTCGGGCGTCGCCCTGCGCTTGGCCTTGGGGCGGAGCCGCTCGGGTCGCGCGGCGTAGGGAGCAGGGTCGCGGCCCTCGAAGACCAGGTCGGTGTCGGCGGAGTTCAGCTCATCGACGCTCATCCCAGAAACCTAGCGCCGAATTGCCGTGGAGGCCCGTCCCCCCGGCGCGGGCGTTGCGGGGCGCGCGCCGCCGACCGATGGACGGCCCGTGTCACTCGGACGGGGTCTGTGGAGGCCGGACACCATCTCCTTAACATTGTTGTACGACCACTTCGGATCTGGAGGGGGCCGAAGTTCCAGCTCGTGCCCGGCGCACTGGGGGCAGGCAATGGAGTTGGTGCTGGGAGCCGGCTGCCAGTGGCGGCTCGGGAGACGACTTCCAGCAGGTCGCCGGAGCGCACGGGTGTCAGGGGCCGGGTCGCGTCTGGAGCATGGCGGCGGTGAGGCCGGGTCCAGCGGGAGCGATCCACAGCACGTGCGGCCGGACACCTGCCAGGTCACGGGGCCAGCTGCGCAGGACCTGATGCGCCGTGGTGCGTTCTCCGGGAAGAAGCCAGAACAGCGTCGTGTCCGTTGCGAGCATGCGCATCGCCACGGCGGCCGAGGTGGGCGAGGTGTAGACCGTCGTGGCTGACGGATCCACCTGGAGCAGGGGGTTTCGCGCCTGCAGCCCAGGATCCAGGGCCCCGAAGACCCCGCTGAGGGGTGCGTTCGTGAAGACAGCCGTCACCCTCGGATCCTGGGAACGCGCTGTGTCGAGCAGGGCAAGTGCCCGGCCGAGGTCCTGGCCGTGCCCGAGCGGAGAGCGCACCTCGTTCTGGGCCGGCACCGTCGTGCCGACCTGGAAGACGAGGATCCCCAGGGCGAGGGCGTGGCCGACGAGGACGGCGGCGGCGCGTCCGGCCCGGTCGAGCGGGCGGTGACGTCGGACGAAGCGCCCGAGCTGTACCGGCAGGCTCGCCAGCCCCACGCCGGCCAGGCCGGCGAGCGGGGGCAGGAGTGCGATCCAGTAGCGGTAGCGGAACAGGTTCGTGTGCAGGGCGCCCAGCGTGACCTCTCCCGCGAGCGGTACGACCAGCCAGATCAGGAGGTGCACGGTGAACGGTCTGTGTTCCTTCACCAGCAGCGCCGACGCTCCGAGCGCGAGCAGCGCCAGAATCGGAACCGATGCCGCCGGGTCCTGGGACCAGGAGGTGCCTTTCGCCAGTTGGCTCAGCACCGTGACCGGGTCGACGACCCGGAAGCGGTGGACGCCGGTCGGGCCGGTGCCGTAGCGCACCGTGTCCAGCACCTGCCACAGGGCGGCGGCGGCAGCGACCCCCATCGCTGCCGCCAGCCAGGCGATGCGCCGCAGCCGGGTCCGTGCGGTGCCGGGCGTGAACAGGGTTGCCACGGCCTGCGCCGGCCACTGGAACAGGCCGAAGGTGTGCAGGACGGCCAGCGCCGCCACACTCGCGGCGTAGCCGACCACTCCGAGCGCCCGGCGCGGCGTGACGCGTTCCGCCACGGCGGGCAGCGCCGGTCCGCCATGGACCAGCGTGGGCACGCCGCGCGGCTGCACCCAGCGATCCCACAGCAGCCAGCTGACGGTCGCGGCCAGGGCGAGGACGGCGTAGGTGCGCGCCTCCTGTGCGTAGCGGCTGAAACCGGGCAGGCTGATCAGCACCAGCCCACTGAACAGGCCGGGGAGGCGACCGGCACGGCGGGCGACCAGGGCGTAGAGCGTCACTGCGGTGAGGGTTGCTGCGGCGGCGGAAAGCAGCCTCAGCGACAGGAGGGTGGCTACCGAGGGCCACAGGGCCTGGACGGCGGTGGTCCACGCCTTCGCGAGGAAGTAGAACGGCACGTTCGGTGCGTCCGGGCTCCGATACAGCACGAGGAGCTGCGTCCAGTCCCGCTGCAGCGCGAGGTAGGTCGCACCCTCGTCACCCCAGGGCCACGGTGTCGCGATCCCCGCGGTGAACACCGCCGTCCCGACAGCTGCGAGAACGAGCGCGGCGCCCACGCCCACCGCCCGGTGGTCGTACCAGTGGCCCACCGGAGGCGTCAGCCCGGTCGGAGGAGCGGTCCGGGCAGGGGGCGACATCGGGAGCGGGTCGACGCGCGGGGGCAGCGAGGCGACCGCAGCCGAGATGGTCATCGCCTCACCCCCTATCGTCCCGGTTGCCAGTCTGCGTGGGGGCACAGCGGGACCGGAGGGCGCTTCATCTGGACTTCATCTCGGGGACTAGCCTCGAAGCGGGAGGGAGCTGCCATCAGGGTTCTGATCGTGGAGGACGAGCGGAGGATCTCGGCCTACGTCGCACGCGGACTGGAGGAACAGGGTTATGCGGTCGACGCCGTGTACGACGGCCCGGACGCCCTGCACTGGGCCGGGTCGACCCCGTACGACCTGATCCTGCTCGACATCCTGCTGCCGGGGATGAGCGGACTGGCGGTGTGCCGGGAACTCCGGCGTCAGGGGTCCCGGGTACCGATCCTGATGCTGACCGCCCGGGGGTCGGTGGAGGACCGCGTGGCGGGACTGGACGCCGGCGCTGACGACTACCTGGTCAAGCCCTTCTCGCTGAAGGAGCTGCTGGCGCGGATGCGGGCGCTCCACCGCCGGGGCGACGGCGGTCCGGCCCGGACCGTGCTGACCCTCGCCGACCTGAGCATGGACACGGTGACCCGGCGGGTGACCCGTGGTGACCGCGAGGTCGAGTTGACCGCCAAGGAGTACGCGGTGCTCGAGTGCTTCCTGCGCGAGCCCGAACGGGTCCTCAGCCGCGACACCATCGCCGAGCACGTGTGGAGCTATGCGGTGTACAACCGCTCCAACGTCGTGGACGTCTACATCCGGAACCTGCGCCGCAAGCTCGACGACGGCTTCCCGGTGAAGCTTCTGCAGACCGTCCGCGGCGCCGGCTACCGGCTGTCCGCCAGGGGGACCGCCGGATGACGCTCCGGACGCGGTTTGCCCTGTGGGTCGCCACCCTGCTCCTGGTGGCACTCGCCGCGTTCGGCACGGTCGTCTTCCTGACGGTCTCGGGCTGGCTCTCGGCGGGCGTGGACGACGCGCTGAGGCTCAGCGCCACCCAGCTCGTGGCCACCAGCGACGTGGATCGCGGACGGATCGACGTGCCGGAGCAGTCGCTCGTCCTCGATCCGGCGCTCAGCGAGGAGTTGCGGTCGCAGGGGTTCACCGTCCAGGTGTTCGCCGCGTCGGGACGGCTCGTGACGTCGTTCGGGCTGTTCGCCGACCTGCCGCTCGACCCCGGCGACCTGCAGGCGGCCAGGGACGGTCGGACGAACCTCACCACGCGTCCCGTCCCGAGCGGTCCGGGTTCGGTGCGGGTGCTCACGCAGGGCGTGCCGGGCGCCGGAACCGTCGTCGCCGTCGTGCAGGTGTCACAGAGCCTGGCCGCCTCCGAAGCGCTGCGGGGCACCCTGCTGTCCGCCCTCCTGCTGGGCGCACCGATCCTGGTCGTGGTGGCAGCACTGGGGGGCTACCTGCTGGCCGGGCGAGCGCTCGCGCCCATCGACGAGATCACCAGCGCCGCCCGGCGCATCTCTGCGGAGAACCTGTCCGGCCGCCTTGCACTGCCGTCCTCGAAGGACGAGGTCGGGCGCCTGGCAGCGACCTTCGACGAGATGCTCGCACGGCTGGACGACGCCTTCTCGCGGGAGCGCCGGTTCACCCATGACGCGGCGCACGAGCTGCGAACACCGCTGGCGGCGATGCAGTCGATCCTGTCGGTCATCGCCGAACGCCGGCGCACCCCCGACGATTACGAGGCGGCGCTGTCCGACCTGTCGCAGGAGACCGCACGGTTGGCTGCGCTGACCGAGGACCTGCTGAGCCTCGCCCGGGCGGAGGCGGCGACGGAGGCGTCCGAACACGTGGACGTCTCCGCGCTCCTGGTGGACGTCGCGGAGACGATGCGTCCGGCCGCGGACGCGAAGGGCCTCGGGCTCACCTACGCGGTGGAGCCCGGCCTGGCCGTGGTGGGCGACACCGACGCGTTGGTCCGCCTGCTGCTCAACCTGGTGGAGAACGCCGTCAAGTTCACGTCCGGCGGGGGCGTGCGGGTGACCGGGTCGGCTCGGGAAGGGCTGGTCGTGGTCAGCGTCAGCGACACCGGGGACGGCATCGGCGAGCAGCACGTCCCGCACGTGTTCGAGCGGTTCTACCGTGCCGAGGAGGCGCGGTCGACGCCGGGGACGGGACTCGGCCTCGCCATCGCGCTCGACATCGCCAGGGCGCACCGGGGCGACATCGCCGTGCGGAGCGTGGAAGGGGAGGGCTCGACCTTCACGGTGACCCTGCCGCGGGCGACCTCCGCTCCCTCCGCCGGCCCGACGCAGGACCGGCGAGGGAGCTGAGGGTCCGGCGCCAGGTCCAGGCGGCTGAGCCCTGTGCGCGGGCCGCGAGGACGATCGTGGTCGTGGGCGGGCATCACCGCCACGCTTCGCCCGTGTCCTCTTCCCGATACCCCCGCCGCGAGGGCGCGCCCCTAGTCAGTCCCCGTTTGGGGACTTGAGTTCCACCTCCGCGCCCGCGAGAGTTGTCCCGGACCGGGCCGGCCTGTGGGCCGGACATTGGGGGATGGTGAGCGCCGGGCGACGCCGACCGGGTGGCGAGCCATGATCTTGTGAACGTGAAGGGGTGACGCGATGCGGCCGAGACAGGCTGCCCGCGCGATTCTGCTGTGGGTGATGTGGCTGTGCGCCGGAGGATATGTCCTCGTACTGGGCGTGCACGCCCTGGGTGCAGGCCCGTCGTGGGACGGGTGGTTCGGCGTGTTCGTCGACGACGGGCTGGGCCTGCTCACGCTCTGGGCGCCCGCCGCGGTCTGCTGGCTCGCAGCGCTGCGGACGCGGCGTCGCCGGCTCGACGTCCTGCTCGCAGCCGGCGCGGTGACGTCGTACGCGGTGGGGGACACGATCTACCTCGTGCTGAGCATGGGCGGCGGCACGGTGCCCTTCCCCTCCCTCGCCGACGTGGGGTACCTGCTCGTGTATCCGTTGCTCCTCTCCGCGTTGGCACTGACCGTGCGCCGCCACGCGCGCGGCGTGGCCTCCTGGGTCTGGCCGGACTGCGTGGTGGGCTCGCTCGGCGCCGCCGCCGTCCTCGCCGTACTGATGCAGCCGGTGCTCGCTCCCAGTGCGGACCTGTCCCCGTTGGCGACCGTGGCGGCGGCGGGGCCACCGGTGTTCGATCTGGTCCTGGTCTCCTTCATCGCCGGGGTCGCATCCCTGCGCGGGATCGACATGGGGATCCGCTGGACCCTCCTGGCCTCGGGCCTGATGGTCTTCACGGCGAGCGACGTGGTCTACGGGCTGCAGGTGACCTCCGAGACGTATGTGCTGGGCACGCCACTGGACGCCGGCTGGGCGATCGGGCTCGCGCTGATGGCTGCCTGGGTCGACTCCGCCTCCCGCGTCCGACGGAGCCTCGCGCCCACGTCCCGCCGGGACAGCCGTGGCGCGGCCATGGCGGTGTCCTCGGTGGCCACCGTCGCAGGGCTGGGGGTGCTGGTGATCAGCAGCCAGGTGCCGGTCTCCCCGCTGGCGCTCTGCCTCGCCGCGGGCGCCCTCCTCGCCGCCGCCGCCCGCGCACAGATGACCAACCGACTCCTGGAACGGATGGCGCACCAGCGGCTGGTGGCGGCCGCGACCGACGAACTCACCGGTCTGCCGAACCGGCGCGCGTTCTACACCGAGGGGAACGCCCGCCTCGCCGACCCGGCCCGGGGGCGCCAGGCGCTGCTGATGCTCGACCTCGACCGTTTCAAGGAGGTCAACGACAGCCTCGGGCACAGGGCCGGGGACCAGCTGCTGGCCCAGGTGAGCGGACGTCTGCGCGAGGCCCTCCGCGGCGATGACGCCCTCGCCCGCCTGGGCGGCGACGAGTTCGCGGTGCTGCTGGACGACGCCGACCGCGAGGCGGCCCTGCATGCCGCGGCGCGCCTGGCCACCGCTGTCGCGGAACCCGCCGTGGTGGAGGGCACGTCGCTGAGCGTCGGCGTCAGCATCGGCATCTCACTCTTCCCCGATGACGGTCCCGAGTTGAGCCAGCTCCTGCGCAAGTCCGATCTGGCCATGTACAAGGCGAAGACGAGCCACCAGGACTTCCACGTCTACAGTTCGGCCGACGACGCGGACGCCGCGGAGGCGGTGCAGACCGTCCGCGAGCTGGAGGCAGCGATCGATGCCGACCAGCTGGTCCTGCACTACCAGCCCAAGGTCGACCTGGACAGTGGCGAGGTGCACAGCGTGGAGGCGCTGGTGCGCTGGCAGCACCCCACCCGGGGCCTTCTGTACCCGGGCTCGTTCCTGGCCGTCGTGGAGGGGGCAGGGCTGATGACCCGCCTCACCCAGCTCGTGCTGGCGAAGGCACTGGACCAGGTGGCCGAGTGGCGCAAGGACGGGCTGGCGCTGACCGTGGCGGTCAACATCTCGGCCGGCTCGCTCGCGGACGAGGAACTGCCCGCCCGGATCGCCGCGCTCCTCGCAGCCAGGCAGCTGCCCGCCGAGACCCTGCAACTGGAGATCACCGAGGAGTTCGTGATGGGCGACCGGGTGCAGGCCGCTGCCATCCTGACCCGCCTCCACGCCAGCGGCGTCCGGATCTCCGTCGACGACTTCGGGACCGGTTACAGCTCGCTGTCCTACCTGCGCGACCTGCCCATCGACGAGATCAAGCTCGACAACTCCTTCGTCATCCCGATGACGGGGGACGCCCGCACGGCGGCGCTCGTCTCGTCCACGATCACGCTGGCCCACAGCCTCGGTCTCCGCATCGTCGCGGAGGGCGTCGAGACCGCGGGGACGTACACCGAACTGAGCAGGATGGGCTGCGACGAGGCGCAGGGCTACTTCATGTCGAGGGCGGTCCCGGCGCCCGACCTTCGTCGTTGGCTGCACCACTGGCAGGGCCTGGACGAACCATCGGAGCTTCCGCAGCTCGTCTCGGTCACGGGCTGAGGGGTCGACCGTGCACACCAACGTCCTTTCTGCCGCTGCGGTCGCCGACGGCGAGACCTGGGGACCCGCCGTCGATGAACCGGCCCCGTCCCATGCCCCCGCTCACACGGCCCGTCCGGTCGCGGGCGCGGGTGGCGACGTGGACGGCTGGCCGCGCTGGGTGGCCCGGCTGGCGCTGGCCGACTTCTGCTCCCTCGAGGTGGTTCGCATCGCCGCTCGCAGCGCAGGCGTCGAGGTTTCCCGCGGCGTGGCGCGTGCCCTCGTGGCGAACATGGAGGGAGCCGGGCTGTTCCGCGAGTCCGCCGTCGGCGGCGTCTTCCTGCTCCGCGCTGAGGTCGTCGCCCGCTGGAAGGCGGAACTCGAGCAGCACGGGCCCGGTGTGGACGAGGTCCGTCGGCAGCTGGTGGCGGCGGGGCTGGCGCAGCAGTCGGGCGGTATCGGCCCGCGGCTCGCCGCTCTCGCGCTGGAGTCCGGTGACTGGGCCGGTTCCGAGGCGGTCTGGCGTCTGTACCCGTCCGGAGAGCTGATCGCCGACCCGAAGGTGTGCGCCGGCTACGCGGCGGCGCCGACCGAGGTGCGCGCCAGTCATCCCGGCCTCACGATCGCGTGCGCCATCGCGTCTGCCTACGAGCCCGCGTCGGGTCGCCTCGACCTCGACCGCATGGTGACGCTCCTGATCCGGGACGGCCGCACGCTCCACGGCAGCTGGCAGCAGCACGCCAGCGTCGAGTCCCGCGTGGTCGCGGGCACGTTGTCGCTGCTCGCGCATGCCGCGTTGCCCGGTTCGGACCCCGGCGCCCCGGTGGAACTCGACGCGCAGACGTACGAGGCACTGGTCAGCCTGATCAGGGACTCGGCCCTGTCCCACGCGGCCCTCACCGCCAGGGCCCTGACGCTCTTCCATTCGGCCGTCGGCCTCATCTCGCTGCTCCGCGGTGACTGGTCGAGGGCGAGGAAGGAGGCGGAGTACGCG
Source organism: Actinomycetes bacterium (assembly GCA_023392635.1). Lineage (GTDB taxonomy): Bacteria > Actinomycetota > Actinomycetes > Propionibacteriales > Propionibacteriaceae > Propionicimonas. Next base: position 18,962 of record JAEVYS010000006.1, on the reverse strand, counting down.
CTCATCCTCAACGACGGGTGCGGGGTGCCCGGCTTCCTCGCCGCCCTCGTGCTCGGCCTCTCGTGCGCGCTGGCCGGCGATTCCCAGGGTTCCGGCGTGGCTGAGGCGTTCCTGGCCGAGCACGCCGCCCACTGCTGCCGGCCGCGCGCGTGGCTGGAGCCGGCGTTCCATCTCGTGCACGCCGACGCCGCCCTCCGCGCGCTGGACGAGGAGGCCGCCACCCTCCACCTCCAGCGGCACGCCCAGGAGGCGTCCCAGAGCCAGTGGCTGAGCGCACCAGCACTCCATGCGGCGTTGCTCAGCACCAGCGCACTGCTGTGGGGCGATCCCGAGCAGGCCCTGGCACGGTTCGACGCCCTCGTGCCCCAACTGGCCGGCGTCGACGCGGATGGCAACCCCTGGGCCACCCTGCTCCTGCGCTGCCGTGCCGAGCTGCTGCTCGCCATCGGGGCGGCCGGCCAGGCCGAACGGACGATCGTCCAGCTCACGCAGGCTGCCGACAACGCGATCGCCTGCGTGCCATCGGCGTGGTTCGACCTGTGCGCCGGCCGCGTCAGCGAGGCGCTCGCCAAGACCGACGACGGCATCTTCGAGGCGAGGGTGTCGCTCGCCGACCGGGCTTACCTCTATGCGCTGAAGAGCGCGGCCCTGCGGCAGGCGGGCGCCGCCGACGAACTGGTGGCGTCCGCGGCGACGGCCGCCTGCGTGACCTGTGAGCAGGCCGGGAACCTGCTGCCGTTCGCGGTCCTCCCCGGCTCGATGCGGAGCCGGCTCCTCGGCGAGCACCGGGGGCACCACGACAGCGAGTGCTACCTCAGCCGCGCCCTTCAGCGAGGGGCGTTCGACCACCTCGGGGACGCCGAGCTGGAGCTGCCGCCCGGCCTGCGCCTCACGCCCAGGGAAGAGGTGCTGCTGCCGCTGCTGGCCACGGCGGCGAGCGTCCCGGAGATCGCCAACCAGCAGTACGTGTCGGTCAACACCCTGCGAAAGCAGGTGGTGACGCTCCGCCAGAAGTTCGGGGCAGCGACGCGCGACGACCTGGTGCGCAAGGCACATGAGGCGGGCCTGCTCAACCGGACGGCCAAGGCCGGACCGCCGTCGTTCCCCGGCTGACCCGCCCCGTTCCGGTCGCTCGGCCGCTCGGTCAGACCAGCCGGAGAGCCAGGCGGGGGCATCCCGCCACGGCGCGCCGCGCCGCTCCGGTCAGCTCCGTGGGCACCTCGCCACCGACGATCGGGTAGCCCCACTCGTCCAGGGAGATGAGTTCGGGGAGCAGCTCGTGGCACAGGCCCCGTCCCTGGCACGACGGCCAGTCAACGCGAAGTCGCGAGGGCGCCATGACCACACTCCTGTCCCCGGTGCAGCCGCAGCTCGTCGCCGAACCAGCGCACCAGCGAGGCCACCATGCGCGCCGTGCCGTCCGGGTGGGCGCAGGCCCCCCGGCCGGTCACCAGCCCGGTGAGCTCTTCGATGCGACCGACCGGACCCGTCCCGCGGCGGGCGTCATCCACCGCCCGCGCGAGCGCGGGCAGCCCGAAGCGGCACGGCCCGCACCGCCCCGCCGACTGGGCGGCCAGGTAGGAGACGATGCGGGCGGTCTCGTCCACCGGGCACGAGCCGGCCGGCAGCGGCAGCACCACGCCCGCGCCCAGGCTTGCTCCGAGTTCGGCGAGGTCCTCCCGGTCGACCCGGCGACCCGCGAGGGCCCCCGCAGGCACCCAGGCACCGTGGTAGCCACCGACGAGCGCCGGCCGGGCGAGCTCCTCCGCGCTCAGCACCGCGCTCCACGGGGCTCCCAGTTCGACCTCGACGACCTTCGCCGCCGGCGTTCCGCCGTGGCGGGTGATCAGCATGGTCGCCGGATCGGGCCCGTGTGCCCAGATCGTGCACAGCTGGGCGTAGGTTTCGGCGTTCGACAGCAGCGTGGGCCGTCCACGGAACCCAGAGACCGCCTCCGGCGCCCACGCCGTCACCGGCCGGTTGGCGCGACCGGACATCAACTCGATGACGGCTCTCGCCTGACCACTCAGGAAGCTCTCATCGGTGGTGTGGGTCCGCCACCGCACCCCGTCCGCAGAGCCGCGGTCGGCGATGGCCTCGCTGATGCGGGTCCCGACGTGCGCCCGGTCACCGGGCAGCACCAGGTGGACCTGCCGCGTGCCCAGCGCGCGGGCGGCCAGGACCGCGCCGTCGAGGACCAGCTGGGGACGCAGCGTCGCGAGCACCTCGTCCTTGTGGCTGGCGGGCTCGCCCTCACTCAGGTTCACCACGACCACCGCGCCGCGGCGGGCCGCCGTCCGCAGCTTGACCGCGAACGGAAAGCCCGCCCCGCCCCGTCCCCGCAGGCCGGCGGCCTCGGCAGCGGCGGCCAGCCGGTCGAGCGTCACGTTGGCGGGTGCCGGGTGCCGACGCCGGTGCTGTGCGAGACCCGGTCCCTCGGAGAGGTGCGCGAGGAGGCGTGGCCCCTCGTCCACCGCGGCCCTCATGCGCGGACCGCCTTCCGCACGGCCCCGCCCACCCGCACGAGCGCGGCGAGGGCGACGGCCGCCGCGCAGGCCACGGTGAGACCAACCGACCACTGGGCCTCGGCGTCGGTGCCGATCCCGATGCCGTGGACGACGGCCACCCCCCATGCGGCGTAGCTCGCCCAGTGCACGAAGCGCCAGACGGCGTGGGGGAGCCGGGTGCGCAGCAGGCTCGTGATGGTCACCGCCAGGACGAGGTCGAGCGCCAGTGCGCCCAGTCCCAGCCACAACGGCTGGTACACCCCTCCCCAGGGAACGAAGGCGTCCCACCACCTGATGTCGACGTAGGTGTCGATCACGGCGGCGGCAACGTGGACGGCCAGCATGCTCACGGCGAGCAGGGCGACGTTGCGGTGGACGATCGCGCGTACGAACCCCGGGGTGGTGCGGCCGGCGCGGGACCGGGCGCTGAGGATCCCCAGGACCACCGAGATCGTCATGAGGACCAGCAGCACGATGCCCGTGCCGCGATTGAGGAACCACAGCAGCGGCCCGTTCATCGACCTGCTCCCTTCTCCGGCCAGCCGGGGGTCATCGAGACGGTGCCGTCCTCCGACACCAAGCGGGCGGCAACGCCATGCCCGGTCAGCCACTCCTCGGCCTCCTCGCCCAGGATGACGGCTGCCGTGGTCGCCACATTGGCAGCGGTCGCCGAGGGACCCGTGGCGCTCACCGTCCGCCAGCGCGTCCGCGCCGGCCGGCCGGTCCGAGGGTCGACGAGGTGGTGGTGGGACGCCCCGGCCACGGTCCAGCGCCGGACGGTTGTCGATGATGTCGCCAGGCCGCCGCTCGCGATGGCGACCTGGGTGCCGCCCTCTTCGTCCGGGTGCTCACGGATCTCGATCGGCCACCAGGTGGGCCGGTCGGCGGCGGCGACCGCGACGTCGCCGCCGAGGCTGAGGGCGACGGCCGTGCGTTGCTCCTCGGCGATCGACTGGCTGATCAGGTCGCTGGCCCAGGCCTTCGCCGTGGCGCCGAGGTCCAGTGCGGTGCCGGCCGGAATCCTGAGCGCGTCCGCCTCCCACTCGATCGCCCGCCACGAGTCAGGTGGGGGAGGAGCGATCCGGGCGGCCATGGCCCGTCCGGGCTGGAGGGCCGTGAACGTCCGGTCGTAGCCGAGACCGACCATCACGTGACCCAGCAGCGGGTGGACGATGCCCTCCGTGTGCTCGGCGGCCTCGACAGCCGCCACCGTGGCGGCGACCAGCACCGGCTCGGTGCGGACCCAGCTCCCCGCGGCGGCGTTGACACGGCTCAGCTCGGAATCGGCACGGAAGCGGCTGCACGCGCGGTCGACGACAGCCAGCAGGCCGCGCGCCTGGCGCTCGGCCGCTGCCGCCTTGTCCGCGGAGGCGACGCACAGGTGCACGTACGTGCCCAGCGACTGCCAGCGAATCCGGACCGGATGCCTCGTCACGATCCCGACGAGGTGACCGGGGGCTTGGGGGCGCTGTGGTGTGAGCCCGAACCCGAGCTCGACCCCGAACGCCCGCTCGAGCCCCGGATCACCCTGATCACCGGGCCGGGGCCGGGCTTGGTCACGGTCTTGATCTTGGTCGCGACGGCGCTCGGCCGGGCGAGTTCGACCACCCTCGGCTCGGCGGCGAGCTGGCGCTGGCGGGCTGCAGCCTTGTCGAGTTCGTTCTGGGCGTTCGCTGCGGTCGCGGTCCCCATCACCGCGCCGGTGCCGGCCACGCACGCAGCGGCAATTGCCCCGGTCGTGGCCGAAGCCACCAGGCGGTAGCGATCGCGATTTCGTGCGGTGTAGGCCATGTTCGTCCCTTCTGTGGTCCAGCGAAACACTGCCCGGGGCGTCGAAAAGCCTTCCTCATGTTTGTGTTAAGTCCGTCTTGAATCGCGTGACGCCACCGGCAACGGCCGTGAGAATGAACCCGACCCAAGGAGACTCCATGCACCTGTTGAATGCTGCCGTGGTGGCCACCTCTGCTCTCGTCGGCACGGCCGGAGCCGCAGCCGCCTATGGCGCCATGAACACCACCCCGATCCAGCCGCCGCCTGCGCCCGAGCAGGCCACGATGGTGGTCTACTCGCCGTGTGAGCCCCCGTCGGTGCTCAAGGGCGACACCTGCCTCACCACCGTGGTGAAGACGGTGGTGAAGAAGGCCAAGCCGAAGGTGATCACGATCGTGGAGCGGCCGAGCCCCTCGAAGCACAAGTCTGCCTCCCACACGGCCGGCAAGAAGCACCATGAGCACGAGGGCGAGGACGGCGACCACGACGACGACCACGGTGACGACGACGACCACGGCGGTGACCACGGCGGTGACGACGACTGACGCCGAACGGCGCGCCAACGGGGCCGAAGGCTTCGGCCGGGGTCGTGGCGGGCCGGGTCTATCCTCTCGCGGACATCATCGGTGACTCCCGGCGGTGACCAGCCCTCTCGGTGGTGTTCGTGAGTCCGAAGGGGAGCAGTACCTCCACCTCGGGGCTCCCGGAGCGCCTCGCGCGAACTCAGGGGACCGGCAGCGCACGAAACTTGAGGGTTCTTGAGCAGATGCTGAGCCGCTCTGGATGTGGCCTGCATCTTGGAGGCGCAGGATAGGAACACGCAGAGGGGCGCCGGAAGGTCCCCGCCGTGGCAGGTCGCGTGGTGTGCAGGGAGGAGAGCCGCAAGGCACTCTCCCGGACGTCTTCGGGTGCTTGAGGGGGCACCGGAAGGAACAGCACCCGTGCCGCTGTGGTGGGCACGGCGTTGCGGTATCGAGCGGCTTGCCGGCACTGGGGGTGGTGACCGGCAAGCTCTCGCCGTCCCCGTTCGACACGGCGTAGCTCTCAGGCTTGCGGCTCCTCGGTGCGCGCTTCACGTCCGGACGCGAGCTTCTCGATCTTTGCAGTCTTCGCCCGCGCTGACGGCCTGCCAACGGTGCAGCGCAGCCGAGTCGACGGCGTCGAACAACCGCCAAAGCCCGGGAATCCCGGCGATGATGAGGCCGGCGGATGGACGTCGCTTCTCGTCGGGCATTCCCCCCCAGGTTGAGCGCTAGCCGGCTGACACCCCGACGTAGGCCACCTCGTTGCTGGCCCGCCAGGCCTTGAGCCACTGCTTGAGTTCGGCGGCCGGGACCGGCTTCGACATGTAGTAGCCCTGCGCCTGGTCGCAGCCCATCGAGGTCAGGTCGCCGTACGACCCGGCGGTCTCGACCCCCTCGGCCACGACCCGCAGGCCCAGCGCGTGGGCGAGTTCGATGGTGGAGGACACCAGCGCGGCCGTGCGCGGGTTCTGGGACATCGGCATCACGAAGGAGCGGTCGAGCTTCAGCTCGTCAACAGGCAGGTCACGCAGGCACGCCAGCGAGTTGTAGCCGGTACCGAAGTCGTCCACGGAGATCTTGACCCCGGCGGCACGGATCGCGGCCAGCACCTTCCGGGCCTGTTCCACGTCGCGCATCACGAACTCCTCGGTGATCTCGAGCTGCACCGCGCTGGGGCGCAGGCCCCGCGCGGCGATCATCGCTGCGATCTCGTTGGGAAGCTCCGCGTCAGCCAGCGAGCTCGCCGACAGGTTCACGGCCACGGTGAGCGGATGTCCGTCCCGATGCCACTCGGCCGCCTGGTCCAGCGCCTTGGCGAGGACCGCACGATTCAGCGCCGGCATCAGTCCTGAGTCGTCGACCACCTCGAGGAAGGCGTCGGGGAAGAGCAGGCCACGGGTCGGATGATCCCAACGGACCAACGCCTCGACGCTGTTCACTTCGCGGGTGTCGAGATCGACCTTGGGCTGGTAGTGCATCACGAACTGGTCGAACTTCAGCGCCGTGCGGAGTTCCTGCACGGTCCTCAGCATGACGGCCGCGTCGACGTCGTCGTCGCTGCTGTACACGTGGTGGGCACGCTGGGAGGTTTTTGCGCGGTACATCGCGATGTCCGCCTTGCGCAGCAGCGCACTCAGGTCGGGGCCGTCGTCGGGGAACAGGGCGACGCCGATGCTCGCGCGTGTCCGCAGTGACGTGTGCTCGACGGTGAGTGGTTCGCCGATGGCCGCGCACAATCGCGCGGCAGCGTCCAGGGCCTCGTCGTGTCCGGCATCGTCGAGCAGGACGGCGAACTCGTCCCCACCCAGGCGGGCGAGCAGGTCGTCACCACGAAGGCTCTCCCGCAGCCGGGTGCCCACCTCGACCAGCAACTCATCGCCCGCGTGGTGACCGAGGCTGTCGTTGACCTCCTTGAACTTGTCGAGGTCGAGCATGAGGAGCGCCTGGCGTCGGCGCCGGGGATCGGCGAGGCGGGCCTGCCCCTCGGAGTAGAACGTCCGCCGGTTGGGCAGCGAGGTGAGTTCATCCGTGCCCGCGGCGACGAGCCGTTGGTGAGCCATCTTCTCCAGCAGCCGGGCGGCGAGTTGCGCCCGGATGCCGGACGCGAGCAGAGCCGCCACGGCCAGGACGAGGGCGAGCCGTGACACCGGCATCTGGCAACCCAGCACGAGGACCACCAGCCCGGAGATGGTGGCCACGGACGAGATCACGAGCGCGGGGGCCCCGGTGAGGTGGTGACCGATCCTCGAGGTGCGATGCCCGTCCGTCACACTGTCGACCCAGGCCGCCATCAGGGCGAGTCCCAGGGCCCAGCCCGCGTCCAGGGGTGTGCCCTGGACGTAGCTGCCGTTGGCGACCTGGATGCCGTAGACGGCGTCGGCCGCGGTGAACACGAGCAGGGCGACGCCGAGCAGTGCCCAGCGTTTGCCGATGCCTGCCACGCGCAGGGCGGCAATACCCGCCACGGCCGCGATGAGCACGAGGTCGAACAACGGGGGCGCGACGGCCACGACGGTGGCCACCGGCGAGAGCTGGTCGGTGGCGGAGTTCAGGACGGGATCCAGAACGACCGCCATGACCGCACCGGCGCCGAGCGAGCCGACCGCGCAGTCCAGCCACACCGAGAGGGTGACGCCGCGAGCATGGCGGCTCACGGTGACCGCGAGCGCCGCGAGCAGCAGCGGGTACACGAGCAGGTAGCCCACGTCCGCCGGTGAGGGGAACGGCAGCTCCCGGCCACCCCAACTCATCAGGACGTAATAGGTGTCGCCGACGGCGAAGGCGGTGACGGCGGCCGCCGCGAGGATGATCTCGGTCCGGCGGAAGCCGGTGCGCCACGCCGAGAGCCAGCAGACGACGGCCGGCATCCACACCGTGAGCAGGCCCAGCCACCCGTCGACGAAGGTGCCGAATCCGCTGTCCCAGTCCGGGCCCTGGTCGAGGGCGTGCAGGGCGAGGGAAGCGACATAGCCGCCGGCGAGGAGCCACATCGCCCACATCAGGCCGGCATGGAGGGGCCGGGGCAGGCCCGGCTGCGGGCGCACCGGCGGCCGCGGGCCACGCACGGCATGAGCATCGGGGGACACCTCGGCGCGGAACGGGGCCAGCCCCCGGAACCCGGGCGGACCGCTCTGCTCCCCAGCCGTGGCGTGACCGGTCTCTCGCAGCAGGCCCACGGGGCCGCTGAGGTCGTCAGCAGCCGCACCGTCAGCCCCCAACAGGTGGCGGGGAAGAGGCTGCAAGGCCGGGGAAGGGCTGCGGCGGTCGCCGATCTTGCTGTACATGTCTCGTCCCACCAGTTGCGGATATCCGGAGACCGCGGGCCCGGATGCCGGCCACGATGCCTGCACCCCAACAGAACACACGGACACAAGGAAATTTACCGAAGATCTGCGGCGCTGCGGCAAGTCCTCCACTGGGTGACCATCGGGCCCGCGGGGCGGCCGCAGGACGAATTCTCCACCCGGCCGGGCGGGTGGGGCGTCATCTCGGCGGGCGGCGGCCCCGGATCGTCCTCGGGTCGCGTCCGAAGCGTGCCGACGCAATTCGCGCGCGACGTCGTCGGGAGCATTTAGACTAGTGAGAGCGCAATTCGACGGGGAGTCGCGCCCCACCCACCCGGGAGAACCCATGATCAGCCTGGCCGACGCCCTCGTTCAGAGCGGAGCCGTCTCCGCGAGCGCGATGGAACTGGTGCTGCAGCAGCAGCCACTGGACCTGCGCTCCGAACTGCTCGACCGCAAGCTCGTCAACGAGAGGCAGCTCGCCGAGGCGGTCGCGGTGCAGACGGGGCGCACCTTCTTCGACCTGTCGGCCAATCCGCCGTCCCGATCGGTTCTCGCGCTCGTCCCCAACTCGCTGTGTCGGAAGTACCAGCTGCTCCCGGTCGGCGTGCGGGCCGCGGAGGCGTGGTACCCCCGACGCCACTCCGGAGCCACCGACCAGCACCCGGAAGTGCTCATCCTCGGCATGATCGATCCCACCGACATCGTCGCCATCGACGAGGTCACGAGCGTGACCGACCTCACGGTGGAGCCGGTGGTCGTGAGCCGGGCCTCCCTGCGCCATGCGTTCGAGAGGTTCCTGCGCTCCGACGACGAACTGAGCGAGATCTCCTCGACGCTGGAGGAGGACGCGGCCACCCAGGCACCGGCGGGCCCCGAGTCCACCGAGGATGCGGCGAACCACGCGCCGGTCGTCCGGTTCGTCAACCTCCTGATCACGCAGGCGGTCGACGACCGCGCCAGCGACATCCACATCGAGCCGGGCAAGCACGACGTCAGCGTGCGCTTCCGCATCGACGGCGTGCTGAAGGAGGTGCAGCGCGCGGACCGGGCGATCCAGGACGGGATCATCTCCCGGCTGAAGATCATGGCGGGCATCGACATCGCCGAGCGGCGCCGGCCCCAGGACGGCCGGATCTCGTTCGACGTCCACGACCGCACCGTCGACCTCCGGGTGGCGACGTTGCCGACGGTCTGGGGCGAGAAGGTCGTGATGCGCATCCTGGACAACACGGCGTCGCTCGTCACCATGCGGACGCTGTCCATGTCCCCCGAGAACGAGGGCCGCTTCCGCCGGGCGCTGGGCCGTTCGCACGGCATGGTGCTCGTCACCGGCCCCACCGGCTCGGGCAAGTCGACGACCCTGCATGCCGCCCTCGGCGAGATCACCAGCCCCCGGGTCAACGTGATCACCATCGAGGACCCGGTGGAGTACCGCATCCCCGGTATCAGCCAGGTGCAGGTGAACCACCGTGCCGGGGTGACGTTCGCCTCCTCGCTCCGCGCAGTCCTGCGGTGTGATCCCGACATCGTGCTCGTCGGCGAGATCCGCGACAGGGAGACCGCGATCACGTCGATCGAGGCCGCCATGACCGGACACCTGGTGCTGTCGACGCTGCACACCAATGACGCGCCGAGCGCGCTGATGCGCCTGGTCGAGATCGGGGCCGAACCGTACCTGGTCGCTTCCGCGCTGACCGTGGTGATCGCCCAGCGGCTCGCCCGCAAGCTGTGCACCCGCTGCCGGGAGCCGATCCCTGCCGATCCCGACGCCCTCCGGAGCGTGGGCTTCCCGGTCGGTGCGGCCGTCCCTGCCCAGCTCTACCGGCCGGGGCGCTGCGGTACCTGCGCCGATACCGGCTATCGCGGGCGGGTCGCTCTCCAGGAGGTCCTGGAGGTGGACGAGGAGGTGGCGCGGCTCGTGGTGCGGAACGGCACGCTCGCAGAACTCCGCGAGGTCGCCGCCGCGCAGGGCATGGTCCCGCTGCGCCAGGACGGGTGGCAGAAGGTCGCGCAGGGCCTCACCACGATCGAGGAGGTCCTCCGCGTCTCCGGCTGACGCGGTGGCCGGACTACCCGGACAGCTGGGAGTACAGGCCGAAGATCGGCATGTACAACGCCAGCACCATGGACCCGATCATGATGCCGACGACGACGATCAGGATCGGTTCCAGCACGCTGGCGAGCTGTTCGGTGGCCGCCTTGACCTCCGCACCGTAGATCCGGGCGACGCTGGCGAGCATCTCGGGCAGGGTTCCCGACTCCTCGCCGACGGCCACCATCTGCGCGACCATCGGGGGGAACACCCCGGACTTGGCGAGCGGTTTCGCGAACGACCGGCCCTGGCGCACCGAGGCCTGGATGTCGAGGATCGCCCGCTCCACCGCCCAGTTGTTGGACGTGCGCGCGACGGCGTCCAGACCCTGCAGGAGGGGCACACCGGCCTTCAGCATCATCGCCAGGTTGCGCGCGAACCGTGACACCGACGTCTTCCTAGCGAGCTTCCCGAAGACGGGTACCCGCAGCAGGGCCGGCCCGATCATCTTGCGCACCGGTTCGGTGTGGCGCTTGCGCGTCCACCAGATCCATCCGGCCGCGATCATCGCGGCGAGCAGGGGCAGGATCCACGTCATGTTGCGGGACGTGAGCACCAGCAGCCTGGTCGGGAGCGGCAGCTCGCCCCCCAGCGACGCGAACATGGCCTCGAACATGGGCACGATGAAGGTGATCATGCCGATCATCGCGAGGATCGCGATCGCCAGGACCACGAGCGGATAGGTGGACGCCGACCTGAGCTTGTCCTGCAGTTCGGCGTCAGCTTGGTAGGTCTCGGCGACCATCTCCAGGGAGTCGCCGAGGAAGCCGCCGGCCTCGCCCACACGCACCAGACTCACCAGGAGGGGAGGGAACGCCCGGGGCTGCTTGGCGAGGGCCGCGGAGAAGGCGAGCCCGGACTCCACGTCCGCCTGGACGCCGACCAGGGCGAGTCGCAGGGCGGCGTCCTCGGTCTGGTCGACGAGGACCACGAGGGCCCGCATCAGGGGCAGGCCCGCATTGACCAGGTTGGACAGTTGGCGGGCGAACAGGGCCAGCGGCTTCACCCTCACCCGGCGATGGCGGTCGAACAGCGCGGTCAGTTGCCGCACCCCCGACGCCGCGACAGGACGAACCTCCAGTGGTATGAGGCTCTGGGCGTGCAGCTTGGCGACGACGGCCGTCTCGCTCGTGGCCTGCAGGGTGCCTCGCACCGACGTGCCCGTCCCGCGATCCACCGCGTGGTAGCTGAAGGACTCGGTCCTGGGTGGCGCCATCACACGCTCCTCTTCCCGTCCGAGGGCCAGGCCGCGTCGACGGCGAACATCGCGCTCGCGGCCGCGGCGGCGACCGCGTCCGGATCGGCGGCATGTCGGCGAGCCAGTTCGGGCGTGACCAGCCCACGCCGCACCAGGCTCTGCAGGCTCTGGTCGAGGGTGTGCATGCCCAGCCGGGACGAGGTCTGCATGACGGTCTGCAGTTGCGCCAGCTGTCCCTCCCGCACCAGGTTCGCCACGGCATCGGTGTGCACCAGCACCTCGGTGGCAAGCACCCGCCCGGTGCCGTCCTTCCGGGGGAGCAGGACCTGGCTCACGACGCCCTGCAGGGTCTCGCTCAGCTGCGTCCGCACCTGGTTCTGGTGGCTGGCCGGGAACGAGTCGAGGATGCGGTCGAGCGACTTCGCCGCGCCCTGGGTGTGCAGCGTCCCGAGGACGAGGTGGCCGGTCTCGGCCGCGGTGAGCGCGATCGCGATCGACTCCGGGTCCCGCAACTCCCCGACCATGAGGACGTCGGGATCCTGGCGCAGGGCGTGGCGAAGCGCCGAGGCGAAGGACAGCGAGTCGGTCCCGATCTCCCGCTGGTGCACCAGGCAGCGGCGGGACTCGTGGAGGTACTCGATGGGGTCCTCCACGGTGACGATGTGCCCCCCTCGCTCCTCGTTGAGCAGTTCGATCATCGCCGCCAGCGTGGTGGACTTGCCCGAACCGGTCGGACCGGTGACCAGCACCAGACCGTGCGGACGCAACGGCAGCCGCGCCGCGGCCTCCGGGAGCCCGAGGCTCAGCAGGGACGGGATGTGCTGCGGGACCAGGCGGATGGCAGCGGCGACCCCGTCGAAGTGACGGAAGACGTTCACGCGGATCCGCTGGCCCCACGACAGCGAGAACGCGAGGTCGGCCTCGCCCTCGGCGTCGAACTCCGGCTGGCGCGACCCGAGCAGACCGGCCACCGCCGTGCCGAGCCAGCCCTGGTCGAGGTCGCCTGCCTGGCCGGGGAGAGGGGCGAGTTCACCGTCCACCCGCACCAGAGCGGGCTGTCCGGCGGACAGGTGCAGATCCGAGGCCCCCAGGTCCGCGGCCGCCCTGAGGATCGGGTCGAGGGCGGCCAGGGAGTGCGGGTTCCGGGCTGTGCGCGGGTGGGGTGCGGTGGACATCGGTCACTTCCTCGCGGCGAAGATGAGGGCGTCCACGGTCACCGTGAAGCTTGCCGTGTCGTTGGTCGGGCTCGCCTGGGCCTGCACGACCTGCACCAGCCGTGGGCCTGCCCGCAGGCCGTCCACGAAGGCGGCGGCCTGGCCGGTGCTCGACACCTCGGCTTCGAAGGTCACCGGGATCTGGACCTGGTCGGGATCAGCCGCGGCGGGGGATTGGGGCGCCGTCGGCTGCCCGTCGTCGCCGAGACCGGCGCCCGTCGGCGGGGCGAAGGCCCGGCGATCGCCGAAGGTGATGGCGACGATCCGTGCACCCGACACCTTCGCCGCCGAGGACGCGAGTTCGGAGGCGTCCCGGAGCTCCTCATCCTCGGTGATCTGCCCGCGCAGGTCGTAGCGGTGGATGCGCAACTGGTTGATCCGCGCCTCCTGGGTGGCGAGCTCGTCGAGTTCGGTTCGGGTGATCCGGTTCGACTCCGCCCCCGCCACCGCCTGGGCGCTGGCGGCCTGGGCCCCGCTGAAGAGCGGGACGACGCCCACCAACGATCCCCCGAGCGTGATCACGGCGACCACAGCGGTGCCGATCACGTTGATCATCTGCTTCGACATCTCCATCACTTGCCGCCTTCCTGCGCGAACCGGCCGGTGTAGCGCGTCTGGTCGGCCTTGAACGTCGTCACGAAGGTGAAGCCGTGCCCCCGGCCGTTGGACGCGAGCTGGCCGGCGTCGACACTGAGGAAGCCCTCGACCTCCCGCAGTCGCGAGATCGTGTCGGCCTGCGCCGAGCTCGATGCGGCTGAGAAGGTGAGTGTCCCGGCGAGGCCGACGGCGAGCCGGGGGTCGGCCCCGGCGACGGGCGCCGCGCCGGGGACGAGCTTGAACCCGACCAGGCGGACCCCGGGAGCGAGGGCGGACCTGACCTGCGTGACCAGCCGGGCCCACTCCAGGTCGTTGCAGCCCGCCTGGGCACGCAGCCCTTCGAGGTCCTTCACCTCCGATCGCACCGCGATCCCCTCGGCGTAGCGGGACAACTCGGCCTGGAGTTCGGTCGCGTCCCTGGCCACGGCGCCCAACTCGGTGTGGGCCCGATCCGTCCAGCTGAGGCCGACGACAGCGGCCATCGCCACGAGCAGGAACGCCGTCACGAACACCTTCAGCCAGGCCTGGCGCAGCGCCTGGCGTCCTCGGGACTCGAGTTCGTTCCGCGGCAGCAGGTTGACCCGGGGAATCCCGCCGGCCCCCACCTCCGACCCCCTGCTGCGACGTCTGAGCTTCATCACTTGGTCACCCCCAGGGTCACGCCGAGCGCGCCGACCAGGCTGCTCGGGAGTTCGAAGCCGGCGAGTCGTCGCGCGGACGGCACGATGTCGCCGGGCAGGAGCAGGTGGACGTCCAGGTCGATGCCCTCGCTGAGTGCGGCCTGGACCTCCGGCACCGTCGCGAGGGCTCCGGTCACGAACAACGCCCGTGGCGCGCCCGCGGTCCCACCGCGGCGGCAGAACTGGATGGTCTCGCGGATGCGTCCCACCAGCTCGTCGAGGGAGGAGTCGAACGGCGGCGACCCGGGCAGCCCGCGTCCGGCCGTCCCGGACGGACCCCCGTCGCCGAACTCGCCCGCACTGGCCATGAGTGCGTGCAGGCCCGCGAGCACGTCCACCGGCACGATGCGGACGTAGCCGGGGATGCCGTCGGTCACCACCGTGAAGCTCGTCGTGTGCTCACCGACCGCAGCGACAGCCATCGGGCCCGAACCCCTGGGGACGATCCTCGCCAGCGACCGGGCCAGTCCGAACGGCAGGAAGTCCACCGCGTCCACGCGGATGCGCGCGGCCCTGAGGGCGGCGATGAGGCCCTCGATGCCGTCTGCGGCCCCGGCGACGAGGAGTCCGTGGGCGGAGCGGTTCTCCACGCTGAGGGGGTAGAAGTCGATGACCGCACGGTCGGCCGGCACCGGCAGGAGATCCTGCACCTCGTACGGCAGGGCGGCCATCAACTGGGCCCTGGGAAGATTGGGTGCGGTGTACTCGCGGACGAGCAGTCGCCGGTTGGCCACCGAGAGCACGACATTGCGCTGGCGGAATCCCGCCTGTGCCCAGAGCTGATTGAGTGCCAGCACGACCGCCTCGGTGTCGAGCACCTCCGAGTCGCGGGCCGCTCCCGGGGGCAGCAGCACCTCCCCGGCCGCCACGAGCAGCGGACTTCGGCCGGCCCGCACTTCGACCGCGCGGATGCTCTCCTCCGCGATCTCGACCCCGATCACCCTGCTGGCCATGCTGTCATCCCTTCACGAAGATCAGGCCGCACATCGCGGCGTAGGCCGCCCACACGGAGTTGCCGAACCAGATGCCCACCCAGGCTCCGGCAAGCAGCCAGGGGCCGAAGGCCAGGGCGCTGCCGCGGGTCACCCGGCGCGTGGCGAGCAGCGCGACGGCGAAGGCGCCACCGAGGAGGAAGCCACCGAGCCATCCCACCGCGAGGGCGCCCCAACCGAGCCAGCCGAGGTAGATCCCGGCCAGTCCCGCGAGCTTGACGTCGCCGCCCCCCAGTCCGCCCGGGCGGGCAGCGCGGATGAGCCAGTACGCGAGGTACATGGCCGCCATCCCGGCCAACGCCCTCAGGATCGACGCCGCGTCGCCGTCGACGATGCCGGCGAGTGCCAACGGCACGAGCGCGAGCAGGTAGCCCGTTCTGACGATCGGATCGGGAAGGCGGCGCGTGGCGAGGTCGATCTGCACCAGCACCGAGGTGACGACCACGAACGAGGCGAACGCCGTCCAGACCAGGACAGCGGCGAGCCCCGAGAGCCCCCACCCGTCCGTGACCAGCAGGACAAGGCCGGCGAAGGCAGCGCCGGTCAGTGCCTCCACCGCCGGATACCGGAGCGGGATCCGGACCTGGCAGTGCTCGCACCGCCCTGTGAGCATGAGCCAGCTGAGCACCGGGATGTTGCGGGACAGCTCGATCAACGCGCCGCAGGACGGGCACCGGCTGCGCCGCAGCAGGGAGATCCCGGCGGGAACGCGGTACGCCACGACGTTGGCGAACGAGCCGAGGGTCAGCCCGAGGATCCCGGCCACCAGCGCGTACATGCCGGTCATCCCAGCTCCCTCTGCGAGATCCGGGACACGCTGAACACCCCGGACGGGCCGGTCGACGGCGCCGCGTCGCCCAGCGCGACCGGGAAGGGGAGTGCGTCGGCCGTGATGTCGCCCGGGGACGTGAAGTCCAGGGTGATCCGGGTCGCGTACATCGAGCCGGTGAACGTGCTCGCGTGGTAGGTGATGCCTCCGGGCGTGTAGAGCATCGTCGGCAGCGTCATGGTGGTCGAGTCCAGGTTGATGTCGCCCGAGCCCGGCATGACGCCCGGGTACGGCTTCACCGAATGGCTCGCCGACGGCACGACGAACCACAGCCTCGGGGACGTGCCCGTCGCCGCCTTGAACGTGACGAACTGCAGGTCGAGTTCGGAGGCGACGACCACGACGTCGGTGCTGATCGTCACGGTCGTCGCCGAGGTCGGGTGGGAGGAGAAGCCGCCGCTGCAGGCGGTCGCGTCGAGGATGGTCGGCGAGGTGAAGGTGCCGAGGTAGGTGGCCCAGTTCCGCGCGGCGCACCAGGTGCTCGACCTGGCCAGGGCCTGGGGTGTGTAGCCGGGCCAGTCGGCGCTGGAATACCCGTAGTCCTGCCAGGACGGCAGGGTCGGCGCCTGCGGCTCGGCGACGCTGATCTGCGGCACCCTCAGCGCGGGCGCCGGCGCGGCAGGCGGCCCCGGAGGCGTCGGAGCCGCCTTGCTCGTCACGTTGCCGCCGACCCGGGACTTCGCGTCCCCCGGAGTGAGCGACCTCGAGGGCGGCTGGGTCACGTTCCCGCCGATCCGGCCGGCCGGGAAGTACACATTGCCGCCCGCGGCGAGGCCGCCCGAGATCGTGCCGTAGATGTTGTCCGTGCCCGAGCCCGAGCTCGAGACGTCGCCGCCCACGGAGCCGGAGTAGTCGATGCTCACCGTGCCCGCCACCTTCAGGCTGCTGCCGAACCGTCCGTAGACGGACGTGTTGCCCGTGCCGGCAGCGGTCGCCGCCCCGGAGACGACCGCCCCGTAGTTGAGGAAGACGGTCCCGCCGGCCTTGAGGGTTCCGAGGACCTTTCCATAGATCGTCGTGCCGTCGGATCCGGCCGCGCTGGCGTCGCCATTGACACTGCCGCCGTAATCGACGTACACGGCGCCGCCGACGGTGAGATCGCCGCGGACGGTGCCGTAGACAGAGGTCGTCCCGCTCGCGACCGCGACCAGGTCCCCGCCGACGACGCTGTTGTAGTGCACCGTGACCGGACCGGCCGCGACGACTCCCTGACCGACCGACCCATGGATCCAGGTGCGGTCGGTGCCCGCCGCGGTGACCGAGCCGCCGATGCTGGAACTGTCGCCGGTCACGACGGGGCCGCCGGCGACGAGCGAACCCGTCACCGTGCCTTCGACGTCCGCGTAGTCCACCGACGTGAGGTTGCCGCCGACAGCGGCGTTGGTCTCGAGATCGGCGTAGCCACCGGCCTGCAGGTCTCCGGCGACCCGCGCGCTCCCGTTGAGGTCGGCGTACCCCGAGCAGGTCGCGTTCCCGCCGACCACGCTGCCGCTCGAGAGGCTGAGGCGTCCGCCGGAGATGACGTCCTTGGTCACGGTGCTGCCGCCGTACAGCGTGACGCTGCCCCCGGCCACCACGCCGCCCCCGACAGAGCTCACGCTGTTGAGCGCCACGGAGCCGGCGGCGGTGACGTCCTTGCCCACCGAGCTGCCCCCGAACAGGGTTGCACTGCCGTTCGTCTTCACCCATCCGGCGACCGCGCAGCCGTATGCGGCGGAGAAGTCACCATCGACGACCACATTCGCTGCCATCGAGCTGTTGCAGGTGAAGCTGCCACCGATGACCAGGACCTTCGCGGGGTCCGACGTGCTCGACCGGACCACGTTGGGCGGGAGGGTGCCGGTGGAGGAGAAGAAGGTGAGCTGGCCCACCGCCGCCTCGTAGGACTGCGCTGTGGTGTAGCTGTAGACGGCCTGGACCCTGACCTGGCGGCCGTCCGGCGAGGACCCGGTCGAGGTGAGGGTGACGGCGCCGGCGTTCGTGGTGCAGCTGACCGTGTAGAGCGGGGCGGTGGCCGACGAGACGGTTCCGGGGCAGGTCTTCGCCCGCTGGAACGCCGCGAGCGCGGCGACGACGCCCGCGTCGGCTGCAGCCCGTGCCCGGGCGGTGCTCCGGCCGGCGGCCAGGCCGGATCCGGTGTTGGCCACCAGCGCGGCGAGGGTCATCGCGAACAGAGTGAGCACCAGCATCATCACGACGACGGACACCATTGCGGAGCCGTCGTCGTCGGGGTCCCTCCGTCTCACCAGCATGCGACCGGACTCCCCGGTCCGTAGGCGCCCGGCACGGCCACGCCTGCGACGGGAACGGTCGCCGCGCCCGAGCCGAGCCCGAGGGAGAAGCTGACCTGCGAGGAATCGCCACTGAAGGCGGCGCCGCCGCCGAGGCGGCCACTGGCGCCGGCGACCAGGACCGTCCATGCCGAGTAGTCGGTGGACGTGATCGGCCCGGCCTCGGCACGGTAGACGAGCTTGTTGTCCGGGGTGAGGGCCCAGGCGGCGCACTGCCACCCCGTCGTCCCGGTGGCGACCCGTGCCTTGAGCACGTTCCCCGTCACGAGGACAGCGCTGGCGTTGTGGATGCCCACCTGCAGCGACGTCGTCGCAACCTGCGCCGCGCCCGCCGCCGCGTCCCGGTCGCGGGCAGCCGCCTGAGTCTGGAGGCCCGCGGCGAACACGCCGCCGAGCACGGTGAGGGTGAGAGCCGTGAGGCCGGAGTAGAGGATGACCTCGACCAGGCTCACTCCGTCCTCGCCCAGCGGGCGGGACGCGACGCGCCTCATGGCGCAGACACCAGGACGGCGGAGTCCAGGACGGCCACCGCTGCGCCGGAACCCCGTCGGAACGCCTGTACTCTCACCAGCACAGCTCCTGGATAGTTGGTCGGGCAGGTGCCGACGGTCACGGAGGCCGTGGCGCCGCTGCCGGAAGGATCGGTGATGCCGGTCACCGCCTGTGCGGTGACTTCGCTGCAGGAGGTCGTGCGCGACGCCGGGAAGAGCCCCTGGATGCGAGCGAGGCTCGCATCAGCCAGGCTGCTCGCTGCCACGGAGTCGCGGTTGCTCACACTCGCCTGCACCGAGCCGATCATCAGCGGGAGCACGGCGATGGACGTCAGCGCGAGGATGAACATCGCCACGACGATCTCGACCACGCTGACGCCTGCCTGACCGTCGTCTGGCCCGGGGCGTCCTGCTCGAGGAGTCACTGCAGTCACCTCCTCAGGGAAGTGCGGCACTGTCGGGGGCCGAGTGTGGTCCCGCCCCCCCCACG
>JAEVYS010000111.1 GCA_023392635.1 Actinomycetes bacterium | reverse complement strand
CTCGACGTCCCGCTGGGAGTAGAGCCGGGTGTTCTTGGGGGAGCGCTTCGGGGTGATCAGGCCGCGGGCCTCGTAGATGCGCAGGGTCTGCGGGTGCATCTCGGCCAGCTGGGCGGCGACGGAGATCACGAAGATCGGGGCGTCGGCGTCCAGCCGGTCGGGCAGGTGCGCACTCATCGCTTCCCTCCGAGCAGGTGGGCGCGCGGGTCACCGTCCCCGGCCAGCGCCTGGAACTGGGCGAGGGCGGCCCTGGCCTCCTCGCTGAGGTGCCGCGGTACCTCGACCTCCACGGTGACCAGCAGGTCGCCGTCGGTTGCGCCGCCCTTCACCCCTCGGCCCCGGACGCGGAACGTCCTGCCGTTGGGGGTGCCGGCAGGCACCTTGAGGCGTACCGGGCCGTCGTCAAGCGTCGGCACCGAGATATCGGCACCGAGTGCGGCCTCGGCGAACGTGACCGGAACGGTGACCGTGAGGTGTTCCCCCTTCCGACCGAACACCGGATGCGGCCGGACGTGGACGAGCACGTAGAGGTCGCCGGCGGCCCCGGAGTTCTCGCCGGCGCCGCCCTTGCCCTTGATGCGGATGCGCTGGCCGTCGGTGACACCGGCAGGGATGCGCACCTGCATGCTGCGCGTCGACTGGCTGCGTCCGCTGCCCGCGCAGGTGGGGCACGGGTCCTCGACCACCATGCCACGCCCGCGACACTCACGGCAGGGCTCGGTGACGGCGAACACTCCGCCGGAGGTGGAGGTCTGCATGCCGCTGCCCTGGCAGGCCCGACAGACGGTCGGTTGTGTGCCGGGGCGGGCGCCGGTCCCGTGGCAGGTCGGGCAGGCGGCGTCCGACGTGGTCTGCATGGTCACCGTCGAGCCGGCGAGGGCGTCGGCGAAGTCGAGGGTCACCTCCCCCTCGATGTCGGCACCACGCCGAGGACCGCGCGTGGTGCGCCGGGTGGCGCCGGCGCCGCCGAACAGGTTGCCGAACAGGTCGGAGATGCCGGAGTCCCCCGCGCTCCGGAACAGGTCCTCCATGGACGGGCCACCCTGCCCGGCGCCGGGGAATCGGAACCCCCCGCCGCCGAACAGGCTGCGTGCCTCGTCGTACTCCTTGCGCTTGGCGGGGTCGGACAGGATGGCGTTCGCCTCGGAGATCTCCTTGAAGCGCGCCTCCGCGCCGGCGTTGTCCTTGTTCTGGTCAGGGTGGTGTTCCCTGGCCAGCTTGCGGAACGCCTTCTTGATGTCCTCCGGCTTGGCGTCCTTGGAGACGCCGAGCACCTTGTAGTAGTCCTTCTCGAGCCAGTCCTTGGTACTCATCACGCCTCCTTTCGGTTCACTCGGGGTTGGCGACGCCCACGCGGGCCGGGCGCAGGACCCGGTCGTTCAGCTTGACGCCACGCTGCATGACCGCGGAGATGGTCGCGACCGCGACCTCCTCCGAATGCGGCATCTGCATCAGCGCCTCGTGCACCTGCGGGTCGAACTCCTCGCCGACCTCGCCGAAGGTCTCCAGCCCGTACTTGGCGGTGATCTTCTCGAGTTCGTCGGCGACCAGCTTGAAGCCGCCGACCAGTTCGGAATGCTCCCGCGCGGCCTCGACGCTGTCGAGCACGGGCAGCAGGTCGAGCACCACGGCCTCGATCCCGCCCTGCCGGGACAGCGCCCGGTCGCGGTCGACGCGCTTCTTGTAGTTGGCGTACTCGGCGTGCAGCCGCTGCAGGTCGGCGGTGCGTTCGTCCACCAGCTCCTGCAGTTCGGCCACCTTCGCGTCCAGGACCGGCGAGGACTTGGCCTCGAGCGGTTCCTCGGCGCCGTCCCCGCCGGCCTCCCCCTCGGGCACGTAGCCCGGGGAGTCGGCGACGGGTTCGATCACCTCGGAGGCCGCACCCTCGGTCACCGGTTCATCAGCGCGTCCCTCGTCGAGCCCGGTCGCCTCGCTCACCGGCTCCTCGGGGACCGTGTTGTCGGCGTCGGTCACTTGTCCTTGCCGTCCTCATCCACGATCTCGGCGTCCACGACGTCGTCATCGGAGGCAGCCGGGCCGGCGTCGGACGCCTGTGCGCCCGCCTCCGACTGCTGCTTGGCCTGCGCGGCGGCGTACATCGCCTGGCCCATGGTGGCGGCCTTGGTGTTCAGGTCGTCCATGGCGGCCTTGACCGCGTCGTTGTCGTCGGTCTTCAGCGCCTCCTTGAGCTTGTCGAGGGCCTCGACCACCGGGGCCTTGGTGTCCTCGGGAAGGCTCTCGGCGTTGTCGGCCAGCAGCTTCTCGGTGCGGAAGGCGAGGTTGTCGGCCTCGTTGCGCATCTCGACGGCCTCGCGACGCTTGTGGTCCTCCTCCGCGTGGGCCTCGGCCTCGCGGACCATCCGGTCGATGTCCTCCTTGCCCAGGGCGGAACCGCCGGTCACGGTCATGGACTGCTCCTTGCCGGTCGCCATGTCCTTGGCGTGGACGTGGACGATGCCGTTGGCGTCGATGTCGAAGGCGACCTCGATCTGGGGGACGCCGCGCGGTGCGGGCATCAGGCCGGTCAGCTCGAAGTTGCCCAGGCTCTTGTTGTCCCGGGCGAAGTCCCGCTCGCCCTGGTAGACCTGGATCATCACCGAGGGCTGGCTGTCCTCGGCCGTGGTGAACACCTCGGAGCGCTTGGTCGGGATGGTGGTGTTCTTCTCGATGATCTTCGTCATCACGCCACCCTTGGTCTCGATGCCGAGGCTCAGCGGGGTGACGTCGAGCAGCAGCACGTCCTTCACCTCGCCCTTCAGGACGCCGGCCTGGAGGGACGCGCCGAGCGCGACGACCTCGTCAGGGTTCACGCCCTTGTGCGGCTCCTTGCCGCCAGTGAGCTCCTTCACCAGGTCGACGACGGCCGGCATGCGGGTCGAGCCGCCGACCAGGATGACGAAGTCGATCTTGCTGACCGAGGTGTTGGCGTCGGAGATGACCGCGTTGAACGGAGCGCGGCAGCGGTCGAGCAGGTCCTGCGTGAGGCGCTGGAACTCCGCGCGGGTGAGCTTCTCGTCCAGGTGCAGCGGGCCGTCCGCGCCCGCCGTGATGTAGGGCAGGTTGATGGAGGTCTCCTGCGCGCTCGACAGCTCGATCTTGGCGCGCTCGGCCGCCTCCTGCAGGCGCTGGCGAGCCATCTTGTCCTTGCCCAGGTCGATCCCGAACTTGCCCTTGAACTGGGTCACCAGCCAGTCGACGACCCGCTGGTCCCAGTCGTCGCCGCCGAGCCGGTTGTCGCCCTTGGTGGCCTTCACCTCGAACACGCCCTCGGCGATCTCCAGCAGGGAGACGTCGAACGTGCCGCCGCCGAGGTCGAACACCAGGATGGTCTGTTCGAGGTGGCCCTTGTCGAGGCCGTAGGCGAGCGCGGCGGCGGTGGGCTCGTTGATGATGCGGTCGACGACCAGGCCCGCGATCTCGCCGGCCTCCTTGGTCGCCTGCCGCTCGGCGTCACCGAAGTACGCCGGGACGGTGATCACCGCGTTGGTGACCGGCTCACCGAGGTAGGCCTCGGCGTCCCGCTTCAGCTTCATCAGCACGCGGGCGCTGATCTCCTGCGGGGTGTACTTCTTCTCGTCGATGTCGACGGTCCAGTTGGTGCCCATGTGGCGCTTCACCGAACGGATCGTGCGATCGACGTTGGTGACGGCCTGGCGCTTGGCGACCTCGCCGACCAGCACCTCGCCACCCTTCGCGAAGGCGACGACGGACGGGGTGGTCCGGGAGCCCTCCGCGTTGGGGATGACGGTGGGCTCGCCGCCCTCGAGGACCGCGACGACAGAGTTGGTGGTGCCGAGGTCGATGCCGACTGCTCGTGCCATGGTGTGCTACCTCCGGTTGGATCTTGGGACGAGGTTGAGCTTAGCACGCTCAACTTCAATGCTTGAGTTCACCAGGCTCAACTATGGGTCGGCTGGGGGTATTCCCTGAGGTCGGTCGCCCTCTGCCGCCCTCGCCAGGAGTCAGCCGGCGATGCCGACGTCGCCGAGCATGGCCTTCGTCAGCTGGACGACCACAGGGAAGGAATGCCACAGCTGGTGGCCCAGTCCGTCGACCGTGATGGTGGGACCGGGCACCCCGCGCTCGGAGAGGACCCCGTCCAGCCGCTCGTAGTCACGCAGCCGACACAGCGAACTGCGCGAGCCCCGGACGAGGGCGCAGCGGGCGAGCTCGACCTCGTCCAGGCCCTCGAGGAGCCCCTGGGTGGCGAGGACCTGGCCGATCGCCACGAGGTCGACCGGTGAGTACCGGACGGACGGTTCCCGCCGCTGCAGGGCGCGCGCAGTCATCACCCAGTCGTGACTGCGGTTCGTGGCCAGCGCGACCGGCATACGTCCCCAGTCGGCGAGGTTGTGGGCCTGGAGGGACGCGATGTTGCGGCTCGTGATCGCCACCGGCTCCACCAGGTTGAGCCCCTCGATCGGCCCCCACTCCCCCAGCACCGGCAGGGCAGCCACGGCCAGCGAACACCCCGTGGAGTAACCCAGCACCTGGAGGTACTCGGTGTTGGTGACGCCGCCGACCTCGAGCGCCTCCTCGAGGTAGGTGAGGTTGAGGTCCGCCCAGGCAGCAATGCGTCCGCGCATCATCTCTGCCCGCACCACCCGCGGGATGGCGTCCCCGAAGCGGCTCATTCCCGGGATCTCGGTGACCACGACCGACAGGGACGTGGCATCGGCGAGGTGGGCGCACTTGGCGATCTCCCACGGGCCGAGAGTGGTGTTGAAGCCGGGGAAGTAGACCAGCGTGCCGGTGGGGTGGGGCGGCGTCGCCACCAGCGCGTCCAGTGGTGCCCGTCCGGGCGGTCGCAGCGTGTGCTGGCGCACCTGAACGGCCGGCCGGGCCCGGACGGCTCGCGGATCGACCGTGATCCTGAGCAGGGGCCGCAGCGCGTCGTCCACACCTGAGATGGTAGTCAGCGGGCGGCCTGCGCGGGATTCGCGGACGCACCTGCCCGGGGGCAAGAATGGCTGGCATGCAAGCCGTGGTGTTCGACATGGACGGGACCCTCACCGACACCGAGCATGTCTGGGACGTGGTGCGTCGCGGGCTCGCCGAGGAGGACGGGCGGCCGTGGCCCGCCGAGGCCAGCCGGGCGATGATGGGCATGTCCACCCAGGAGTGGTCCGCCTACCTCAGCGATGTCGTGGGCCTCGAAGGGAGCGCCTCGGACGCCGCCCGGCGCACGCTGGCGGCGATGGCCGCCCACTACGAGGCCGGCATCGACCTGCTGCCCGGCGCGGCGGAGGCCGTCCGGCGGATGGCTGCGCACTGGCCGGTGGGGCTGGCCAGCTCGTCCCCCCGGGCCCTCATCGACGCGGCCGTGCACGCCATGGGCCTGGGTGAGGTGTTCGGCGCCACGCTCAGCACCGAGGAGATCGAGGCCGGCAAGCCCGCACCGGATGTCTATCTCGAGGTGTGCCGCCGGCTCGGCGTCGCACCGTCCGACGCCGTCGCCGTCGAGGACGCCCACAACGGGATCCTCTCCGCGTCCGCCGCCGGTCTGGGCGTCATCGCGATCCCGCCGCACTTCAACCCGCCTCCGGCGAGCACGCTCGCCCTGGCCGATGCCGTCCTGGACTCCCTCGCCGACCTCACGCCCGACCTCGTGGCGCGGGTCCTGGCGGGCCGGGCGCAGCGATGAGCGCCGTGGACACGGCCCTGCGACGGTCGCTCCTGGCGCTGTCGGGGAGCGCAGGGCTCAAGGCGCTGGCCACGCGCCTGCCGCTCACGGCCGCCGTGGTCTCCCGGTTCGTTCCCGGCGAGACCGTCGAGGAGTGCCTCGCCGCCGTGCGCGCGCTGGCGACGGACGGGCTGCACGCGAGCGTCGACTTCCTCGGTGAGGACACCACGTCCGAGGAGCGGGCCGCCGCCGTGCGCGACGGGTACCTCGACCTCGTCGCGCGGCTCGCCGCCGATGGCCTGGCCGGCACCGCCGAGGTGTCGATCAAGCTCACCGCGCTCGGGCTCGGCCTGCCTCGCGGACGCGAGGTGGCGCTCGGCCACGCGCGCGACATCTGCGCTGCGGCGGAAGCGGCCGGCACGACCGTGACGGTGGACATGGAGGACCACACCACCACCGACACCACCCTCGGCATCCTGGCCGAACTACGCCGTGACCACCCCCGTACGGGCGGGGTGCTCCAGGCGTACCTGCACCGAACCCTGGAGGACTGCTCGCTGCTCGCGGGAGCGGGGTCCCGCATCCGCCTGTGCAAGGGGGCGTACGCCGAGCCGGCGGAAGTGGCACACCAGACGGCGGAGGAGGTGTCGGCGAGCTACGTCGCCTGCGCCCGCATCCTGCTGGCCGGCGAGGGCTACCCGATGCTGGCCACGCACGACCCCGAGATGATCGCGGCGGTCGGCGAGCTCGCGCTCCAGCACGGACGGGAGCCGGGCAGCTACGAGTACCAGATGCTCTACGGCATCCGTTCCGACGAGCAACGCAGGCTCGCCGCCTGCGGGCAGACGGTCCGGGTCTACGTCCCGTTCGGCACCGACTGGTGGGGCTACTTCATCCGCCGCCTCGCCGAGCGCCCCGCCAACCTCGCCTTCTTCCTCCGGGCACTCGTCGGCCGCTGAGCGCCCGGTCGGTGGGGTAAAGGACCCGGGAAAGGGAAGGAACAGTCATGGCACGCATCAGCAAGCGCGACGACGTGAGCCCGACCGAGGGCACGCGCGAGTACGGCGACGTGGAGTTTGCGGACCCGACCAACAAGAAGTACCCGATCGACACCGCCGACCACGTCCGGCACGCCTGGAGCTACATCAACAAGGAGAGCAACGCCGAGAAGTACTCCAGGAAGGACGCGGAGGAGATCCGCAAGCGCATCAGGAAGGCCGCGCCGAAGTTCGGCGTGGACATCGACGACTGAGCCTCGGCCTCCTGCGCCCCTGTTCCCGTTCCGCGGGCGTCGGCAATACCCTGCCGCCATCGCTCCGGCCGCGGCTAGCGTGGCCGCGATCGCGGGAGGAGGATCCATGGAACCGGTAGTGGGAGCGCGCACCTTCGCCACGTCCGGCGACGCCTACGACTCCTACATGGGGCGGTACTCGCGGCCGTTGGCGGTGGCCTTCGCCACGTTCGCCGGGGTCGAGGCCGGCGACCGCGTGCTCGACGTCGGCTGTGGTCCCGGAGCGTTGACCGGCGAGCTCGTGGGCCGCGTCGGCGCAGCGGGCGTGGCGGCCTGCGATCCCTCGCCGCCCTTCGTCGTCGATTGCGCCCGGCGCAATCCCGGGGTGGACGTCCGGCCCGGCGCGGCCGAGGCCCTGCCCTTCGAGGACGAAGGCTTCGATGTCGCGCTCGCCCAACTGGTGCTGCACTTCGTGTCCGAGCCGTCGAGGGCGGCCGCCGAGATGACCCGGGTCATCCGGCCGGGCGGCACCGTCGCCGCGGCGGTGTGGGACTTCGGCAAGGAGATGGAGATGCTGCGGGCGTTCTGGGACGCCGCGCTCGCGATCGACCCCGACGCCCCCGACGAGCACCGTGTGCTGCGTTTCGGTCGCCCCGGTGAGATCAGCCAGTGGCTCGCCGAGGCGGGACTGGACGGGGTCGAGGAGACCGAGCTCACCGTCTCGTCGACCTACGCGGGCTTCGACGAACTGTGGGACGGGTTCCTCACCGGGATCGGCCCGGCCGGCAGCTATTGCGTCAACCTCGCTCCCGACCGCAGGGATGCGCTTCGGGAGGAACTCGACCGGCGGCTCGGCTCTCCGCGCGCCGCCTTCACGCTGGAGGCGGTGGCCCGCGCCGCCCGCGGGGCCCGTTGACGCACCGCGGTCCCGACGGTCAGGCGTCGACCGCCCGGTCCAGGCCGGCCCGCAGGTCCGCCACCAGGTCGGCCGGGTCCTCGACCCCGAGGCTGAGACGCAGCATGCCGTCGGTGATGCCGGCGGCCGCGCGCACCGCGGCCGGCATCGAGGCATGGGTCATGGTCGCCGGGTGTGACACCAGCGACTCCACGCCGCCCAGGCTCTCCGCCAGGCAGAAGCAGTCGAGCCCCTCGACGAGCGCCCGGACGGCCGCCTCGCTACCGACGTCGAAGGTCACGATGGCGCCGAACCCGTCCATCTGCCGCGCGGCCAGGTCGTGCTGGGGATGCGAGGCGAGGCCGGGATAGTGGACCGCCCTCACCGCGGGGTGCCCGGACAGCAGTTCGGCCACGGCTGCCGCGTTCCGCTGGGCGGCGGCCATCCGCAGGTGCAGGGTGCGCAGCCCGCGCAGCGCGAGGTAGGCGTCGAGCGCGCCGCCGGTGAGCCCGAGGGTGTTCGCCCACCACGCCAGTTCGTCCACGACATCGCCGGACGCCGCAACGATCGCGCCGGCCACCACATCACTGTGGCCGTTGAGGTACTTCGTGGCCGAGTGCACCACGACGTCCACGCCGAACTCGAGGGGACGTTGCACCGCGGGGCTCGCGAAGGTGTTGTCCACCACGACGCGTGCGCCGGCGGCGTGCGCAGCCGCGGCGGTCGCGGCAAGGTCGGTGATGCGCAGCAGCGGGTTCGAGGGGGACTCCAGCCACACCAGGTCGGCGTCGGCGAGGTCCTCCAGCGCGTCCGGGCTGGTGAGGTCGGCGAGCCTCAGCGTGAGCCGTCCGGTGCGCTGCAGTGCATCGAAGAGGCGCCACGAGCCGCCGTAGGCGTCGAAGGGCGCGACCAGCGTGCCACCGGCCGGCAGCAGTGCCAGCACGGTCGCCGTCACGGCCGCCATCCCGGACGCGGTCACCACCCCTCCGGCGGCGCCCTCGAGGTCCGCGATCGCGTCCGCGAGCACCGAGCGGGTCGGGTTGCCGGCCCGGCTGTAGTCGAAGGTGCCCGGCTGGCCGAAGCCGGGGAAGGCGTAGGTGGTCGACAGGAAGACCGGTGGCACCACTGCCCCGTGCACCGGGTCGGTGTTGATCCCGGCACGGACGGCCCTGGTCCGCGGGTGGGGGGTGCTCATGCCCGCAGACCCTACCAAGGCGCAGTTGCCGCACCGGCGCGGTGCTGGTGCTGGAATGGCGGCCGGGGTAGCGTCCCGCCTATGAAGATCGAGGACATCATCCGCAAGAAGGGCGCGACGGTGGTGACCATCGCCCCGACCGCCACGGTGGCCGAGCTCGTCGACCTGCTCGGCACGCACAACATCGGCGCTGTCGTGGTGAGCGAGGACGGCGCGGGCATCAACGGCATCGTCAGCGAGCGCGACGTTGTCCGTCACCTCCGTACCGACGGCGCTGCGGTTCTCGGTCAGCTGGTCTCGGCGATCATGACCACCGAGGTGAAGACGTGCAACGCCGAGGACAGCCTGGAGTCCACGGCCCAGACGATGACCTACGGCCGCTTCCGCCACCTCCCCGTGGTTCACGAGGGCAAGCTGACGGCCATCGTCTCGATCGGTGACGTGGTGAAGTACCGCATCGACCAGCTCACCGACGAGCGCAATCACCTGCTTGAGTACCTCCACACCTGAGCCGGACGCCGTCGCGCCCGCACCGGCCGAGGCGGCTCTCCGCGCCGCGGGCCTGGCCTACCGGCTCGTCCGCCACCAGCGGGTCGGCTCGCTGGCGGAGGCGGCCGCGCTGCGCGGCGTGACGCCGGCCGACGTCATCAAGACCCTCGTGGTGCGTCGCGGCGACGACGATTACCTGTTCGTGCTCGTGCCTGGCGACCGCGAGATCGCCTGGCCGAAGCTGCGTGCCCACCTCGGCGTCAACCGGCTCTCCATGCCCGACGCCGCCACCGCGTTCGACGTGACCGGCTATGTGCGCGGCACGATCACACCCTTCGGCGCCCGCACCGCGTGGCCGGTGATCGCGGACGCCACCGTGGCGGGACGCACCATCTCACTCGGCGCCGGCGAGCCGGGCGCGAGCGTCTCGGTGGACGCGGACGCGGCCCTCAGGGCCCTCGGCGGCGAGTTCGCCGACATCTCCGAGCCGTCCTGAGGCGCGCTCATCCTCCCGTTGCGCCCGTGAGGACCGCGATCGCGATGCCGTCCCACCCCTTCGCGTCGAGCGTCTGGAGGGCGGTCGCGTCGAACCGCGGGTCGCTGCCCAGCAGGTCGAGGGCTTGCCTGGACCCGACGACGGCCGGGTCGCCGGAAGCCGGGTCGGCCACCCGTCCCCCGCGCCCGACGTTGTCGACCACGACGAGCGTGCCGGGTCGCCCGAGTCGTACCGCCGCCTCCAGGTAGATGGGGTTCGACGGCTTGTCGGCATCGATGAACACCAGGTCGAACGGGTCGCCGAGAGGCATGTCGGCCAGCACCGCGGCCGCCCGACCGACCACGACCTCCGCCCGATCCGCCACACCGGCACGCTCGAGGTTGGCCACCGCCACCTCGGCGTGCCGCGGGTCGGCCTCGACCGTGACCAGCCGCCCGCCCGCGGGAAGTGCCCGCGCGAGCCAGATCGTGGAATATCCGCCGAGCGTCCCGATCTCGAGCACCCGCCGCGCACCGCTGATCGTCACGAGCAGGCTGAGCAGCTTCCCGGTCAGCGGGGTCACCTGGATGTCGGGCAGGCCGGCGGCCCGCTGGTCGGCCACGGCCTGTTCCAGGTCGGCGTCGGAGCGGACGAGGGTGCGGGTGAGGTAGTCGTCGAGCGCCTGCCACTGCGCGGGGCCGATCGCTTCGTCCATGGCGCCCAGCCCATCGCCTGGGCGCAGGATCGTCAAGCAAGCCGTCCGTCCGATGTCGGACGGGGAGGGCATGCTGAAGGCATGAGCCACCCCGAGACCATCGCGCGCATCGTCCCGCCGTACCTGCTTCAGCACCTCGCCGACGGTGCCGAGGAGATCGCAGACCTGGCCCGCTCCACCCTGCGCGCCGACAGCGCGCAGCGATCGGAGCGGGCGGCCGGCCGGGCCAGGGCCACGGCGATGGCGCCGACACCCGGCCCGGCCGTGCCGGCCCGGGAGGTGTTCGACGCGGACAACACCGAGAAGCTGCCCGGGCGGTCGGTGCGTGCCGAAGGCGCACCGGCCACGGGCGACCCGGCCGCCGACGAGGCCTACGACGGTTTCGGCGCGACCTGGACGCTGTTCGAGGAGGTGTACGGACGCAACTCCATCGACGGCTCCGGCATGCCGTTGCGCGGCAGCGTCCACTACGGCGAGGGTTACCAGAACGCGTTCTGGAACGGGTCGCAGATGGTCTTCGGCGACGGGGACGGGGTCATCTTCGGCCGGTTCACCGCCAGCCTCGACGTGATCGGCCACGAGCTCACCCACGGGGTGGTGGAGCGCACGGCCAACCTCACCTACTCGGGGCAGTCCGGCGCGCTCAACGAGTCGATCGCCGACGTGTTCGGGTCGCTGGTGTCCCAGTACGCCGCGGGCCAGACCGCCGACGAGGCCGACTGGCTGATCGGTGCGGAGCTGCTGCTGCCCGGCGTCAAGGGCACGGCCCTGCGCAGCATGCTGCACCCCGGCACCGCCTACGACGACCCGCGGCTCGGGAAGGACCCGCAGCCCGACGCGATGGCCGGCTACGTCGAGACCTCGGACGACAACGGCGGCGTGCACTACAACTCCGGTATCCCCAACCGGGCGTTCGCGCTCGCGGCCACCGCGATCGGCGGCCACGCGTGGGAGAAGGCTGGCTGGATCTGGTACGACGCGCTCACCGGGCCGGGCATTCCCCCCGACTGCGATTTCGCCGGCTTCGCCCGGCTGACCGTCGCCGCCGCCATCGCCCGCTTCGGCGATGGCGCCGAGGCCGGCGCCGTGCGTTCGGCATGGTCGACCGTCGGTGTGGGCGACACGTCCGGGACGGCTCCCCGCACCGGCCCCGGGCGGATCGATCCGGCTGCCGAACTGGTGGTACGACGCACGGGTGGCTTCGCCGGGCTCACCCGCGAACGGCAGACGACCCTGGCGGAATTGCCGAAGCCGGACCGCCGGGCCTGGACCGGATTGCTGGCCGGCGAGACACTGGCCCGACTGGCAGCGACGAGCCGGCCCGCGCCCGACGCGTTCTGCTACGGGGTGGTGTGCCGGGCAGCCGAGGTGGACGTGGAACTGGCCGAGCCCGATCTGCCCGATCACGTCCGGTCACTGCTGGAACGCACGCTGGGCTGAACGCGCAGGGCGAGGAGGAGGACGGATGCGGAAGCTGGTGCTGGTGGAGTTCGTCTCGCTCGACGGCGTGATGCAGGGCCTGGCGAACCCCGACGGAGACTTCCCGTATCCAGGGTGGGGGCGCGACTACACTGTCCCGCCGCCGC
Organism: Actinomycetes bacterium; assembly: GCA_023392635.1. GTDB lineage: Bacteria > Actinomycetota > Actinomycetes > Propionibacteriales > Propionibacteriaceae > Propionicimonas. The sequence goes on along the minus strand of JAEVYS010000111.1, from coordinate 10,145 downwards.
GCAGCGAGGGAACCGCGCCGACCACCGCCTATCTCTTCGGCCGACGCACCTACGAGGAGATGACCGGGTTCTGGCCGTCCCAGCCCGACGACAACCCGATGGCGGCCAGCCTCAACCACCTGCCCAAGTACGTGGTGAGCAACACCCTGACCGACCCTTCCTGGACCCCGACCACGGTGATCTCCGGCGACGTCCCGGCGGCCGTCGCCGGTCTGAAGGCCGAGGGAGAGGGCAACATCGTCGTGCTGGGCAGCGGGCGGCTCGCCCGCTCGCTCCTCACCGCAGGCCTCGTGGACGGGCTCACGCTCTTCGTCCACCCCGTGCTGCTGGGCACCGGCACCCGGCTCTTCGGCGACCTCCCGAACCTCGAGCGGCTCCGCCTGCAGGCGGTCGACACCTCGGAACTCGGCACCCTGCTACTGAGCTATGCGATCGGAGAGGGCTGAGCGCACCGGACGGCGCTCGCCTAAGCTGGCGCGCACACTGTGCGAGGAGAGTCCGTGCCCACCTTCACCACCACCCTGCTGTTGAACGGGAACAACGTCGGCATCGAGGTACCCGAGGAGGTCGTGACCGGCTTCGGAGCCGGCAAGCGGGTGCCGGTCGTTGTGACGATCAACGGCTACAGCTACCCCTCGACGATCGCGGTGATGGGAGGCCGGTACCTCGTCCCCGTCGCGGCGGTCCACCGGGAAGCCGCCGGAGTGGCCGGGGGCGAGGTCCACGAGGTCACCCTCGTCCATGACGCGTCCTCCCGTGACACCCCGGTGCCGGACGACCTGGCAGGGGCCCTCACGGCCGCCGGGCTGCGGGAGAAGTTCGACGCGCTGGCGCCGTCCCACCGCAAGGAGCACGTCCGCTCGGTGACCGACGCGAAGTCCGAGGCCACCCGCCGCCGCCGCGTCGAACGGGTTGTCGAGGCGCTCAGCTGAGTCCCACGCTCACCGGATCACCGTGATCACGCTGCTGGTGGCCTGGACGAGCCGGCCCTGGATCGGGTCGTAGACGCGGCTGAACACCTCTCCGGTGCGCGCGTTGACGCTGAGCACCCGCACCGGGTTGTGGGTGGGGCCGCCCAGGTCGTTGCCCAGGTAGGCCAGGACCGGGTTCCCGCCCCGCGCGTCCGTGCGCATCGTGAAACCGCCGGTGTGGCCGGAGAACACCAGCTTCACGTTCGGGTACTTCGACACCAGCCTGTCGTACAGGTACCTGGGGCTGGTCGCCCCGTAGCCGCCGTTGGTGGTGCCGATGTGCCCGTCGCCGCTGAGGTAGTTGTGCGTCTGGAGGATCACGTTGGCATCCGGATGCCCCGCCACCACCCGCGCGGCCCAGTCGACGACGGCCGTGCGCGGCCACAGTTCGAGCGTCAGCACGAGCCACGTGGCCCCGCCGGCCGAGAAGGTCGTCCAGTGGTTGTCGATCCGGCCGGCCTCGTACGCACCACCCACGCCCCGGATGCTGCTCAGGGGGAAGGCCGCGTTGAAGGCATCGGTACGTCGCACCAGGAGCCGGGACGAGCAGGCGGCGGCGGTGAGTCTCGTGGGGCACTCGGGGTTGTACATGTAGGCCGAGCCGCCGTAGCCGGTGCTCCCCCGGATGCCGTTCCAGCCGACGGCAGCGGTGTCGTGGTTCCCGACGCTGAGGCTGTACGGGATCCCGGCGTCGCGGATCACCGTCATCGCAGCCTTCGCGCGGGAGAGCTGCCCGGGATCGAGCCAGCCCCAGTTCGTCATGTCACCGGTGTGGAGGACATACCGGAGGTCGAACGCCTCGCGGTGTGCGACGATCCACTTCACACGGTTGAGGAACGGCTCATTGGACGTGATGTTGGTCTCGGCCTGGGTGTCGGGCAGCACGGCGATGCCGAAGGTGTCGGGGGACGGCTCCGGCGGGACGACACCCAGGCGCGCAGCCTTCGCAGCCGAGTAGCGGGCGGCCTTCGCCGACCCGTACGGCAGGCGCGTCGAGCCTGTTCCCTCGGCGTAGAGGTAGGTACGGCCGGCCCGAGTGTGGCGCTGCCGGGACCCGTCGCTCGCTGCGAGTTGCCAGGTGTCCGGCTTGCCGACCGACGAGGTCCAGGCCCGCAGGTACATCCAGACCCTCGACGTGGCGACGACGGACGCCTGGAGCGAGAGCGCGTCGCCCGGCGCCACCCGGACGCCGAGGTCGGTCGCCGGCAGGAGGTCCGACTCGGCGCCCGAGTTGAGCCGGCTGAAGCTCCCGCGGACCGTGCCGTCGGCCCCGATCAACAGCGTCGCGCGGTAACCCGAGGAGTGGGACGGGGCGCGAAGCTGGAGGCCCACCTCCACGGGTAGCGCCGACGGCACGACGAGCGTGACCGATGCCACGACCGAGGTGCGTTTCGCCCCGACGGTGGCCCACGCCGTGCGCCCGGGCAGGAGCGTCAGCGATGCGGTGCCGGCGACCGAGGCCGGCGCAGCGAGCAGAGAAGCGACAAGGGCGAGGAGGACGACCGGAAGGATCAGCCGGCGGGCCGGCTTCGCGGCGGGAAGGAGTGTGCTCGGCACGGGGACTCCGCAATCTCTCGGTGCGGCCCGGGCCGCGCCCGAACCGGTCCCCCCTCCTGGACATACACATGGTGCGACGCTGCGCCGGCGATGGCAACCGTGGTGACCGGCTCGTCCCAGAAGCGGCCGCCCCGGGGTCGCCGTGCGGCCGCCCGGCTCAGTTGTCGGTGGAGTCTCCCACCAGCGGCGGCTCGCTCGACCACGGGAACGCGATCCATTCGGCCGTGCGCTTCCACACGTAGTCGCACTTCACGACCGACTGCGGCTTCTCGTACAGGACGGCGGTGCGGGTCTCGGCGACGTGATCGGCGCAGAAGTCCCGCACCATCCGCAGCGTCTCGCCGGTGTCGGCCACGTCGTCGACGATCAGGACCCGCTTGGCCGACAGGTCGACCGCGGCGGGCACGGGCGGCAGGAGCACCGGGAGGGGAAGCCGGGTCTCGACCCCGGTGTAGAACTCGACGTTGATGATGTGGAGGTTCTTGATGCCCATCGCGTAGCTCATCGAGCCGGCCGGGAGCATCCCGCCGCGGGTGATCGACATGATCAGGTCGGGCGTGAATCCCGAGCCCACCACCTGCTGGGCCAGTTCGCGGGACGCCGTCCCGAAGGCTTCCCAGGTGAGTACTTCGCGAACCGGTTCCGTCATGGCGGACATTTTTCCAGAACCTGAGGGGGTCGCTGAACATGCCCGCCAGGAGGTTGAATGGCTGCCATGCTGGCCGTGCTGATCACCGTCCGCGGGCGGGTGCAGGGCGTGGGCTTCCGCTGGTGGGCCAGTGGGGAGGCCCGCTACCTCGGCCTGTCGGGCTATGCCGAGAACCGCGCGGACGGGTCGGTCGAGATCCGCGCGCAGGGCGACGACGAGGCCGTCGGCCGCATGATCAGGCTCACCATCGAGGAGCCGACAACCACCGCGAGGCCGGGCCGCATCGAGGACTACGACGTGAAGTGGGTCGACGTGATCGACGGCGCCCGGGCGTTCGGGTACCGCTGATCGGGCTACTGACCGACCGTGGTGTCGTTGAAGGGCAGAGAAGGCGCGATCTGTGGGAACACCCAGACGAACAGCGCCGCGACCACGGCGAGGACCAGCACCATCGCCTCAACCACCTTGATCGGGCGGGGGCCGGGGAGCAGGCGCCACACCCATCCGTAGAAGGACATCAGCCCGCCACCTCCAGGAGGTCCTGCGGGACGCCCCGGGCGTGCGGGTACCGGGCCTCAAGGATCGCGTGCACGACGTAGCGCTCGCGAGCGCTGAACTCCGGGTGGCAGCTCGTCATCGTCAAGACGGCCTCCGTGGCGCTGGCGTCCGGCTGGTCGGGCACGGGCAGCAGCACCGACGCCTGGCTGGGCGGAACGATCTGGTGCCCGCTCACCCGGTACACGAACCAGGTCTCGCTCGTCTCCACCAGGATGATGTCACCCTCCCTGAGTTCTGCGATCCGGTTGAACGGCTTGCCGTAGGTCGTGCGGTGCCCGGCCATCGCGAAGTTCCCGACCTCACCGGGGAGGGCGGTGCCGACGTAGTGTCCGATGCCGCGCTGGAGCACGTCCCGCGTCGTCCCCTCGTACAGTGGACGTGCGAAGGCCCTGCCGAAGCGGGGGATGCGGACAACGGCGTAGGCGTCTCCCTGCCGGAGACCCTTCGGCGTCACCCAGCCGGAGGCCGGATCGTCGAAGGCCCGCTCCAGGGTGGTCACCACCGAAGCAGCGTCGGCGTCGGAGACGACGTCGGTCCACCACAGCTGCCACCCCACGAACAGCACCAGCACCACACCGATCGTCACCAGCACCTCACCGAGCAGGCCGGCGACTCCGCGGATGATCCGCATCACGCCTCCTGCCCGCCCGTGACCGGATTCCGGGCGGCGACAACGTTACCGGTTCGGCAATTCGCGACGCAGTCACCCAACCGGTTGACCCGCGTCGCCCGGGGCGCCGGAGCTACAGTCATAGGGTTCTCACAGGAAGCTGCCAGCCGGCACCAACCCCGCGCTGAGAGAGTCAGGTCATGGCCATCACTGCACGAAGCGGACAAGAGGCGCTCACCAGGCCGGACGGCAGCCCGATCCGCATCCTCACCGTCGACGACGAGACCAGCCTGACCGAACTTCTCAGCATGGCGCTGCGATACGAGGGCTGGGAGGTCTCCACCTCCGCCTCCGGCCTCAACGCCGTCAAGACAGCCCGTGAGGTACGGCCCGACGCCATCGTGCTCGACATGATGCTCCCGGACTTCGACGGGCTCGAGGTCATGCGGCGTATCCGGGCCGAGCAGCCCGACGTCCCGGTGATCTTCCTCACCGCCAAGGACGCCCTCGACGACCGGATCGGCGGGCTGACCGCCGGCGGCGACGACTACGTCACCAAGCCGTTCAGCCTGGAGGAGCTCGTCGCCCGGCTGCGCGCGCTCCTTCGCCGTTCCGGTGCGGCCACCCTGCGCAACGAGTCGCAGCTGGTGGTCGGCGACCTGGTGCTCGACGAGGACAGCCACGAGGTGTCCCGCGGCGGCGACATCATCAACCTGACCGCGACCGAGTTCGAGCTGCTGCGCTACCTGATGCGCAATCCACGACGGGTGCTCAGCAAGGCACAGATCCTCGACCGGGTCTGGAACTACGACTTCGGCGGCCAGGCGAACGTGGTCGAGCTGTACATCTCCTACCTGCGCAAGAAGATCGACGCCGGGCGCCCGGCGATGATCCACACCATGCGCGGCGCGGGCTACGTCCTCAAGCCGGCCAGCGAATGACGCTGCCCCTCCTGCCGGTCCCGCCACCCCGGCCCACCATGATGGGCAAGGGGACGTTGAGCCGCCAGCTGGTGCTGCGGACCACCGCGCTGGTGGCCGCGGTGACGATCGCTTTGAGCCTGTTCACGGGGTTGGCGATGTTCCAGGTGCTGCAGGGCCAGCTGGACGCCAAGCTGCAGGCCGCGGCGAGCCGGCCCGGCATCCGGTACGGGCCGGGCTCCAGCGACGACGACAACGGGCCCGGCGACATCGGCGGCGCCGGCCTGATCCGGCTCGATTACCTCAACGGCACCTGGGTGCTGAACAGCGCGCCCGACGCGGTGACCAGGAACGAGGCCGCGGCCCTGATCACGACCACCCTCTCCCGCGACCCACGGACGATCGGCGTCAGCGGCGTCGGGCTCTACCGGTTCGTCCGGGTGGACCGCCAGAACTCCTCGACCATCGTCGGGCTGCCCTACAGCGAGATCAGCACACCGATGACCAGCCTGGTGATCATGGCCGGCCTGCTCACCCTCGGCGCCATCGTGGTCTCCTACATCGGCGCCCGAAGGGTGGTCGAGCGGAGCCTTCGCCCCCTCACCCGCCTGGCCGCCACCGCGACCCAGGTGTCCACCCTCCCGCTGGACAGTGGCGAGGGGCATGTCCCGATCCGGGTCGCCCCCGGTGACGCGAACCCCGCCTCCGAGGTGGGCCGCGTGGGCCTCGCCTTCAACCACATGCTCGACAACGTGGAGAACGCCCTGGCCGCCCGGCACCGGAGCGAGACCAAGGTGCGACGGTTCGTCGCCGACGCCTCCCACGAGCTGCGCAACCCGCTGGCCTCGATCCGCGGCTACGCCGAACTCACCCGGCGTGGCACGGACGAACTCCCCAGCGATGCGGCGCACGCCCTCGGACGGATCGAGGCGGAGTCCGAGCGCATGTCGGCCCTGGTGCAGGACCTGCTCCTGCTGGCCCGGCTGGACTCGGAGCCGACGCTGGAGCTCCAGGCCACCGACGTCACCGAGATCGTGCTGAACGCGGTGAGCGACGCCCGCGCGGCGAGCGCCGACCACACCTGGGCCCTGGATCTTCCCGAGGAGGTGGTCATGGCCCGCGCGGACGCCCATCGCCTGCACCAGGTGGTCGCGAACCTCCTGGCGAACGCCCGGACACACACCCCCGCCGGAACCCGGGTGGAGACCGCCCTGCGCACGGTGGACGGCTGGGCCGTGATCGCGGTGAGCGACAACGGCCCGGGCGTGCCTCCCGAGATCCAGGACTCGGTCTTCGAGCGCTTCACCCGCGCCGACGTCAGCCGGGTTCGCCAGGCCGGCGGGTCGTCCACCGGGCTCGGGCTCGCGATCGTCGCGGCGGTCGTGAATGCGCACGGCGGGCAGGTTTCGCTGGACAGCCGCCCGGGCGTGACCACCTTCTCGATCCGCATTCCGCTGGTCGGCTGAGCCGCCGCCGGTCCCTTCGCGGGACCGGGCGGTGCGGAGTCGTCAGGCAGCCAGCTTGTGGTAGCTCCACGCCTCGCGCGCTGCCTGTCGCTCGCTGAGATGGCTGAGGGCGGTCGGCGCGAGGGACTCCGGCTCGCGCTGCGCGGCGGACCGAAGGTCCTCCTCGAGGCGGGCGAGGTCGCGGTCACGACGGGTGTCGAGGCCAGGACGCCACGCGGCGCCGACCCGGCGGTGGATGACCTCGAGGGCCACTGCGAGAAGGACGATCACACCAAGGAAGAGAAGCAATCCGGTCATGGCACTAATCTTTCCCTCGTGGTGATCCTGCCACCAGTGGCTGGAATGCCATTGCACGATGGATTCCAGCCAGTATGATGTGGGCATGGCACTCCAACAGGTGAGCGTGATCGTGCTCGAGCCGGTCGGCGTCTTCGAGTTCAGCCTCGCCGTCGAGGTCTTCGGCGTCGACCGTAGTGACGACGGCATCCGGCCCTTCGATTTCCGGGTCTGCGCCGTCGAGCCGGGGCGACCACTGGCCAGCAAGAACCTGGACGCGTTCACGATCACCCCGCAGCGAGGGCTGGACGCCGTGGTGGGAAGCGACCTGGTGATCGTCGCCGCCACCGCCCCCCGCGCCGACGACGACTATCCCCCGGAGGTGCTCGAGACGCTGCGCTCCGCCTACGAGGCCGGCGCCCGGGTGCTGAGCCTGTGCTCGGCCTCGTTCGTGCTCGGCGCGGCCGGGCTGCTCGACGGTCGCCGCTGCACCACCCACTGGATGTACGCCGACCAGATGCAGGAGCGCTTCCCGGCGGCGATCGTCGACCCGCGCGTCCTGTTCGTCGAGGACGACCGCGTCGTGACCAGCGCGGGCACGGCGGCGGGCATCGACGCCTGCCTCCACATCGTGCGCACGGAACTCGGGGCCGCGGTGGCGACCCGGATCGCCCGGCGCATGGTGGTTCCGCCACAGCGCGACGGCGGCCAGTTGCAGTACGTCGAGATGCCGATCCCGTGCTGCTCGGCCGACAGCCTCGCGCCCGTCCTGGAGTGGGCGGTGGCCAATATCGGTGAGCCGCACACCGTGTCCACCCTGGCCTCTCGGGCGGTGATGAGCGAGCGCACCTTCGCGCGCCGGTTCGCCGCCGAGACCGGCACCACACCCCACAAGTGGCTGAACCAGCAACGGATCCTGGCCGCCCGTACGCTGCTGGAGTCCAGCGACCTCCCGGTCGACCAGATCGCCGCCCGGGTGGGGTTCAACTCCCCGGTCGTGCTGCGTGAGCGGTTCCGGGAGGTCATCGGCATCGCGCCGGCGGCCTATCGCCGTCGCTTCGGCAGCGCGGAGGCCGGCGCCGAGCACGACGCACTGGCCGCGATCGGATAGCGTCGGTGCCATGACCATGAGTCCTGCCGAACTGGCGCGCCACGTCGATCACACCCTGCTCTCCCCCACAGCCACCACCGCGGACGTGGATGCGCTGGCCGCCGAGGCCGTCCGCCTCGGCACCTACTCGATCTGCGTCTCCCCCGCGATGCTGCCGGTGACGGCCGAGCTGGGCGCGGTGCTGGTGGCGACCGTCTGCGGCTTCCCTTCGGGGAAGCACACGCCGAAGGTCAAGGCAGCGGAGGCGGCCGACTCGATCGCCCGGGGCGCCGACGAGGTCGACATGGTGATCGACCTCGGGCTGGTGAAGGCCGGCCGGTTCGACGAGACGCAGGCCGAGATCGCCGCGGTACGCGCAGCCGTGCCTGCCCCCAAGGTGCTCAAGGTGATCATCGAGTCGGCCGCGCTCAGCGACGACGAGATCGTCGCCGCCTGTCGCGCCGCCGAAGCGGCGGGTGCCGACTTCGTGAAGACGTCCACCGGGTACCACCCTGCCGGCGGGGCGTCGGTGCACGCCGTCGAGTTGATGGCGTCCACGGTGGGCGGACGGCTCGGCGTCAAGGCGTCCGGCGGCATCCGTGACTGGGACACCGCCGTGGCGATGCTCAACGCCGGCGCGACGCGCCTGGGCCTGTCGGGAACCGCAGCGGTGCTCGCCGGGGGGACCGCCGAAGGCTACTGACGGGCATCAGGCGAGGCCCTGCTCGGTCAGCCAACGGTCGGTCACGTCGCTCACCGACCCGCCTGCCACGACCTGCGCCTGCAGGTCGAGGAGCCCGTCACTCGTGAGCGCCCGGGCGAGAGCATCCAGCGCGAGGACGTGGTCCGGCTCGGCGTCGGCCAGCGCGTTGTTCACGAGCAGGACGCCGGGATCCGGCAGCGCAAGTCCGTCGGGATCCACGAGCGCGACCAGGCCCGACGCGCCGGTGTACTCCGTCTTGCGGAAGGCGGCGAGCGCCGCCTGCCCACCGGTGAGGCGGCGCGCGCGCTCGAGGGGGTCCTCGACCTCGTCGACGGCGAATCGGCCACCGTAGACAGCTCTCAGTCCCGGCACGCCGTCCCCGCGCGTGAGCGCGAGGGAAGGGACCGCGACACGCCTGCCCTTCGACCAGGCGCCGATCCGGCTGAGGCTGGTGATGCCGTCCCGAGCGGTCTTGCCGGTCACCAGCCAGACCAGGCCCCCGTCCACGCCCGGTGCCGGAAGGACGCCCACCTCGGGACCGATGAGCCTGGCCACCTCGGGCAGCACCTCGGCGGTCGCCGGCACCTCGCCCTTCTGGCTCAGCGCGGCCCAGAGCGTGGCTCCGAAGCCGGGCACCGCAGCCAGGTCGCCGTGGCTCAGTGCTGCCTGCCAGCCGGCTCCGATGTCGACCACGTCGGCGTCGCGCCCCTTCGCGAGCAGAGCTCCGACCATGAGATGGGCCAGGACCGCGCCCGCCGGCGTCCCATCCGACCCGATGCCGAGCGGTGCCGCTGAAGGGGTCACCGGCGGCGGTGGCGTCGTCGGCCCCACGCCTGGTGGCGGCACCCGGGCGCACCCGGAAACGAGAAGGGTGGCCGTGCCGATGAGGAGTGCTCGTCTGTCCACACCGTCCAGTCTCACCGAAGGGATCGCTCTCGCCGGCAGCCCACGCCGGGCTGTTCGACGCGTCACCCGAGAGGGGACGTGGACACTGGCGTGGGGGTGCGTCATCGGCTAACATCGGGAGTGGCCGTACTTCTCGGGGGGGAACAGGCGGCCACGTCCGGACCAGCTACCCGGACAAAAAGGGGGACACCTGGCATTCCCGCTGCGGAAGCGGATGAAGCCACCGTCCTGACTGAAGCCCGGCGACGATGTCGCCGGGCTTTTAGTCGTTCGTGGTCGGCCCGCTCGTGGCGAGCAGCGCGACCCCGTCGGGTGGGTCGGTCAGAAGTAGTTGGGTACGGCGGCCAGGTTGGTCGCGATCCAGTAGTTGGTGGTGACGGTGAAGCTGGAGGTCTTGGGCAGCCGCATCGGGCAGGTCGTGCCGAACTGGCCAGGACCG
>JAEVYS010000088.1 GCA_023392635.1 Actinomycetes bacterium | reverse complement strand
AGCGACGGCATGGTTTGGCACCTCGATGTCGGCTCGTCGCATCCTGGGGCTGGAGTCGGTCCCAAGGGTTGGGCTGTTCGCCCATTAAAGCGGCACGCGAGCTGGGTTTAGAACGTCGTGAGACAGTTCGGTCCCTATCCGCTGCGCGCGTAGGAATCTTGAGAGAGGCTGTCCTTAGTACGAGAGGACCGGGACGGACAAACCTCTGGTGTGCCAGTTGTTCTGCCAAGAGCACGGCTGGTTGGCTACGTTTGGAAGTGATAACCGCTGAAAGCATCTAAGCGGGAAGCACGTCTCAAGATGAGGGTTCCCACAGAGTTAATCTGGTAAGGCCCCCGGAAGACCACCGGGTTGATAGGTCGGATGTGGAAGTGCAGCAATGCATGGAGCTGACCGATACTAATAGGCCGAGGGCTTGTTTCCTACAAAGATGTTACGCGTCCACTGTGCAGCTCTCGAGCAACGGTCGGGAGTCTCCTCAGCACTGCTGGGTGAGATCCGGCAATAACTCCATAGAGTTTCGGTGATCATGGCGAAAGGGAAACGCCCGGCTCCATTCCGAACCCGGAAGCTAAGCCTTTCAGCGCCGATGGTACTGCAGGTGGGAACCTGTGGGAGAGTAGGACGTCGCCGGACACACAAACACCCCCGTGGAGCTTCGGCCCCACGGGGGTGTTGTGCATTCGCAGGCAACAGCTTTGCGCCGTCGTGGCGCGGAAGGGCAGGATGGTGCGGTGAACGAACCCACCCCAGACCGGGCCGGCAGCAGCCGGCGTCGCGCCGACGGGCAGGCCGCCCAGGGCGGCGGCTCACGTCCCTCCGGCCGAGGCACTGGACGGCCGGCTTCCGGCTCGGCCGGCGGCAGGAGCGGCGCCGGATCGCGAAGCAGCAAGCCCTACGGCAAGAGTGCCGAGACGCGGGGTGAGAAGAAGCCCTACGGCAGGAGTGCCGAGTCGTCGGGTGAGAAGAAGCCTTACGGGCGCGGCGCCGATGCGCGGCCGGATCGTCCCTACGGCAAGAGTGCCGAGTCGCGGGGTGAGAAGAAGCCTTACGGGCGCGGCGCCGATGCGCGGCCGGATCGTCCCTACGGCAAGAGTGCCGAGTCGCGGGGCGAGAAGAAGCCTTACGGACGCAGCGCCGACACACGGCCGGATCGTCCCTACGGCAAGAGCGCCGAGTCGCGGGGCGAGAAGAAGCCTTACGGACGCAGCGCCGATGCGCGGCCGGATCGTCCCTACGGCAAGAGCGCCGAATCGCGGGGCGTGAAGAAGCCCTACGGACGCAGCGCCGACACACGGCCGGATCGTGGGTTCGCCCAGGACACTCGCGGGGGGAAGCGGGCGTACGGTGCCCAGGGCGGCGATGCGCGTGGCCGGTCGTCGGGTCGCCGGGACGAGCGTCCACCCCGCGAAGCGCCTCGCCCGGGGCTGGCGGCCAAGGCGAACGAGCCGGAGACGCCGAAGGGCCTCGATCTCCGGCAGCTTCCCCGCGGCGTGCGCGCCGAGTTGCGCGGCCTCACCGCGGAACTGGCCGAGGTCGTCGGTGCGCACCTGCTCATGGCGGGTCAGCTCATCGACACCGACCCCGAGCTCGCTTACGCCCACGCGGAAGCGGCGCGGCGGCGGGCAGCCCGGCTCCCGATCACCCGCGAAGCGGCCGCGGAAACCGCCTACGCAGCGGGTGACTTCAGCACGGCTCTCACCGAGTTCCGCGCACTGCGTCGAATGAGCGGCGGCAACGAGTACCTGCCCGCGATGGCTGACTGTGAGCGCGCCCTCGGCCGTCACCAGGCGGCGCTCAAGCTGATCAAGGAAGGGCTTGCGTCGGAGCCGGAGGCGCCGGCGCAGATCGAGTTGCGCCTGGTTGAGGCCGGTATTCGTGCCGACACCGGCCATGTCGACGAAGCCCTCAGATTGTTGAGGAACGAGATCGAGTCGATCGGCACGAGGGGGACGAAGATGGCGCGAGCCCGCCTCCGGTACGCCTACGCCGACCTGCTGGAGCGCACCGGTGACGGTGACCAGGCCGAGCGCTGGTTCGACGCGGTGGTACGACTGGACCCGGATCAGGAGACGGATGCCGCCGACCGCGCCGCTGCCCTGCGCGGGCTGGTGATCGTCTATGACGACGAGGACGAGGACGGCGGCTCCGACGCTGCCACGGGGGACTCCGGGGAGACGGCCACCGAGTGAGCGACCTGATCGACGGCTACGACGCCGCGTTCTTCGACCTGGACGGGGTGATCTACCTCGGGCCGCTCGCGGTCTCGGGCGCGTCCGAGGCGCTGGCGGAGCTGGAGCGCCGGCACAAGACGGTGATGTTCGTGACGAACAATGCCGCGCGCGCCGCACAGGTCGTGATCGACCAGCTCACCGGGCTCGGCTTCTCCGCCGGCGACCACAACGTGCTCACCAGTGCGCAGGTCGCCGTGGCCGGAATGGCGAGGGACCTGCCACCGGGCGCGAAGGTGCTCGTCAACGGGAGCCAGAGCCTCATCGAACTGGTGGCAGCGGCAGGACTCGTCCCGGTGGAGACGGCGGACGACCACCCGGTGGCCGTCGTCCAGGGCTACGACCCGGCCATGACCTGGCCGCGGCTGGACGAGGCCGCGCTGGCGATCCAGTCCGGAGCCACCTGGTACGCCACGAACGACGATGCGTCCCGTCCCACCGAACGCGGGCTCGTGCCGGGCGCCGGCGGTCTGATCGCCGTCATCGCCGGTGTCGTGAACGCCCGTCCGGTGACCTTCGGCAAGCCGCACCGACCGATGCTCGACGAGGCGAGCCGGCGGACCGGCTCCCGGCGACCCATCTTCGTCGGCGACCGCATCGACACCGACATCGTGGGCGCCTGCAACGCCGGTATGGACTCCCTGCTGGTGTTCACCGGTGCACACGGGAAGTACGACCTGCTCAGTGCGGGGCCGGGGGAGCGGCCCACGCACATCGGGGCCGACGTTCGGGCCCTGCTCGAGCCGATCCGGGACGTGCAGCTGACCTCGACCACGGCGCAGTGCCGCGGTCGCCTGGCCCGGCTCGACGACGGCACGATCAGCCTGGACGAGATCCCGGGCGACCACGCCGGCCAGCTCGACGCGTTGTGGGCCATCGCGCGGCTCGCCTGGCAGCATCCCACGGCGAACGCCTCGGACGCCCTTGCCGGGCTGGGATTCGTCCGCTGACAACCGGCGCGGCCGATATCCTTCCCGCGCTGATCCGAAAGGAGCCCGATATGCCTGCCACCGCCAAGACGAGCCCTGCCACCGACCTCGCGCTGGTCGCCGTCTTCGCCGCCCTGATCGCGGCCTTCTCGCTCACCCCGGCGATCCCGATCGGAATCGGCGTGCCGATCACCCTCCAGACCCTCGCCGTCGTGCTGGCCGGACTCGTGCTCGGTCCGTGGCGCGGCTTCCTGGCCACCGTGTTGTACCTGCTGGTCGGCTTCGCCGGACTGCCGGTCTTCGCCGGCGGTGCCGCCGGGCTCGGTGTGCTCGCCAAGCCGTCCGTCGGCTACCTGCTCGCCTTCCCCGTGGGCGCGCTGGTCGCCGGCGCGCTCGCCACGGTCTTCACCGGCTGGCGCGGTGCCAGGCAGTACCTGGGATTCTTCCTGGCCGGGCTGGCCGCGTCCCTGGTCATCCACGCCGCGGGCATCGTCGGGCTGGCGATCGTGGCGAAGATGGGCCTGGGAGGCGCCTTCGTCTACGACCTGGTGTTCTGGCCGGGTGACATCGCCAAGATGTTCGTCGCCTCGGCGATCGCGGTCGCGGTGCACAAGGCGTTCCCGGCGCTCCTCGCCGCGCGGCGGCCCGTCCTGGCCTGACGGTGATCCAGCTCCTCGGCGCCGGCGTCACCGTCAGCCTCCCTGCGTCCGGATCCGCCCGGACCCGCGAGCTGCTGGTACCGACCACCCTGGAGCTCACCGAGCGTCGCATCGCCGTGATCGGGGCGAACGGCTCCGGCAAGTCCACCCTGCTGCGCCTGCTGAACGGGCTCACCCTCCCGTCGGTCGGCCACGTGCTCGTGAACGGACTGGACACGGCCCGCCAGGGGCGCGAGGTGCGGCGCCTCGTCGGCTTCGTCTTCACCGACCCGCTGGCCCAGCTGGTGCTGGCCACGCCCGCCGACGACGTCGAGCTGTCCCTGCGTCCGCTGGTGCGGGACCGCGGCGAGCGGCGGGCAGAGGCCCTGCGCCTGCTGGCCGACCGCGGCCTGGCCGACGTCGCGGAGCAGAGCGTGTACGACCTGTCCGGCGGCGAACGGCAGCTGGTGGCGCTCACCTCGGTGCTCGCCGCCCGCCCGCTGGTGGTGGTGGCGGACGAGCCGACCACGCTGCTCGACCTGCGCAACCGCGACCTGGTGCGCGCAGCCGTGGCCGGTCTCGAGCAGCAGGTGGTCCTGGCCACGCACGACCTCGAGCTCGCGGCAGAGGCCGATCGTGTGCTGGTGATCGACGCCGGACGCGTGGTCGCCGACGGCGAACCGACCGAGGCGATCGACGCCTACGTGCGGCTGGTCCGGGCATGAACCTGTTCGGGCTGTTCGTGCCCGGCGAGTCCTGGTTGCACCGGTTCCCGGTCGGCGCGAAGTACCTCCTGCTGCTGGTGTTGACGGTCCCCGTGCTGGTGGTGGCCGATCCCACCGCCAGCCTCGTCGCGCTCGCGGTGTCCATGGTGCTGCTCCTGGCGGCCCAGGTGGGCGTCCGGCGGGCGTGGGGGCTGCCCCGGGCTCTCCTCGTGCTCCTCACCGTCCTCGCCGGGTACCAGCTCGTCGTCGGCCGCCCTGACCTCGCGGTGGTGGTCACGGCGAACCTGGTCACGGCGGTGTACGCGAGCCGGCTGCTCACGCTGACCACGCCGGGGCCCGTGCTCATCGATGCCCTCGTCGCCGGCCTGCGCCCGCTCCGGGTGGTCGGGCTCGACGCCGAACGGGTCGGGCTGGCGATCGCCATCATGGTCCGTTCCGTGCCCCTGCTGCTGGACACGTTCGAGCAGGTGCGCCAGGCGGCGAGGGCACGGGGACGGGAACGCAACCTGTTCGCCCTGGTCACCCCCGTGGTGGTGCGGGCCGTCGGCCAGGCGCACGCCACCGGGGCTGCGCTCGCCGCGCGCGGGCTGGGTGAGTCCTGACTCCCCGCAACCTAGAATGACCGACGTGACCGAGCCGACCACGCCCCCCGAAGGGCCTCCCGTGACGGGCGTCCCCGAGATCGACGCAGCGCTCGCTGCGGTGCGCCTGGACGGCCCGGTCGGCGAACACCACCAACAGCTGTCCGCCGCCGTCGAGGCGCTGCAGCAGGCGCTGCGCGCGCAGTGAGGTCGCGCCACCTCCGATGAGGCTCGACCGTGCACTGGTGGAGGCAGGGCTGGCACGCTCGCGTGCGCAGGCCAGTGAGGCGGTCCGCGAGGGCCGGGTCCGGGTGAACGACGTGGTCGCCGCACGGCCCTCCCGGCTCGTCGTGGAGTCCGACCGGCTCCACCTCGCCGGTGCAGACCCCTACGTGTCGCGAGCGGCGCACAAGCTGCTGGGCGCGCTCGCGGCGTCCGGCGTGCGGGTGCCCGAGCGCACCCTGGACGCCGGAGCGTCCACCGGCGGCTTCACGCAGGTCCTGCTGGAGGCCGGCGCCCGGAAGGTCTACGCCGTGGACGTGGGGCACGGTCAGCTCGTGGCCGAGTTGCGCGCCGACCCGAGGGTCGCGGTGCGGGAGCGTCTGAACCTGCGCGACCTCACGCTGGAGCACCTGGACGGCGAGCCGGTCGACCTCGTCGTCGGCGACGTGTCCTTCATCTCGCTCACGCTGCTGCTCGGGCCGCTGTTCGCCGTCCTCAGCGCCGAGGGCGAGGCGCTGCTGCTGGTCAAGCCGCAGTTCGAAGTGGGCCGCGGCGGGTTGGACGACCACGGCGTGGTTCGGGATCCGGCGCGCCGGGCCGAAGCGGTGCGCGCGGTCGTGGCCGAAGCTGCACGGCTGGGCCGCCGACTGGCCTGGCAGGGCCCGAGCGAACTCGCCGGCGAATCGGGCAATCAGGAGTACTTCGTCCATCTCGTCCCCGCCACCACTGCGGTGGGTACCGCGGGTTAGTGTGTGCAGGTGAACTCCCCACGCCGGCAGGTCGCCGTCACCATCCACCCCCTGCGTCCTGCCGCGATGGAGGCGGCCGCGGAGTTCATCACCGGCATCAACGCCCAGGGCATCACCTGTCTCGCCGCGTCCGAGGACCTCGGGCCGCTGGCCGCGCGGGTGCCGGGCGCGGACCTGCGGGAGCTGGACGGCGAGGACGGCTCACACTGCGAACTGGTCGTCGTCTTCGGCGGCGACGGGAACATCCTGCGGGCCGCGGAATGGGCGCTGCCACGGCACGTGCCGGTACTCGGCGTGAACCTCGGCCACGTCGGTTTCCTCGCCGAGCTCGAGTCGTCCCAGGTGGGAACGCTGATCGAGCACGTCTCCCGGGGCGACTACGAGGTCGAGGAGCGGATGACCATCGACACCGTGGTCCGGGCCGAGCGACACGGCGAGGAACTGTGGAGCTCGTTCGCCATCAACGAGGTGTCGGTGGAGAAGCTCGCCCGCGAGCGCATGATCGAAGTGCTCGTGCGCATCGACGACCGGCCCCTGTCCCGGTGGGCCACCGACGGCGTGCTCGTGGCCACCCCGACCGGTTCCACCGCGTACGCCTTCTCCGCGCACGGCCCGGTGATCTGGCCCGACCTGTCGGCGCTCCTGCTCGTACCGCTCAGCGCCCACGCGCTGTTCGCCAGTCCGCTGGTGCTCGGGGAGCGCACGGTGGTGTCGATCGAGGTGTTGCCCGGAGGCGGCCCGGGCGGCGTGGTGTGGTGCGACGGGCGCCGGTCCACGGACGTCACCGGCGGCATGGAGATCGAGGCCCGTATGGGCCGGCACCGGCTGCGCCTGGCGCGCACCGCCGAGCAGCCGTTCGTCACCCGCCTCGTGCGCAAGTTCGGGCTGCCGGTCGACGGGTGGCGTGGCACGGCGGAGCGGGACGCTGCCCATGCTCGTTGAGCTCCGCATCGCCGATCTGGGGGTCATCGGCGACGCCATGATCGAGCCCGGCCCCGGCTTCACCGCGGTCACCGGCGAGACCGGCGCGGGCAAGACCATGATCGTCACCGGGCTGGCCCTGCTCGCCGGAGCCAAGGCGGATCCGAGGCTGGTGCGCAACGGTGCCGCCCGGGCGCTCGTCGAGGGCCGTTGGCGGGTGGACGCCGCCGTGGCCGAACCACTCGCGGAACTGGGTGCGGAGGTGGAGGACGACGAGGTGCTGGTCAGTCGGCACCTGGGTGCCAGCCGCTCCCGGATGGCGATCGGCGGCGCCCAGGTGCCGCTGTCCACCGGCGCCGAGGTGGTGGGCGAATGGGTGACCGTGCACGGCCAGTCCGAGCAGCTGCGGCTGGGCACGCCGGAGCGGCAGCTCGAGGTTCTCGACCGCTACGCCGGCGAAGCCCTCCTGGCAGAACTCGGGCCCTACCGGGCCGACTACGCCGCCCGCCGCGCTGCGGCGTCCGAGCTGGCCGAGCTGACCACCCAGTCGCAGGCCCGCGCGCGCGAACTCGACCTGTTGCACTTCGGGCTGGACGAGATCGCGAAGATCGACCCCCAGCCGGGGGAGGACCGGGCACTCGCTGCCGAGTCGCTGCGCCTGCAGGCGGTGGACGACCTGAGGCAGGCCTCCCACACGGCGCTGGTCGCGCTGGCCGGGGACGAGGACAGCTACGACGCGGTGGACGCGCTCAGCCTTGCCGGGGCCGCGCGCAAGGCCCTCGCGCCCGCGGTCGACAAGGATGCCGGGCTCGCACCGATCGCCGACGAGCTCGCCGGTGCCGTGGCCGGCCTGGCCGATGTGGCGTCATCGTTGGCCTCCTACGCCGCGGGGCTGGACGCCGATCCGCTCCGCCTGGAGTGGATCGCCGGCCGCCGCGCCGAGCTGGCGCACCTCACTCGCAAGTACGGCGACACGGTGGACGACGTGTTGGCGTGGGCCGCCGACGCCGTCACCCGGGTCACGCAGCTGGACGCCGGCGACACCCGTATCGAGGAACTGCGCGCCGTCATCGAACGACTGGACGCCAGGCTCGCCGCCGCCGCGGCACGGATCAGCGACCTGCGGAGGGCAGCCGCGCACGAGCTGGCCGGTCTGGTGGCGTCCGAGCTGACGGCGCTGGCGATGCCGAAGGCGCGCCTTTCGTTCGAACTCACCCCGACCGATCCGGGGCCTTCCGGCGCCGACTCGGTGAACCTGCTGTTCTCCGCGAACCCCGGCAGCGCCCCCGGCCCGCTGGGCAGGGTGGCCTCCGGCGGCGAGCTGAGCCGGGTGCGGCTCGCCCTCGAAGTGGTGCTGGCCACCGAGGCCAGCGGCCAGACGTTCGTCTTCGACGAGGTCGACGCCGGCGTCGGTGGTGCGGTCGCGCTGGAGATCGGGCGCCGGCTCGCTCTCCTCGCCCGGCGGTGCCAGGTGATCGTGGTCACGCACCTCGCGCAGGTCGCCGCGTTCGCCGACCGTCATTACGTGGTCGCCAAGGCCGACGACGGCTCGGTCACCACCAGTGGCGTCCACCTCGTCGAGGCCGACGACCGGGTCGAGGTGCTGGCCCGCATGATGGGCGGCCTGGACTCGACCGACTCCGGGCTGGCGCACGCCCGCGAGCTGCTCGCCTCAGCCCGCGGCTGAACCGGGAACCGCGCCCACCCAGCCCGCGGGGAGGTCGGACGCGCTGAACGCGGGCGCGTCCGGGTCCGCCTCGGTCATCTTCTCGCAGAGCGCGACGGCGGTCACCGCCAGCAATGACCAGGACACCTCCCCGGGGCCGTCCGCCGCGGGATCCAGCCGGAGTCGTTCGTGCGGCAGGCCCGCAGCGTTCTGCAGGCCGAACCCCTCCGAGGCCGCGGCGAGCGCAGCCGCAAGGTCGACCAGCGTGAAACCGGCCCGCATCCGCCGGCCACTCCAGCGCAGCACCGCGTCGTAGAGCTCCCCATAGGACGCGAGCGCCTCACGATGGCGCTGGTGCCCGGCTTCGAGGAGCTCAGGGTCACCGAACGAACTCGCCCGGATCGCCAGGGAGGTCAGGAACGCGACATCCTCCGGATACCGCCGCAGGTTGGGCTCGGCGCCCCGGCGGACGACCTCCTGCCAGGTGGCCGAGGCGTCGAGCATCGAGGGGAGGACCGCGGCCACCGTCCGGGCGTTCGAGGTGAGGTCGCGGTAGCGCAGCGCCTCCAGGGCCAGCTCGCGGTGGTAGGCGGTCTGGTCCTCCCAGATGCGGTACGCGGCGCCCGTGGTGAGGCCGGCGCGGCGCAGCACCGAACTGAGCCGGATGTGGCCGACGACGGCCGCCGGGCCACGCTCGTGCAACAGCTGGAGCCCGATCGCGAGCAACCGGCGGCGGGTCTCCTCGGCGCTGCGTCGTGTCATGACCGAACACCCTAACCAGCGCGCGGAGAGGAGGGCAGGAGGAGAAGTAATTTACTTCCGCGCCCGAGGCATTCCGCAGGCGCGGGCTGGTCAGGAGGATGAGTGCTGCCGGGAGGATCCCGGTCACGACGATCGGGAAGGACCCCTCCGATGAAGAATTGGATTCTCCGCAGCCTGGCGGTCGGCCTGCTGGCACTCACCACCGGCCTCGGCCTGGTCGCGCCGGCGTCGGCGACGCCTCGCGCGACGTTGAAGGCGGCAGCGGTCGCGGTGGAGTACGAGCGGGTGGGTGGTTCCAACTACGCCAAGTACAAGGCGAAGTACCCGACGTCGCTGAACTGGACGAACGACGGCTGCAGCGTGCCGGACAAGGTGCTCGTCGCCGGCGGGCTCGGTGTGGTGATCAAGGTCTACGGCAAGGTGTTCGAACACTCCTGCGACCGCCACGACTTCGGCTACCGCAACTTCGGCAAGAACACCACGACGCCCGGCGTGCACCCGAAGTTCAGCCCCACCCGCGCGACCAAGGACAAGATCGACTCGCGGTTCTACTCCAACATGAAGATCCAGTGCGACAGCAAGTTCGGCGGCGTCATCAAGGCTCCGCTGCGCGCGGCGTGCAAGGCGGCGGCGAAGACGTTCTACGAGGCCGTGAGCCACTTCGCCGACGACGCGTTCTTCGGCTGAGCCAACGCCCGACCCTGCGGCCGCCTCCGGGAAGGGGGCGGCCGAAGGGCTGTCCAGCGGAGCGTCGGGTTGGTCGGCGGGCCGGTCTGCCCTTTATGCTGGAGGCCCGTGGGCACCTCCTCTCAGACAAAGCACGTATTCGTCACAGGGGGAGTCGTCTCCTCTCTCGGCAAGGGGCTGACCGCGTCCAGCCTGGGCAGCCTGCTGGTCGCCCGGGGCCTCCGGGTCACCATGCAGAAGCTGGATCCGTACCTGAACGTCGACCCGGGCACCATGAACCCGTTCCAGCACGGCGAGGTCTTCGTGACCGAGGACGGCGCAGAGACCGACCTCGACATCGGCCACTACGAGCGGTTCCTCAACGTCCCGCTGAACGCCGAGGCCAACGTCACCACTGGCAAGGTGTACTCCCGCGTGATCGCCAAGGAGCGCCGCGGCGACTTCCTGGGCGACACCGTGCAGGTGATCCCGCACATCACCAACGAGATCAAGGACGAGATGCTGGCGATGGCCGGCCCGGGCGTCGACGTCGTCATCCACGAGATCGGCGGCACCGTCGGTGACATCGAGTCGCTGCCGTTCCTCGAGGCCGCCCGTCAGGTGCGCCGCGAGGTCGGACGCGAGAACGCGTTCTTCCTGCACGTCTCGCTGGTGCCCTACATCGGCCCGTCCGGTGAGCTCAAGACCAAGCCGACCCAGCACTCGGTCGCAGCCCTGCGCCAGGTCGGCATCCAGCCCGACGCGATCGTGTGCCGCGCGAGCATGGACATCCCGACCGGCGTGAAGCGCAAGATCGCCCTGATGTGTGACGTCGATGAAGAGGCCGTGATCTCCTGCCCCGACGCTCCGTCCATCTACGACATCCCCAAGGTGATCCACGACGAGGGACTCGACGCCTATGTGGTGCGTCGCCTCGGCGTCTCGTTCCGTGACGTCAACTGGAGCACCTGGGACGACCTGCTCGAGCGCGTGCACCACCCCAAGGAGCAGGTGACGATCGCCCTGGTCGGAAAGTACATCGACCTGCCGGACGCCTACCTGTCGGTGTCCGAGGCACTGCGGGCCGGCGGCTTCGCGAACTGGGCGAAGGTGAACATCCGCTGGGTCGCGTCCGACACGTGCGAGACCCCGGCGGGGGCCGCTGCAGCGCTCGGTGACGTGGACGGCGTGTGCGTGCCCGGAGGGTTCGGGATCCGGGGCGTCGAGGGCAAGCTCGGCGCGCTGCGCTACGCCCGGGAGAACCAGCTGCCGACGCTGGGGCTGTGCCTCGGCCTGCAGTGCATGGTCATCGAGGCCGCCCGGAACCTGCTCGGGCTGGAGGATGCGGCGTCCACCGAGTTCGAGCCCGAGACGCACGCTCCGGTGATCGCCACCATGGCTGAGCAGGTGGCCATCGTCTCGGGCAAGGGTGACATGGGCGCGACGATGCGGCTCGGTGCCTACCCGGCCGATCTGGTGCCCGGCTCGGTCGTGGCACACCAGTACGGCGCCACCCGGGTGAGCGAGCGCCACCGCCACCGTTACGAGGTGAACAACGGGTACCGCGACGATCTCGCCAGCCACGGCCTCAAGATCTCCGGCACCAGCCCCGACGGCAACCTGGTGGAATTCGTCGAGCTCGACCGAGAGGTCCACCCCTACTACATCGGGACCCAGGCGCACCCCGAGCTGAAGTCCCGTCCGACCCAGCCGCACCCGCTGTTCGCCGGCCTCGTCGAGGCGGCCCTGAAGCGCAAGCTGTCCACCCGTCTCTTCGAGGACGAGGACTAGGCGTTGGCCCGCCAGCTGACCGCGGCCGAGGTCACCGACTCGCCGATGGTGTGGCCGGTCGCCGAGAGCACGGTGCTCGGCCGCGGGAACGTGTCGGACTTCGTGGACGACACCGTCGTGACACCCGACGGTGGCCGGATGCAGCGGCAGTACCTGCTGCACCCGGGTGCGGTGGGGGTCATCGCCTGGGACACCCAGGACCGCATCGCGGTGGTGCGCCAGTACCGGCACCCGGTGGGCTTCCAGCTGGTGGAGCCGCCGGCCGGCCTGCTGGACGCCGACGGAGAGAGCTGGCTGGCTGCCGCCGAACGGGAGCTGGCCGAGGAGGTGGGCCTGCGGGCCGGCCGGTGGCGCGTCTTGGTGGACATGTTCACCACGCCCGGCGGCAACCAGGAGTCGCTGCGGATCTACCTGGCCTCCGAGCTCTCCGACGCACCGGCCCCGGACGGTTTCGTCGCCGCCGGCGAGGAGGCCCACATGGAGGTGTGCTGGGCGGCGCGCGCCGACCTGGTGGACGCCGTCCTCGCGGGCAGGCTGCAGAACCCCACGATGGTCGCCGGCGTCCTCGCGCTCGAGGTCGCCCGGCTCTCCGGGCGGCTGGACGCGCTGCGCGAACCCGGCGCCGACTGGCCGGCGCGCTCGGCTCGCGACCTGCACAATGCCGCCCTGGCCAGGCTCCATGGCGACGCCGGGTGAGCCGCAGGCCCGCCCCCGCACGCCGATGGCGCGGCTGGTGCGTGGCTACCTCGACCACCTGACCGTGGAGCGGGGGGCGTCACCGAACACCGTTGCCGCGTATCGCCGTGACCTCGCCCGCTACACCGAGTTCCTGGCCGGACGCGGCATCGAGGACCCTGCCGACGTCACCGACGCCGACGTCGCCGCCTTCCTCGGCCACCTGCAGGCCCCTCCCGACGGCCGCGCGCCACTGTCGCTGTCCAGCGCCACCCGCACGCTGGTCGCCGTCCGGTCGCTGCACACGTTCGCCGCTGCGGAGGGCAGGACGCCGACCAACCCGGCGGCGGTCGTCAGTCCGCCCAAGGCCGGCCGGAACCTGCCGAAGGCCCTCGACCTCACTCAGGTGCAGGCGCTGCTCGACACCCCCGACGCCGACACCCCGATCGGGCTGAGGGACGCCGCCCTGCTCGAGTTGCTGTACGGGACCGGTGCGCGAATCTCGGAGCTCCTCGACCTCGATGTGGACGACGTGGCCCCACTGCTGTCCGACCCGGACGCCGGGCTTCGCCTGTTCGGCAAGGGCCGCAAGGAGCGCCTGGTGCCGGTCGGCTCGTACGCGCGCAGGGCCGTGGAGGCGTGGTTGGTGCGGGGCCGACCCGCCTTCGCGCAGGCGTCCGCGAGCCCGAGCCCGGCGCTGCTGCTGAACAGCAAGGGCCAGCGGCTGAGCCGGCAGAGCGCGTACGGCGTCCTGCAGAAGGCCGCCGAGGCCGCGCACCTGGGCGTCGAGGTCTCGCCCCACACGCTGCGGCACTCCTTCGCGACGCACCTCCTGGACGGCGGCGCCGACGTCCGGGTCGTCCAGGAACTGCTCGGGCACGCCTCGGTGACCACGACGCAGATCTACACGCTGGTGACCGTCGAGCACCTGCGCGAGGTCTTCCTCGCGGCCCACCCCCGCGCGCGCTGACCTCGGCTGTCGCGATCCGGCCCCTCGTGGTCCCGGGGGGGAC
>JAEVYS010000085.1 GCA_023392635.1 Actinomycetes bacterium | reverse complement strand
CGTCCGCACCGTCGAGTTCGTCAACCTCGACGTGCTCCTGCCCACCTGCGCCGCCATCATCCACCACGGCGGATCAGGCACCTCCCAGACCGCACTCATCCACGGCGTACCCCAGGTCATCGTGCCGTACAAGCTGTGGTGCAACGGCCCGCGGGCCGAACGCATGGAGCGCGCCGGGGTGGCGGTGTGCGGGGTCGCGGGACGGTCCGCGGCGAGCGAGGTGCGGGCGTTGATCCGACGCGTCCTCGACGAGCCGTCGTTCCGGGCCTGCGCCGGCGACCTGCGCCACGAGATGCTCGCCGCTTCGACCCCGGCGGAGCTGGTACCGGTGCTGCGGCGGCTCGCGCAGACCTGAACCGGCCGCCTCCTTGTCGGCTGCGGCCGGTTCACGGCCGGGCTCAGACCACCCGGACTTCCGGCACATACAGGATCCACTTGCCGCCGGCCTTCCGGAACTCCTGCTCCTTGGCGATGATCTCGTCGGCGTGGTTCCAGGCGAACAACAGCGCATAGTCGGGGTACGGGGCGGCGAACGCATCCCGCGACCGCACCGGGATGTGCGAACCGGGGGTCAGCCGGCCCTGCTTGTTCGGCGTCGTGTCGGAGATGAAGGAGATCAGGTCGGGTCCGATGCCGCAGTAGTTCGTCACCGTCGCGCTCTTCGCGGTCGCGCCGTAGCCGACCACCGTCTGGCCGTTGGCCTTCAACTGCCGCAGCAGCGTGGTCAGTTCCTCCCTGGCCTGCTCCACCCGGCCGACGAACTGCTTCAGCGTACCTTGCCCGGCGAGGTCACGGCCGTGCTCCTCGGCCACCAGCGCGGCGACCCGCGCGGAGGCTGGACGGGCGCCGCGCCGCGCGATCGTGTACCGCACTTCGCCGCCGTGCACTGGCAGCCGCTCGACGTCGACCAGTTCGAACCCGAACCGTGCCGCCATCGCCTGCACCGACACGGCCGAGAAGAAGTAGAAGTGCTC
This sequence comes from Actinomycetes bacterium, assembly GCA_023392635.1. Classification (GTDB taxonomy): domain Bacteria; phylum Actinomycetota; class Actinomycetes; order Propionibacteriales; family Propionibacteriaceae; genus Propionicimonas. Next base: position 7,889 of record JAEVYS010000085.1, on the reverse strand, counting down.
GTCGTAGATCTGGTCGAACGAGGTGCGGTCGACGATCTCGGCGAGGTACGGGTCCTCGAACACGAAGATGCCGTCGGGTGCCAGCAACTCGTCGACGCCGCGGAAGATCGAGTCGAGGTACGGGATGTGGCAGATGGTGTTCGCGGCGTAGATCACCTGCGCCGGCCCGGACGCGGCCCGGATCTGCTGTGCGGAGGACTCCTGGAAGAATTCGGTGGTCACCTGTACGCCGTAGGCGCGGGCGACCGCGGCGACGCTCTGCGAGGGCTCGACGCCCAGGTGCCGGATCCCGGCGTCGGCGATGACCTTCAGCATGACGCCGTCGTTGCAGCCCAACTCGACCAGAAACGCGTCGTCGCCGGTCAGCTCGGTGTCGATGAAGTGCTTGGCGGTCTGCTCGAAGTGCTTGCGCATGGTGGCCGAGCCCGACGACAGGTACGGGTAGTGCCCGTTGAACATCAGGTGCCGCGGAACCTCCTCGATCAGCTGCACCATCGAGCACTGCCCGCACACCCCGACGGCCAGGCGGAAGAAGAACTCGTCGCCGACGTAGTCCGGCTCCAGAAAGCCGCTGGACAGCGGCTGCGGGCCGAAGTCACAGAACTCGCGCAGTTCTCCACCGCACGTCCGACAACTCAACATGACCGGTATCCCCATTCTCGTGCGGCTGCTGTCGATCCGGTTACCGTCGGCCAAGGCGCTGGTCGTCAGCTCAACGACGACTGGACGGCGGCTAGCGGGCCGGCCTCCGCCGGTTCCCGGTACTCCTCGGCAAGCAGCGCGGCGGCGAGCTTGCGGTAGAACACCGGCACCGCCGGCTCCTTCGGACTGAGGTGACCGCGTCCGGCAAAACGGGATCCGACGGCCCGCTGCACCTCTTCGAGGCCACGCTGGTCCTCGCCGTTGATCACCGCGGCGTAGGCCTCGTTCCCCTCGCGGATCTGCTGAAGCTGCTCGGCGTCGGTGCCCTCGACGGTCTGACTCGGCGCCAGGATCCCGCCGCGCACCTCGGTCCGGTCGATCGCGGTCGGGATGAAGCTGAGCCAGATCACCGTCTCGCCGGCCGCGGCGAAACTCGTGCAGGGAAAGACCGAGACGTTGTAGACCTGGCGTCGCTCCTGTTCGGTCAGCCGGAGGAACTCCACCTCCTGCGGCTCCTTGAACGGCACCGTGAACCGCAGCACCAGGGGTGAATCGTCGCGCACGTCGGTGTCGGAGCCGCCCGGCGTCGACGGCTGGATCGTCTCCGGGTGGAAGCCCATGACGTGATAGTTCTCATGGACGTTCTCGACGGCGACCTTCCAGTTGCAGTGCCAGTCCTCGACGAACGAACCCACCTGCGTCATGGCGCCCAGCTCGTAATTACCCAGGTCCTCGCCGATGCGGCTCAGGTGGGTGCGCAGCGGCGGTGCGCCGCTGTCGAGGTTGACGAAGACGAAACCCTGCCACTGTTCGACGGCGAACCCGGGAAGCCGGCAGCTGCCGGGGTCGAAGGCGGGGTTCCCCCGCATGTGCGTCGCAGCGATCAGCTGGCCGTCCAGGCCGTAGCGCCACAGGTGGTACGGGCAGGTGAAGTGCTCGGCCCGCCCGGCACCGGCCGCGACGACCGGCATCATCCGGTGCCGGCAGATCGGCGACATCGCGTTGAGTGTGCCGGTGCGGTCGCGGGTCAGCAGCAACGGCTCCCCCGCGATCGTCAGCGCGAGGTAATCGCCGGGCCCGGCGAGCTGGTCCACCCGGGCCACCATGATCCACGAGCGGCGGAAGATCCGGTCCAGTTCCAGCTCATACAGCTCGGGCGAGGTGAACGCTCGTGGCGGCAGGCTGATCCACGGCGGCTGCGGCGTCACGTACTCACGTAACTGGTCCAGCAGGGCGTTGAGCTCGCCGCTGCCCCGGTTCGGTGTCGTCATCAGAACCCGACTCTCTTCCCGGTCGTAGGGCTGGAACTCCGGACGATCCCAGGCTGCGCTCGAAACGGACTCGGGCAGCGAGCACGCCGGGCCGGTGCGGGTCTACCGGCTGACGCGAAGGACTCGAGCGGCGCGCCGCACCCTGTGGGCGGCAGTCACCGTGACGGGAGGACGTAGTCCATGGGAGACACAGGCGCGCGAAGCATGATCGATCCGATTTCTGACGAGACCATCCGCCGCTACCGGGAACAGGGCTTCGTCCACGTGCCGGGCGTGCTCGACGCCGACGAGGTGGCCCGGTATGCCGAGGCGGCCGCCCAGCTCCTCGACAGCCACATGGAGATCTGGGACGGCGTCAACGGTGTCGAGGTCAACTACGTCGCGCAGGCCTGGCGCAAGAGCGACACGATCCGGGAACTGGCCCTTCACCCGGCGATCGGTTCGATCGCGCTGCAGCTCGCCGATGGCCCGATGCGGCTGTACACCAGCGAGGTGCTCGCGAAGGAGCCGCACAAGGCGGCGCCGACGCTCGTACACGACGACGAGACCGGGCTGCCGTTGTCGTCGTTGTCGCGGGCCTTGACCGCCTGGGTGGCGCTGTCCGACGTCCCGGTCGAGCGCGGTTGCCTGTCGTACGTGCCCCGTTCGCATCTGCGACCGCCGGAGCACCGGCAGGAGCACATGACGAGTTTCGAGGAGTTCGCCGACATCACCGACATCTGGCCGGAGTTCCCGTGGCAGCCGCGGGTGACCGTGCCACTGCGCGCCGGTGACGTGACGTTTCACCACTGCCGTACCGTGCATCTGGCCGGTAGCAACACGTCCGACGCACGTCGGATGGGCCACGGCATCGTGTACGTCAATGCTGACGCCACCTACCGCCCCGGCGTCCAGGACGGGCACATGGCGGGATTCGAGCCCGGCCAGCCGCTGGACGACGAGGGATTCCCGCTCATCACCCTGTAGCGCGGAGGGAGGAGAGGTAGCGGGCCAGGGCTACGCGATGGTAGCCCGGCCCGAAACCCAACGCCGTCACCTCCGGTACGAGCGTGCGCAGCTTGGCGATCGACGGGCAGTGCGACACTGTCGAGTCGAGGAGCACCCGCTCGGCCGTCACGCCGAGATGCCGCTCCAGCACGTCGATCACGGCCGCGATCTCAGCGCAGTCGCCCGACGCCACGTTGACGACCTCGTCGGTGACGCCGGTGGCGAGCAGCCGGTCGACGACCGTCATCCAGTCCTCGACGTGGACGATGTCGCGCCGGGCGCCTGGTTGGACCGTGACGCGTCCGGCGCGAAGCTGCCGGATGATGGCGGGCACGAGCCGGAACTCCGGTTCTCCGGGACCGAGCACGTACCCGAGGCGCAGGATCAGGTACGGAACGCCGCAGTCGCGGATCATCCCTTCCAGATCCAGCTTGTGCCGTCCGTACGGGAGGGCCGGCTCGACGGGGTCGTCTTCGCGTCCCTGGCAACCCGGCCCGCCGTACATGCTGACGGTCGAGAAGAACACCAACTGCCGGCCGTCGCGCACACAGTCCCGGAGTGTGTCGGCCACCAGCCGAGCCTCACGCTCGTGCTCGGCGTCCGGCAGCGGGTGCCTCGGTACCCCGGCAGCGAGCACGGTGACGCCGGGGTACGCGTCCGCGAGCGGCCGCAGATGCCGGGCGAGGAAACCGCTGCCGATCAGACGCATCGGGTCGGCACCGGTCACCGGACCTGGGCGAGGCGGTCATTGACCAGGTCGCCTAGCTGATTCAGCGTCCGCACCTCGGCCACCTCCTCCTCGGGCAGCGAGATACCGAACCGCCGTTCGACGGCGCTCGACGCTTCGAGCAACGCGAGGGAGTCGTAGCCCAGGTCGGCCAGCGGGACCTCGCCGAGGTCTTCGGCGGCCGCGTCGACGGGCTCCGCTTCGCCGGCGCAGGTGGCCAGGATGGTCAGCAGATCGGGAACGCTCAATCGGACGGATTGACTCATCAGCTTTCCTTTCATGGGGCACGTACAACCAGTGCGCTGTTGAAGCCCTGCCGGCCGCGGGCCAGCACCAGGGCAACCGACGCCGTCAGGGGCCGGGGGGCCTCGACCAGGTCGAGGGCGTAGTCCGCGACGACGTTCACGGTCGGCGGGATGACCTTGTCGCGCAGCGAGAGCAGCGCGGTCGCCACGTCGAGCGGGCCGGCGCCGGAGTACAGGCGACCGGTCATCGTCTTGGGCGCGGTGACCGGGACGCCACGCGGGCCGAAGAGGTCGACGATCACCTCGGCCTCCGCCCGGTCGGCGTCCGCATCGCCGGCTGCGTCGGCGAAGACCACGCCGACCTCGTCCGGGCCGACCCCGGCGTCGGCGAGGGCCGCCCGCACGGCACGCCCGAGGTTGCCCGGACGACCCGAGCCCGGTGAGGGATCGAACGTGGCGGCGTACCCGGCGATCTCGCCGTAGACGTGGGCACCACGCTCGCGGGCACAGTCGCCGTCCTCGACGGTGAGGATGGCGCCGCCCTCGCCGGGCACGTGGCCGTTCGCCTTGCGGTCGAAGGGAAGGTAGGCATGGCGCGGGTCGTCGGCGGTGGACAGCATGCCGCTGGAGATCAGCGCGGCCAGCCCGTACGGGGACAGCGCGGAGTCCATCCCGCCGGTGAGCACGAGCGGCGCGCCCTTTCGGACGGAGCGGCGGGCGTGCGCGATGGCGTCGAGACCACCGGCCTGGTCGGCGACGAGTACACCGATCGGGCCGCGCATGTCGTGCCGGATCGAGATCTGGCCGGAGTTGACGGCGTAGAACCAGGCAAACGACTGGTAGACGCTGACGTGGCTCGGTCCGTCGGCGCACAGGTGCTCGAGCTCTTTCTGTCCGAACGCGAATCCGCCCGAGGCGCTCGCGGTCGACACGCCGAGGTCGGTCGCGGCCAGCGCCGACCGGTCGATGTCGGCGTCGGCGACCGCCCAGTCCGCGGCGGCCAGCGCGAACCTGGTCATGCGATCGGTCTGCGGCAGCAGCCGGCTGGGCAGGTGGTTCTCGGCGTCGAAGCCGGTGACCACGCCGCCGAGGCGGCTCGGGTAGTCCTCGACGTCGAACAGGTCGATTCTCCCGATCGCGCTGCGGCCCCGCAGGGTCGCCGCCCAGTAGTCCCCGGCACCGACGCCGTTGGGCGCGACGACGCCGAGCCCTGTCACCACGGCGGTGCTCATGCTGCCACCGCCTCGGGCGCGGAGAGCACTATCGCGCTTTGGAATCCGCCGAAGCCGCTGCCCACGGTCAGCACTGTGGAAAGCTTGCGTTGCCTGGCCTCGCGTGGCACGTAGTCCAGGTCCAGCTCCGCGTCGGGGTGGTGGAGGTTGGCCGTCGGTGGCACGACGTCGAACTCGATCGCCATCGCGCTGGCGGCGACCTCGATCGCTCCGACGGCGCCGAGCGAGTGTCCGATGACCGGCTTGATGGAGCTGATCGGCACGTCGTAGGCGTGCATGCCGAGGCCCCGCTTGAGCGCCTGGGTCTCGTGGCGGTCGTTCTGTCTGGTCGCGGTGCCGTGCGCATTGACGTAGTCGACGGCGGTGGCCGGGATGCGGGCGGTGTCGAGGGCGGCGCGGATCGCCGCGGCCATCTCCTGCCCGTCGGGCCGCAGGCCGGTCATGTGGAAGGCGTTGCCACGGGAGGCGTACCCGCGGATCTCGGCGTAGATGTGCGCGTCGCGGCGGCGCGCGCTCTGCAGTTCCTCCAAGACCAGGACCGCCGAGCCCTCGCCGAGCACGAACCCGTTACGCGTACGGTCGAACGGCCGCGCGGCGGTGCCTGGATCGTCGTTGGTGTTGGACGTGGCCTTGATGGCGTCGAAGCAGGCAACCGTGATCGGCGCGATCGGCGCGTCGGTGGCGCCGGCGATCATCATGTCGACCGATCCGTCGCGGATGAGGTCCCAGGCGTGTCCCACCGCGTCGATGCCGGAGGTGCACCCGGCCGACACGACGGCGTTGGGTCCTTCCGCGCCGGCGGCCCAGGCCACCTCGGCCGCCATCGAGCTGGGCACGAAGTAGTCGTACAGGTCGGGGCCGGCGAGCCGGTGGTCGACGAGCCAGTCGCGCCCTTCGTGGCTGACCGCGCGGTAACGCTCCTCCAACCGCAGCGTGGCGCCAACGGCGGTACCGAGACTCACCCCGACCCGGTGCGCGTCGTCGCGGTCGACGACGAGGCCGCTGTCGCTCATCGCCTCCCGCGTGGCGGTGAGCGCGAACAGGGCGGCCCGGTCCAAGCGCCCGATGTCGTGCTCGCTGAAGCCGTACTGGAACGGATCGAAGTCACACTCGGCAGCGATCCGCGACCGGAAGTCGGTGGAGTCGAAGGCGGTGATCAGGCGGGTCATCGGGGTGCCCGCCACGATGCGTTCCCAGAAGGCCTTCGCTCCCAACCCGCCGGGCGCGACGACGCCGATCCCGGTGATGACGACCCGACGTTGACTCACGCAGACTCCCCCGCTCTTGCGGACCTGCTCATTGGTGCCGGTCTCCTACGATCGACGATGGAGTCGCGGGCTCGAGCCGAGGTCGAGCGTGTCTGGAGCGGGTGTCTCTCTCAGCCCGCTGCCGTTGGCCGGTTCGCTGCCGTGAGTCGTTCGAGGAGAGCTACGACCTCGCTCGGCGCGGGCATGGCGAGCGCCTCCGATCGCAGGCGTCGGGCCGCCGCCGCGATCCCCCGATCGTGAAGCGCCCGGCCGACCAGGTCCCGCAGGCCGGTCAGGTCGTTGGCGTACAGGCCGGCACCGGACCCGGCGAGACGGCGTGCCTTCAGACCGGTGTCCCACAGCATGTCCGGCACGACGACCTGCGGAACGCCGTGCACCAGCGCGGTCTGGAAGGATCCCGCCCCACCGTGCGACACGACCGCCGAGCACAGCGGCAGCAACACGTCCAGCGGCACGAAGTCCACGATCCGCACCCCGTCGGCCTCGACGTCGTCGAGGGTGGCGATCACCTCGACGCCGAGGTCCGCGACACCCTGGAGGATCCGGCCGACGGAGAGCCGATCGGTGCCCCACACCTCGCGATGCGCCATGCCCAGCGTGATGCACACGCGTGCGGTGCCGACCTCCAGTTCGCTGATCCAGTCCGGCACGACGGAGGCCCCGTTGTAGGGCACGTACCGCACACCGACGCGCGGCAGCCCGGTATCCAGCGCGAGCGAGGACGGAACCGGGTCGAGGGTCCACTGACCGACCACAAGGTCCTCGGTGAACCCGGATCCGTACCGGCCGAGCCACTCGGCGAGAGGGTCCTCGCGCAGGATCGCGGGACGGGCCGCGAGAGCCGCGAGGTAGTGCCGGCGCAGGTTGCCGAGGACGTCGAGGCCGAACAGGAAGCGGGCGTGCGCGGCACCGCACGACTTTGCGGCGATCGCGCCGGCGAAGTACATCGGGTCCCAGATCACCAGGTCGGGGTGCCAGTGCGCGGTGAAGGCGACGAGTTCGTCGAGCGCCCGGCGCGGCATGGTGTTCTGCAGGACGACGTTCGTCCAGGCGGTCAGGGTGCCGTGGAGATAGTCGTAGGTCAGCGACTCGGTGCGGGTTTCGCTGATGTCGAAGGTGTCGAGCCACGACCCGGCCTCGCCGTCGGCGGGCGGGCGTTCCTCCTCGCGGGCCTCCGCGTCGCGAACGTGCTGCGCGACGTCGAGCATGTCGCCAACCGGCACGGCGGTCAGCCCTGCACCGAGGATGTCCTCGGTCGCGTCGGGTTGGGTCGCCATGCAGACCTCGTGCCCTGCGGCACGCAGCGCCCAGGCGAGCGGCACCTGATTGTTGACGTGGGAACTGGACGGAAACGGCGTGAACAGCACTCGCATGCGCGCACCATGCGGCCGCACGCTCGACGTGACGCTGAGCGACGCTGGAGCCGGTCAGGCCTCCAGGGGCTCCCGGATCGGCGGATCGGAGAGTCCCGCGATCTCCAGGATCCGGGCCGCCGACTTCCTGGTGCTGGCCGGCGG
>JAEVYS010000052.1 GCA_023392635.1 Actinomycetes bacterium | reverse complement strand
CCCCCCCGGGGGGGCCCCAATGTGCAACCGCCCCCAACCCCGGTCCACAGTCGAGGCGGCACGGCGCCTGTTGTCCCTGGCCGATGAGCTGGTCGAGAAGTCCGTGTGGATCATCGGGGGCGACGGCTGGGCCTACGACATCGGGTACGGCGGCCTCGACCACGTGCTCGCGAGCGGACGCAACGTCAACATCCTCGTGCTCGACACCGAGGTGTACTCCAACACCGGCGGCCAGGCCTCCAAGGCGAGCCCGCGCGGCGCGACCGCCAAGTTCGCGACGGCCGGCAAGTCCACGGCGAAGAAGGACCTCGGCATGCTGGCCCAGGCCTACGGCGACGTCTACGTCGCGCAATTGGCCATCGGGGCGAACCAGCAGCAGACGGTCCGGGCGATGCTCGAGGCGCAGGCCTGGCCTGGCCCGTCCCTGTTGATCGCCTACTCGACGTGCATCGCGCACGGCATCGACATGGCCACCTCGATGAGCCACCAGGCCGACGCCGTCGCCAGCGGGTACTGGCCGCTGTACCGCTTCCGTCCCGGCGAAGCGGCGCAACCCCTGCGTCTGGACAGCAAGGCCCCGACCATGCCGGTACGGGAATTCATGATGAGCGAGGCGCGGTTCGCGATGCTCGCGAGGGCAAACCCGGAACGCGCAGAGGAATTGGCACAACTCGCACAGGCGGACACGGACGAACGCTGGCACTATTACACGCAACTGGCCGGTGTGGAACGCGGTGTACCGGCGGTCAAGGAGGAAACATGAGGCCGGAACTGGCCACCACCTACCTCGGGCTGTCCCTGTCGGGTCCGCTGATCGCCTCAGCGTCGCCCCTGACCGGTCGCCTGGAGTCCCTGCTCGAGCTGGAAGCCGCCGGTGCGTCCGCTGTCGTGCTGCCGTCGCTGTTCGAGGAGGAGGTGCTGGCCGAGGAGAGCCGCCTGGCCGATCTCATGGACGCCGGTCAGGACTTCGCGGAGTTCTCCGGCAGCCCGCTGCCCGAGGTCGACCAGCCAAACCTCGGCGCCGGTGGCCACGTGAGCCTCGTCCGCCGGGCGAAGGAGCAGTTGACGGTGCCGGTCATCGCGAGCCTGAACGCGACCCGCCCCGGGTCGTGGCAGCGGTACGCGGCTGAGCTCGCCGACGCCGGTGCGGACGCCCTCGAACTGAACCTCTACACGATGGCCGCCGACCCGCGGATCGGCGCCGCGGACATCGAGCTCGCGCACCTCGCGGCGATCGAGGCCGTGAAGATCGCGGTCGACATCCCGCTGGCGGTGAAGCTCTCGCCGTACTACTCCGCGCTGTCGCGGTTCGCCGCGCTCGCCGTGGACGCGGGCGCGGACGGACTGGTGCTGTTCAACCGGTTCTACGCGCCCGATCTCGACCTGGAGCGCCTCGCGCTGCTGGCCCGGGCCGACCTGTCCGAGCCGGACGACCAGCGCATCACGCTGCGCTGGCTCGGCATCCTGCGCGGTCAGCTGCCCGAGGTGAGCCTCGCCTGCACGTCCGGCGTCCACTCCGGCGCCGAGGTCATCAAGGCCCTCCTGGTCGGCGCGGACGTGGCCTGCACGACGTCGGCCGTCCTGCGACGCGGGCCGGAGGCCATCTCCGAGATGCTCGGCGAAGCCGAGCGGTGGCTCACCGCCCACGAGTACACCGGAGTGGCGCAGTTGCGGGGCTCGATGAGCGCCGCAGCCGTGCCGGACTCCTCCGCGTACGAGCGCGCCCAGTACCAGGCGGTGCTCCACTCGGGCCGCTACGCCTGAGCCTGCACCGGAAGAGCGCCGTCCCCTCTCGTTCCACCGGGGCCGTCTCTCAGCGGCGGCGCCGGCCGCGTCCGGGTCTGGGCTGCTCCCGGCGGCGCGGGGGTGTCGGCTTCGACGTCGTGGCCGCCTCCTTCGAGGCCCGGGCGGCCGCGGTACGTGAGCTGTTGGGCGTCCGTCCCCGGACGATGCCGATGAACTCCTCGATCAGGTCGTTGTCGCTGTCAACGAGCCAGGCGAGGCCGACGGTGGTGGGTTCGGCGTCCGTGACCGGCCGGTACACCACGTCCTTGCGGCTCTGGGAGCGCGCGACCGAGTGCGGCACCCGCGCCACGCCGGAGCCCCACGCCACGCGCTCGATCGCGCCTGCGTCCGCGTCGCCGACCACCAGGGCTTCCCCCTCCAGGTCGGCCAGCGACACCTCGTCCTGCTCGGCGAGGGCGTGGTCCCTGGGCACGACCACCACGGGGACCTCGTCGTAGAGCCGGATCACGTGGACGCCCTCGGTGTCGATCGGCAGGCGGGCGAAACACATGTCGGCGACGCCGTCGTCGAGCACTGCGCGCTGGCCGGCCTCGGTGACCTCCACCACCTCCAGGGGCACCCGCGGGAACCGTTCGGCCCAGATGCGCCGCCACTTGGTGAGGGTCACGCCGGGGACGAAGGCCACGGTCAGGCCGCGCCTCGGCGCCGGCGCGGGAGCGGGCGGTTCGGGGAACGTCACCCGGGAAGGCTAGTCTGCCGGGCGTGAGCCAGACCATGAAGCCCGCCACGGCGGCGGCAAAGCTCGGCATCTACCTGCCCGCGGCGCCACGCGAGTTCCAGGAGTCCCCGATCACCAGGGACGAACTGGACGCGCTGCGCGCCGACCCTCCCCAGTGGCTGGTCGACCTCCGCCGCAACGGCCCGTTCCCCAAGGACGTCGTGGCAGCCAAGCTGGGCGTGTCCCGTTCCGGGCTGGTCCGGGGCGGCGTCACCGACGCCCTGGACGCCGACCAGATCGGCGAGCTGCTGGCGAACCCGCCGGGCTGGTTGCTGCACGAGCGCGATTCCTACAAGGCCGTCCTCGCCGAGCGGGAACGGCTGAAGGCGCTCGGCCGCGAGAGCTGAGCCCTTCGGGGGTGCCGGGATCACCGGAGGGCCGACGTCAGGCGGGCGAGGCCACGTGGTCCAGGAACGGCGCGGCGACGAGGTGTCGGGGTGGCGACCTCCGCGTCCGGCTCAGGAGAAGCTGGTATCGACGGGGTCGGCCCGGGCGCGCACTGTGGGTGGATGAGCACAGTTGAGCGACGCCGCTACCTCATCGTGGGTGGGGGCCTGGCCGCCGCACGGGCCGTGGAGGGCATCCGTGAGGTCGATCCGGCGGGGGAGATCGTCCTGGTCACCGAGGAGGACCACCTGCCCTACGAGCGGCCACCGCTGTCCAAGGACGTGCTGCTCGGCAAGGCCGGCGTGGACACCGCCTTCCCGCACGAACCGGCCTGGTACGCCGAGCAGGAGGTCGAGCTGGTTCTGGGTGATCCGGTCGCGAGCCTTGACGCCGCCGGCCGGACGGCAACCCTGCGCGGGGGCACCACGCTCGGGTGGACCCACGCGCTCCTCGCCACCGGCTCCGCCGTGCGACGTCTCGACCTCCCGGGCGCCGACCTCCCGGGCATCCACTACCTGCGAACCCTCGACGACTCGCTCGCCCTGCTCGACCGCCTCAGGGACGGCGGCCGGGTGGTGGTGGTCGGCGGCGGCTGGATCGGGCTGGAGGTGGCGGCCGCCGCCCGGTCGCACGGTGGGGGAGTGACCCTGATCGAGCCCCAGGACGCGCCGCTGCAGGGAGTGGTGGGTGAGCGCATCGGCTCGTGGTTCGCCCGGTGGCACGACCGGCACGGGGTGCAGCTGCGCCTGGGCACCGGCGTCGCTGCCTTCACCGGGGACGATCGCGTCACCGGCGTGGTCACCGGGTCCGGCGACACCGTTCCTGCGGACGTCGTGGTGGTCGGTGTCGGCATCCGTCCCCGCACCGAACTGGCGGAGGCCGCCGGAGCCCGGGTCGACAACGGCATCGTCACCGACGCCGCGCTGCGGACCAGCCTGGACGGGGTCTGGGCGGCGGGCGATGTGGCCAGCTGGGAGAGCCGCACGTTCGGGCGCCACCTGCGGGTGGAGCACTGGGCGAACGCCCTCGACGGCGGCCTCGCCGCCGGACGCTCGATGGCCGGGGCAGAGACCACATACGACCCGGTGCCGTTCTTCTTCTCCGACCAGTACGAGGCCGGCCTGGAGTACGCCGGCTTCGTCGCACGGGACGCGGACGCGGAGCTGGTGGTCCGCGGCGACGAGCAGGGGTCGGAGTTCATGGCCTTCTGGGTGGTCCCGGCCGAGGGCGGCGTCCGGCTGCTCGCCGGCATGCACGTCAACGTCTGGGACACGATGGACGCCGTCCAGTCGCTGATCCGCGCCCGCACCGCCGTCTCCCGGGACCGCCTCGCGGACCCCTCGGTCCCGCTGGACGACCTCGCCTGACCCGGGGTGGACCGAATTAGGAACCGTCCCCAATCCGGTCCGGACCAGATTGGGGACGGTTCCCAACTCGGTCCGGCCCAGCGCGGTGGACCGGATTGGGGACGGTTCCCAACTCGGTCCGCGCGGTTTCAGCGGCGGGCGGTGCCCCACATGGTGCGGGCCACCTGGCCGCCGACCCGGATCACCTGGTTCCAGAACGTCGCCGAGCCGAGCACGCGCTCGACGCCCGACCGGGGGGCCGGACGGGAGGACGTGCGGCGCGGCGCCGCCTGCTCGCGTGCCTGCGACCGCTCCTGGGCGGCCTGCTGCTTGTCGTACTCCGCCTGGCCCTTCGCCCGGGCGGCCGCGTCCGCCTCAGCCTGTGCCTTAGCCGCGCCCGCCTCCAGCCGGCGGGTGAGCATCTCGTAGGCGGAGTCGCGGTTGATCTCCTGGCCGTACTTCGCCTGCATCGCCGAGGACGCCACCCCGTTGGTCATCCACTCGGCAGGCATCGGCCCCATGGACGCCTGCGGGGCGAGCATTCGCGTCCACGCCACCGGGGTGGGCGCGCCGTCAGGGTTCAGCACGGTCACGATCGCCTCACCGATACCGAGTCCCTGCAGCGTTGCAGCGAGGTCGTACTGGCTGGTCGGGTAGGTCTGCACGGTGGCCTTCAGCGCCTTGGCGTCGTTCGGCGTGTGCGCGCGCAGCTGGTGCTGGACCCGGGAGCCGAGCTGGGCCAGCACGTTGTCGGGGACGTCGGTGGGGGACTGGGTGACGAAGAAGATGCCGACGCCCTTGGAGCGGATCAGCCGCACGGTCTGGCCGATCGCGTCCAGGAACGCCTTGGAGGCGCCGTCGAACAGCAGGTGGGCCTCGTCGAAGAAGAACACGAGCTTGGGGACGTCCACGTCGCCGATCTCGGGAAGGTCGTGGAACAGGTCGGCCAGGACCCACATCAGGAACGTCGAGAAGATGGCCGGACGGTCCTGCAGGTTGGGCAGCTCGAGCAGCGAGATGACGCCCTTGCCGTCCGCGGTGGTGCGGATCAGGTCCCTGGTGTCGAACTCCGGCTCGCCGAAGAACTCGTCCGCACCCTGGGTCTGCAGGGTGACCAGGCTCCGCAGGATGACGCCGACGGTGGCCGCGGACAGCCCGCCGATCGCCTTCAGCTCTGCCTTGCCCTCGTCGCCGGTCAGGTAGACCAGCAACTCCCGCAGGTCGGCGAGGTCCAGCAGCGGCAGGCCCTGGGTGTCGGCGTAGTGGAACACCAGGCCGAGGCTGGACTCCTGGGTCTCGTTCAGGCCGAGCACCTTGCTGAGCAGGATCGGGCCGAAGGAGGACACCGTGGCGCGCAGCGGGACGCCGGTGCCCTGCCCGCCGAGCGCGTAGAACTCGGTGGGACAGCCGGCCGGCTTCCAGTCCTGCCCGATCTTCTGCGTGCGCGCCAGGAGCTTCTCGCTGGGCTCGCCGGGGATCGCGATGCCGGAGAGGTCTCCCTTGATGTCGGCGGCGAACACCGACACCCCGGCGGCCGAGATCTGTTCGGCCAGCAGCTGCAGGGTGCGGGTCTTGCCGGTGCCCGTGGCACCGGCCACCAGCCCGTGCCGGTTGAGCATCGACAGCGAGAGCCGGATCCGCACGTCGGTCTGCGGCTCGCCGTCCACCATCAGGACGCCGAGGTCGATGGACGGGGTGGTGAACGTGTAGCCGGTCTTGATCTTGTCGACCGCATCGGACTGCTCAGTCATGCGCCCAAGACTGGCACATCAGGTGTCGGGCCGTCCGTGGTTGGAGGCCGTGAATGTCGCCATCCGGCCACCCGAGCCGTCCCGCCCGTCCCACAGTCCACGCCCGCGCGCCGGAATGGCCACATGACGTCACTGGTAACCTTGGTGCTCGACAGGGGAGCGCCGCAGGGCGCTGAGAGTGCGGGCCGTCCGCAGACCCTCGAACCTGATCCGGCTAGCACCGGCGTAGGGAGTCGGGATTTTCTCCCCGGGACCGTTCCCGGGCCCTCCAGACAGATGGAGGAGTCACGTGTCCATTCGCACAGTCCTGGTCGCGGGTGCCGCGGCCGTCCTGCTGGCGGGGTGCGCCGGTCCGGCCGGGCCCGCGGCGAGCGGCCCGGCGTCCAGTGGCGCCGCGTCGAGCGCTGCGCCCACCGAGAGCCGGACGCTCACCGTCATCACCCACGACTCGTTCACCCTCAGTGACAAGACGATCGCCGCCTTCAAGGCCGACACCGGCTACGACGTGAGGTTCGTCGCTCCGGGTGACGTCGGGACGGTGGTCAACCAGTTGATCCTCACCAAGGACGCCCCACTGGGCGATGTCGTCTACGGGATCGACAACACGTTCGCCGGACGCGCGATCAGCGCGGGCATCCTGAGCCCGTACGCCTCGCCCTCCCAGCCGAAGGGATGGCAGGCGTACGCGGCGGACGACACGCACTCGCTGTCCCCGGTGGACTACGGCGACGTCTGCGTCAACGCCGACTCCGCCTGGTTCAAGGGCAGGTCCCTCGCCGTCCCTCGGACCCTCGACGACCTCGCCAGGCCGGAGTACCGCAACCTGCTGGTGGTGGAGAATCCCGCGTCCTCCTCGCCGGGGCTCGCGTTCCTGGCTGCGACGGTCGGGGCGAAGGGCGACCCGGGTTACCTGGACTACTGGAAGCAACTCAAGGCGAATGGCGTCAAGGTGGTGAAGGGCTGGACGGAGGCGTACACCGTGGAGTTCTCCGGCTCCACCGGCAAGGGCGACCGACCGCTGGTGGTGTCCTACTCGTCCTCGCCGGCGTTCGAGCACGGTACGCAGGTGCTCACCCAGACCTGCTTCCGGCAGGTCGAGTACGCCGGCGTGCTCGCCGGTGCGCAGAACGAGGTCGGCGCGCGGAAGTTCGTCGACTTCATGCTCAGCCCGACCGTGCAGGCCGAGATCCCGGACGCCATGTACATGGACCCGGTCGACCCGGACGCGAAGCTGCCCGCCGACTGGGAGAAGTACGCCGCCACCATCGACGCACCGATCACCGTGCCGGTGGCGGAGCTCGGCGCGAAGCGCGAACAGTGGATCAAGGCATGGACGGCGGACGTCGTCGGGTGACCCTCGCGCCCCAGAGCCCGACGATTCCGCCAGCAGCCGCCGGGATCCCGGTGGCACCGGGGGGACACGGCGGCTCCTGGACGGGAGGTGGCGTCCGCAGGACCGGCGGCCAGTGGGCGTGGGTCGCGGCCGCCGTCGTGCCGGTGGCGTTCCTGACGGTGTTCTTCGCCTGGCCGGTCGCCGCCCTGGTGGGGCGCGGCTTCGTCGTCGACCAGACGTTCACCCTTGCCGGGGTGCAGGAGGTGCTCTCGGCGCCGCGCACGTGGCGCGTCGTCGGCCAGACCCTGGCCCAGGCGGTGGTGGGGACGGCGGTCGCGGTACTGCTCGGCGTTCCCGGGGCCTACGTCCTGTACCGGTGCCGGTTCCCCGGTCGCCGGCTCGTCCGTGCCGTGGTGAGCGTCCCGTTCGTCCTGCCGACCGTCGTGGTGGGGGTGGCCTTCCAGTCGCTCCTGGCCCCCAAGGGCCTGCTCGGTTTCCTCGGCCTGCAGGAGTCGTTCGTGGCGATCGTGGCAGCGCTCGTCTTCTTCAACTACTCGGTCGTCGTCCGGACGGTCGGTGCGCTCTGGGCACGCCTCGACCCGCGCGCCGAGGACGCGGCCCGCACCCTCGGGGCGGGCCGCGCCCGGGTGCTGGCCACCGTGACACTGCCCGCGCTGGCGCCGGCGATCGCTTCCGCCGCCGCGC
The DNA here is from genome assembly GCA_023392635.1 of Actinomycetes bacterium. Classification (GTDB taxonomy): domain Bacteria; phylum Actinomycetota; class Actinomycetes; order Propionibacteriales; family Propionibacteriaceae; genus Propionicimonas. The sequence continues at coordinate 17,145 of JAEVYS010000052.1, read as the reverse complement.
TCGTCTTCCTGTTCTGCGCCTCCGCGTTCGGCGTCGTGCTGGTGCTCGGCGGATCGGGCTACGGCACCATCGAGACCGAGATCTGGTACCAGACCACCCAGCTGCTCGACCTGCCCGCCGCGGCCGCGCTGTCGGTCCTGCAACTGGTGGTCGTGACCGTTTCACTCCTTGCCGCGGGGGCCACCCGCGCCCGCCAGGAGCGTGCGCTCCGGCTGTCCGGAAATCCGGTGGACGCGCCGCTGCGCTCCCGCGACCTGCCCGCCATGGCCCTCACCGCGGTGGTCGTACTCGGGCTGCTGGTGTTCCCGATGGCCTCCCTCGCCTGGCGCTCCTTCGTCACCCCGGACGGGCCCGGCCCGGGCAATTACGCGGCCCTGTCCGGCACGACCGGCCAGTCGACGGTCAGCGTGTGGCAGGCGCTGTCGAATTCCCTGGCCGCGGCCCTCGCCGCCACCGTGCTCTCCGTCGGGCTGGGGCTGCTGGTGAGCTACGTGCTCTCGCGTCGCCCCGCCTCCGCGTCCGGCCGCCGGTGGTTGCGCGGCTTGGACGCGGTGTTCATGCTGCCGCTCGGCGTCTCGGCGGTCACCGTGGGGTTCGGCTTCCTGATCACCCTCAACCGTCCGCCCCTCGACCTGCGGTCCAGCTGGCTGCTGATCCCGATCGCGCAGGCGATGGTCGCGCTGCCGCTGGTCGTGCGGACGCTGCTGCCGACGTTGCGGGCCATCGACCCCCGCCTGCACGAAGCTGCCGCCACCCTCGGCGCGAGCCCGGCACGCGTGGTCGCCACCATCGACCTCCCCTTCGCCCTGCGCGGGCTGGGCCTGGCGGTCGGGTTCGCCTTCGCGACCAGTCTCGGCGAGTTCGGAGCGACCTCGTTCCTGGCCCGCCCCGACCGCCCGACCCTGCCGGTGGTCATCTTCCAGCTGATCGGTCGGCCGGGGGTGGAGAACTTCGGGATGGCGCTCGCCGCGTCCGTCGTGCTGGCTGCGCTGACCGCGGTCGCCATGGGGCTGGCAGAGTGGATCGGGCCGAAGGAGGTGGATCCGTGGTAGCCGGGCTCCAGGTCCGCGACGCGGTGGTGCGCTACGGACCCACCGTGGCGGTCGACGGGGTCTGCCTGGATGTCGCTCCCGGCGAGGTGGTGGCGGTGCTCGGGGCTTCCGGGTCGGGCAAGTCGTCGCTGCTGCGGGCGGTCGCCGGGCTCGAGCCGCTCGCCGGCGGGGCGATCCTGTGGGACGGGGCGGAGGTGACGGCCGTCCCGGTGCACCGGCGGCGCTTCGCCGTGATGTTCCAGGACGGGCAGCTGTTCCCGCACCTGACCGTGGCGGGCAACGTTGGCTATGCGCTCTCGGGACGGCCGCGCGCCGAGCGGGACCGTCGGGTCGCCGAACTCCTCGGCCTGGTGGGACTCGACGGCTTCGGCCGCCGCCCGGTCACGGCCCTCTCCGGCGGGCAGGCACAGCGCGTGGCTCTCGCCCGCTCGCTGGCTGCCGATCCCAGGCTGCTGTTGCTCGACGAGCCGTTGTCGGCCCTCGACCGTGGCCTGCGTGAACACCTGGTCGGCGTCCTGGACGACACCCTCCGCACCACTGGCATCCCGACCATCTACGTCACCCACGACCAGGACGAGGCGTTCGCGATCGCCGACCGCGTGGCGGTGCTGGCCGCTGGACGCCTGCTCCAGGCCGATGAGCCCGGCCGGCTCTGGCGCTCGCCCGTGAATCGGGAGGTGGCGGAGTTCCTCGGCTACGGGCCGTTCCTCGACCACCCCGAGGCTCTGGAGCTGGGGTGGGACGCCCCGCCGGGTGTGGTGGCGGTCGGCCCTGCCGGCCTGGTGCCGGACCAGGACGGACGCGAGGTCGTGGTGCTCGAACTCACCGCGCGCCGGGGTGGTGCGGAGCTCACCGTCCGGCTACCCGGCGGCAAGCGCGCCCGCGTGGCGACGTCGGAGACGCCCGCTCACGGGCGGACACGCACGAGCGTGGCGGTCCGCCTCGACCCCGCCGGCTGCGCGCTGGTGCCGCGGAGCTAGGCCGCCTCGAGCGCGGCCAGGATCGAGGCCCGGGCATCGCCGGGGCTGGCCGGAAGCAGCGGGATTCGCATGGTCTGCATCACCTGGACCATGCCGGGCCCCATGTGGTCGACGACCACCGCCTGGATCCCCTGTTCCTTCAGGAAGCGCACGATCCGGGCGTGGTGCGAGCCGTGCGTGCCCTCGTCGTGCGACTCGTCCCACCCCACCTCGTGGACCTGCCAGTCGCGCACGACGCCGTCGGCCACATCCGCGACGCCGATCCAGTGGGCGCGTCCCCACGCCGCGGCGGACTGGCCCTCGGCGGTGACGGGCGTGGCGACGATCACGAGCTACCTCCTCAGGTGGTTCTGGTGCGGTCATCGTACGGCGAAGCGCGGTCCGGCGGCTTGCGTCGGGGCGCGGCGAACTGCTGCACTCTCCCTCGTGCTGGCCATCTGCCCGAATCCCACCATCGATCGCATCGTGGTCCTCGGCGAGCTGCGTCCCGGAACCGTCGACCGGGCGCGCGAGAACCGGGCGTACCCTGCCGGCAAGTCGGTGTCGGCCGCGCGCGGTGGCATCGCGAACGGTGCCCGGCCGGCGGTCCTCGCCCTGCTTCCCTTCGAGGGTTCGGCGTGGTACCTCGACACGTTGGTCGCCGAGGGCATGGACGTTGCCGCGCACTCCTGTCCTGGACGCGTGCGCGAGTCGATCATCGTGATCGAGGACGACGGCCGGGTCACCGTGCTCAACGGCGCGGGCGCACCGGTGGACGCCGCCACCTGGGAGGGCTTCGTGGACGCCGTCGTCGCCCGCACCCGTCCCGGGGTCTGGGTCGTGTGCAGCGGCAGCTTCCCGCCCGGTGTCCGGCCCGAAGCGCTGTCGGGACTCGTGGCGGCCGTCGCCGGGGCGGGCGGGCGCCTCGCGCTCGACACCGGTCCGGCCTGGATGCCCGCCGCCCTCGCTGGTCCTGCGCTGCCCGCGTTGGTCACGCCGAACCTTGCCGAGGCGGAGGCGATCCTGACCTCCGGCGAGGCGGTCGAGCACACCTGGGTCGGTGCGGACGCCCTCGACCGTGCCGCGCGGGCAGCGGCCGGGCTGCGCGCCCGCGGGCTCGGGTCCGTGGTCGTGACGGCTGGATCGGCAGGGCTGGCCTGGTCCGCCGGCGACGCGGAGGGGGTGCTGACCGGGCAGCAGGTCGTCGTCCGCAATCCGATCGGGGCCGGCGACGCGTTCATGGGCGGGCTCGTCGCACGGCTCGAGCAGGGGCTCCCGTTCGGAGCGGCCGTCGCGTGGGGGATGGCGACGTCCTGCGCCGCGATCGAGCAGTGGTCGCCGGGGGCCGCCGACCCCGTCCGCGTGGATCACTACCACGACCTGATCGGTTCCTGACCGGCCCCTTGGCCCCGTCCCGGGCGACGCTGCCGAGGATGGAATTGCCCGTTCGGCTTGGGTACGTTGACGCCATGGGCGCCAAGACGGATCCCGTGGAACTCGAGGTGGGACCGAGGGTCGTCAGGTTGACCAGTCCCGATCGGGTCTACTTCCCCGATCACGGCTGGACGAAGCTCGACCTGGCCAACTACTACCTCGCGGTCGGCGACGGCATCGTCCGCGCGCTGCGCGAGCGGCCGTGCATGCTGCACCGCTTCCCCTCGGGCCTGGCGGGGGAGAAGGTGCACCAGAAGCGCCTGCCCGCGGGCGCGCCGCCCTGGGTGGAGACCGTGCAGGTCTACTTCCCTCGCTACGGGCGCACCGCTGACGAACTGTGCGTCACCGAGCTGGGCTCGGTGCTGTGGGCCGTCCAGATGGCCACCGTCGAGTTCCATCCCTGGAACTCACGGCGCACCGATGTGGAGAAGCCGGACGAATGGCGCATCGACCTCGACCCGATGCCGGAGGCGGGCTTCGAACGGGTGCGCAAGGTGGCCGGCGTCGCCCATGACCTGCTGGACGAGCTGGGCATTCTCGGCTTCCCGAAGACCTCCGGCGGGCACGGGCTGCACATCTACGTCCGGATCGTGCCCGAGTGGGGGTTCGCCGAGGTGCGCCGGGCGGCCCTTGCCTTCGCGCGCGAGGTCGAACGGCGCCTTCCCGAGGACGTGACGACGACCTGGTGGCGCAAGGACCGCGACCCGCGCCACGTGTTCGTCGACTTCAACCAGAACGCCCGGGACCACACCATCGCGTGTGCCTGGTCGGTGCGCGGCGTCCCGGAGGGCACGGTGTCCACCCCGTTCAGCTGGGATGAGCTGGACGCGATCGAGCCGCGCGAACTCACCCTCGCCACGGTGCCGGCGCGATTCGCGCGGACCGGCGACCCGCACGCTGCCATCGACGACGTGGCCCACCGCCTCGACACGCTCCTGGAGTGGGCGGACCGCGACGGGCTGCCGGAGTAGGCCGATGTCGTTGTTCGAGCAGCAACCGATGGGGCCGGTGCCGGCTCGGCGTCCGATCATGCAACCGCCGGACCCCGAGCGGGAGGAGGAGCTGGCCGATCAGGGGCCTGTCGAGGTGCAGGTGCTGGGGCCGCTGCCGCCGGAACTGGCGCAGGGATCGGTCGCGGGGCGCCGGCCGCCGCCCCGGCGGTGGCTGCGGGCTCTGGTGGCGGCCGTGCTCCTGGTGCCGAGCCTGGCCCAGCTGGGCTTCGGCCTGGCGAGCCTCGTCGTGCCCGAAGTGGCCTTCGACGAGCGCGTCCGGCTGCCCGGGCTGGTCGTTGCGGTGGGGGTCGTCGTGATCGTCGTCGCCTGGCTCCTGCACGGGCGCCCGCGTCGGCCGGCCTCGGGACGGCGGAGGCGCTGACGCCGATCCATGAACCGGTTGCAGGGCTCCGTAGCCTGTGGTCATGCTCAACATCTCCACGCGGGACGGGGTCGCCGAAGCGATCGTGGCACTGCCTCCAGCGGGCAGCGGGCCCGGGGTGCTGTTCTTCATGGACGCGTTCGGGCTGCGGCCCCGCATCGAGCAGATGGCGCAGGAGATCGCCGACTGGGGGTACGTGGTGCTGGCGCCGAACGTCTTCTACCGGGAGGGCAGTGTCGCGGAGCTGGCGCCGACCACAGACCTCACCACGGCCGAGGGAATGGGGGAGTTCTTCCGGGTTGCCGGGCCGCGCATCGGGCGCCTGACGGCGGATCGCGCGATCGAGGACATCGACGCCTATCTCGCCGCGCTGGCCGCCCTGCCCGAGGTCACGGACGGACCGGTGGCTGCGGTCGGCTTCTGCATGGGGGGCCGGCTGGCCGTGCGGGCCGCCGGGCGCCACCCCGAACTAGTCGCTGCCTGCGCGGGCTTCCACACCGGCGGCCTGGTCGCCGACGATCCGCACTCCCCGCACCACGAGCTGGCCACTGCCCGCAGCGAGTTCCTCTTCGGGCACGCGGACAACGACCGCTCGATGACGAGGGAGAACGTGGCCGCGCTGGGGGCCGCGCTCGAGGACGCACAGCTCGTGGCGCGCAACGAGATCTATCCCGGTGCGGCGCACGGCTACACGATGTCGGACACGGTGGCGTGGAACCAGCACGCCTTCGAGCGGGCGTTCACCAACCTGCGCGACCTGCTCGAGCGCACCCTGAAGTAGGGACGGCCCCCGACGACCGTCACGTCAGCGAGCGCGGCAAGGTGTTCATCGATGCGGCACGCCGGCGCGTGCCTTTGCGACCAGACCGACCTCGACGCCACGATCCGTCGGGCGCTTGGTCCGGGGGTGGAGACTGGGGGTGATCGCACGTCGGCCAGGGTTCGCCAATCTCTGGTCGCCAGAGGGCCCGCCCCTTCCAGGGCGGGCCCTCGTGTGCGTCCGGGTCACCCTGGCGGGGTCTTGGGCCGCTGACGCGGGAGCCGTAGCGTTGGGTATCGCCCCATCCGGGTGCACTCACACCCGGATGCGCTACTCATGCCAGACCAGGGGGGCCGCCGGCATTCGAGTCGTGTGCTGGGTGGTCTCCCATGGGAGGGGTTCCGGAGACCACCCGGCAGGGCGGCGAGCCGCTCTCACCAAACGCCCCCGATCGTCACATCCGCCCCCGAAACTTCGGGGGCTGATGTGAACATCAGGGGCGTTTGGGGGTCGCTCGGACGTTCGGCGAGCACTCCCCCATCTGACCACGCGAACACGACGGGGCTGACTGGCGCACACCGGGCTCGACGCCTCGACGCCACCCGCGACGATCAAGGCACCGGAAGACCACCCGGACCAGCCCCGAAAACAACAAAGACGCCCGAACCTGCGAAACCGCAGGTCCAGACGTCCTCGATGTCCTGAGACATCACAGAGTCGGGGTGACAGGATTTGAACCTGCGACCTCATCGTCCCGAACGATGCGCGCTACCAAGCTGCGCCACACCCCGAACAGCCCTGACTGGGTCAGGGCCGAGTGGCAGTCTAGCCCAACTGCCGGGCCTCATCCATTCGAGGCCGAAGTGAGCGTGAGGAGGGTCACTTCGGGCGGACAGGCGAAGCGGTACGGGGCGAACGGGGACGTCCCGACGCCGGCCGAGACGTGCAGCATCGAGCTGTGGTCGCCCGCTCGATGTCGGCTCAACCCCTTGGCCTGGGCGGCGGGGAGGTCGCAGTTCGTGGTCAGCGCGCCCCACCCGGGAACGCACACCTGACCACCGTGGGTGTGGCCGGCGAAGATCAGGGCCAGCCCGTCCACCGTCATGCCGTCCAGCACCCTCGCGTACGGCGCGTGGGTGACCCCGACGGCCACGTCCGTGCCCTCGGCGGGCGGCCCCGAGACCAGGGAGTAGTCGTCGCGGTGGAGGTGCGCGTCGTCGGTGCCGCGGAACTCGAAGGTGACGCCGCGCACCGTGAGGCTCGCCCGCTGCCCGTCCAGGTCGCGCCACCCGCCGGACGCCAGGCCCGCGCGCAACTCCTCGGTCGGGAGCGGCTCACGGTCCTTGGGAAGCCCGCGGTGGCTCGTCGATTCCGCGAGATAGGCCAGCGGGTTGGTGAACTTCGGGGCCGTGTAGTCGTTCGACCCGAACACGAAGACCCCCGGCACGTCCAGGAGCCGGCCCAGGGAGTCGAGCAGGGGAGCCAGGGCGTCGGGGGAGGAGAGGTTGTCCCCGGTGCTCACCACCAGGTCGGGCTCGAGCCCGGCCAGGGCGGAGAGGAACCTCAGCTTGCTCCGCTGACCGGTCGTCAGGTGGATGTCGGAGACGTGCAGGACGCGGATGCGGTGCGCGCCGGCCGGCAAAACCGGCACGTTCACCCGGCGGACGCGGAAGGATTGCGCCTCGATGAACGTGCCGTACGCCACGCACGCAGCCCCGGCCAGCGCGAGCCGACCGGCGACCCTGGCGATCAACGCCTGGGCTTCTTCGTGGGTGGGCCGCTCGGGGTCGGCGTCGGCGTGGGATCGGGAGCGGGCTGCGGGCCCTTCGAGACGATCAGCCCGATCGCGCTGCCCTTCGGCGCCGATCCGGTACGGGTCAGGCCGATCAGGCCACCCGGACGCACCGAGTCGGAGTACTGGCGGATCGTGTAGGTGGCGAAGCCGGCCCGGGCCAGGACGCTCGCGCAGCTCGACGGGCCCATTCCGGAGCAGCTCGGGATGCCCGCCGACGCACCGTTCAGCACGGAGGCCGGCGGCTGGACGAAGCTGTTGTGCTCGTCGAGGTCGGCCAGCGCCCGCTGCATGGCGGGGCGCAGCACCCAGGTGCCGACGTCCGCGCCGTAGCCGGTGAGCCACTTGCCGGAGTACTGCAGCCGCAGGCCGCGCAGGAACGCCTTGCCCCGGGACTTCCAGAACTTCTTGAACCGCGGTGCGTTGTCGAAGCTGATGCCCGCCGCGGCCACCAGGTCCGGGGTGTAGGCGACAGCCCACTCGGCCTGGTTGGACGGGACCGTCCCGGTCTTGCCGGCAAGCGTGTAGCCGGGGATCCGGGCGCCACGCAGGGTGCCGTTGGCGATCGGGCCGAGGAACACCTTGTTGACCGCATCGGCCACCTCGGCGTCCATCACCCGCTTGCAGTTGGCCTTCGGGACGTCGAGCTTCGTGCCGGTGGTGGTGACGATGGACTTGATGATGATTGGGTTGCACCGGACGCCGCGGTTCGCGAACGTGCCGTACGCCGTCACCATGGACAGCGGCGTCACCTCGGCCGAACCGAGCGTGAACGACGCGATCGAGCCGTAGTTCTCCACCAGGTCCTGGCCACTCGCCAGTTGCAGGCCGACCCGCTTGGCCAGCTTCACCACCGGGCAGATGCCGACGGCCTGCTCGAGCGGGACGAAGTAGTTGTTCACCGACTGCGCGGTGCCGTTGTACATGTTGTACATGCCGCGCTCCGGGCCGTCGACGACCCAGCGCTTCTGGATCTTGAAGGGGCCCGAACAGCTGTTGAAGGTCTCGCCCTGGTAGTTCTTGCTGAGCGGCACCTTGAAACTGGTGCGTACGCCGAAGCCGTTCTCCAGCGCCGCGGCCGCCACGTAGACCTTGAAGGTCGAGCCGCCCTGGAACCCGTCCGCGCCGTTGTAGTCCCTACTCACCGCGTAGTTGTAGTAGGTCTCGCCCTTCCACTTCTTGCCCTTGTTGTTGTCGCCCATGACGGGGCGGCTCTGCACCATCGCCCGGATCAGGCCGGTCTTGGGCTCCATCATGGTGACCACGCCGATGACCTTGTCCTTCGGGGCCACCCGGTTGCTGAGGGCGCGCTGCGCGCTCTTCTGCGCCTTCGGGTCGATCTGGGTGGTGATGGTGAGGCCGCCGCGGTAGATCGTCTGGAGCCGCTCCTCCTCGGTCGTGCCGAGGGCCGTGCCGCCCTGCTTCAGGAGCACCTGCAGTGCGTAGTCGCAGACGAACGGGAACTTGGAGTTCGCGCAGCCCTTGAGGGTCAGCTTGATCTTCTTCGGGTTGAACTTCACGGCCTTCGCCGCGTCCGCCTCGGCCTGGGTGACCACGCCGAGTTCGGCCATGCGGGACAGGACGTCGTTACGGCGCTCGATACCCACCGCGAGGTGCTTGACCGGGTTGGTGGCGACCGGGTTGCGCACCAGGCCCGCCAGCATGGCGGCCTGGGGCAGGTTCAGCTTCGCCGCGCTCACCCGGAAGTAGTGCTGGGCGGCCGCCTCCACACCGTAGGCGCCGTCACCGTAGTAGGCGATGTTCAGGTAGCGCTCGAGGATCTGGTCCTTGGTGAGCGTCTTCTCGATGGCGATCGCGTATCGCAGCTCGCGCACCTTGCGGGCCATCGTGTTCTCGGTCGCGGCCGCCCGCGCCGCTGCGTCGTTGTTCGCCTCGGCGGTCTGGACGAGCACCAGCCGCACGTACTGCTGGGTGAGGCTCGATCCGCCCTGGGTGTTGCCCTGGCTGGTCGACACGAGTGCGCGCAGGGTCCCGGTCAGGTCGAGGGCGCCGTGCTCGTAGAAGCGGTGGTCCTCGATGGCCACCTGGGCCTTCTGCATGATCGGGGCGATCTCGCTCAGCGGCTTGTAGACGCGGTTCTCGTCGTAGAAGTTGGCGAGGACGCTGCCATCGGCGTTCAGCAGCTTCGAGCTCTGCCACTGCGAGGGGGTCTCGAGTTCTGTGGGGAGGTTGTCGAGGCTCGAGATCGCATCCTTGCCGGTCGACGTGGCCATGCCGGTCATGGGGACGACCAGACCCGCGGCGAGCAGCCCTCCGAGGATCGACACCACCACGAACATGACCAACGAATAGAGCCGTTTCCCCATGCGCATGGGTCCAAGGGTACGTTACGGCGGCCAACGCCCTCGGGAGGCCTCTGCGACCGATCCTAGACGGCTCGATCACCCCTAGCCGCGGCGGGCTTCTTGACATAACCTCGTCCATACACCTAGCAATTGCGTATACCGCTGAGGTAGGTGCCCCCGGGAAAGGATGAGAGCAATGACGCTCGGAGTCGACTGGACGTTGCAGGCCAAGTGCCGTGGACTGCAGGACGAGCTGTTCCCTGAAGGCGCCGACCAGAAGCGGGCACGATCGGTCTGCTTCGCCTGCCCGGTTCGCAACGAGTGCCTGGCCGAAGCCCTCGACAACCGCATCGAATGGGGCGTCTGGGGTGGCCTCACCGAGCGCGAGCGGCGCCAGCTGCTTCGCCAGCGCACCGACATCACGTCGTGGACCTCGATCCTGTGTCCCAAGCAGCGCCGCTGCGACTGACCGCCCCGTGAAGCGGGGGCTGACCGCCAAGCGGCGGCCGCCCGCTCGTGAGGAGTCGGTGGGATCACCGATACTGGGCGCATGACCAAATGGGAGTACGTGACTGTGCCGGTGCTCGTGCACGCCACCAAGCAGATCCTCGACACGTGGGGTGCGGACGGCTGGGAGCTCGTGCAGGTGGTGCCCGGGCCGAACGCGCAGAACCTGGTGGCCTACCTCAAGCGCCCGGTCACCGAATGAACGAGGAGCTCGACGAGACGCTGGCGTCGTCGCGGCTCACCGCCCTGGGCCTCGCCCTGCCGGACGTGCCGGTACCCGTGGCCGCCTACCAGCCGGCGCTGGTGTCGGCGGGCCAGGTGTTCACCGCCGGACAGCTGCCGTTCGTCAACGGGACCCTCGCCGAGGTCGGCAAGGTGGGCGCCGGCGTGAGTCCTGAGCGCGCGCACGAGCTCGCCCGTGTCGCCGCCCTCAACGCCGTCGCGGCCGCCGCGTCCGTCTGCGGCGGGGTGGACGGGATCCGGCGGGTGGTGAAGGTCGTCGTCTTCGTGGCCAGCGATCCGTCCTTCACCGGCCAGCCCGGCGTGGCCAACGGCGCGTCCGAGCTGCTCGAAGAGGTCTTCGGGCCGCGCGGCGCCCACGTCCGCAGCGCGGTCGGCGTCGCCGTCCTCCCGCTCGACTCCCCGGTCGAGGTCGAGCTCATCGTCGAAGCCAACGCCGCGTCCTTCTGATCGTGATCCCCAACGAGTCCCGGACGGCGCTGGTCCGCCGCGCGCGAGCGATGAACCGCGAGCTCGCCCAGCTCTACCCGGACGCACACTGCGAGCTCGACCACGACACCCCTCTGCAGTTGCTCGTGGCCACCGTGTTGTCCGCGCAGTCCACCGACCGCCGCGTCAACACGGTCACCCCGGTGCTGTTCGCGCGGTACCCGGACGCTGCCGCGCTCGCTGCCGCCGACCGCGCCGAACTGGAGGCACTGATCACCCCGACCGGGTTCTTCCGGGCGAAGACCGACTCCCTGCTCAAGCTCGGAGCCGCCCTGGTGGAGAACTTCGGGGGTGAGGTGCCCGGCCGCCTCGACAAGCTCGTCACCCTGCCCGGCGTCGGTCGCAAGACCGCGAACGTGGTCCTCACCGACGGGTTCGGAGTTCCCGGCATCACCACCGACACCCACCTGATCCGGCTCGCGCAGCGGTTCGGCTGGACGGACGCGACCAAGCCGGAGGCGATCGAGGCGGAGGTCGGCGCGCTGTTCCCGAAGTCGGACTGGATCAGGCTGAACCACCGCGTGATCTGGCACGGCCGGCGTCGGTGCCATGCCCGACGCCCCGCGTGCGGGGCCTGCCCGCTGGCCCGGCTCTGCCCGTCCTACGGCGAGGGGCCGACCGATCCCAAGGTCGCGGCCACCCTCGTGCGGGAGCCGCGCGGATGAGCGCCCGGCACCGCCTGCCCGCCCTCGCCGGCATCGCTCTCGCCTCGTTGCTCGCCGGCTGCACCGGTCCGATGCTGCCGGGGGTCGGCGTGGGCACGATCGTGCCCTCGTCCCCGGCGTCCACCCTGCCCGCCCCCGCTCCACAGCCCTCCGACCTCGTGGCGGCGCGCAGGGCCGCCGGGATCGCCGACTGCCCGGCGAGCAGCAAGGCGCCGGCGGTCGAGGGCGGGCTGCCCGACGTCACCCTCGAGTGCCTCGGCGGGGACACCACGGTCCGGCTCGCCGGGCTGCGCGGCCCGATGCTGGTCAACCTGTGGGCACAGTGGTGTGAGCCGTGCCGCGCCGAGTCGGCGCACCTGTCGGCGTTCGCGAAGTCCCAGAGCAGGGTGAAGGTGTTGGGCATCGACTACGCCGACCCGCAGCCCGCCCTCGCGATCGAGTTCGCGCAGCTGACCTCCATGACCTACCCGCACCTCGCTGACGAGGAGCACACCCTGCGGGGTCCGCTCGGGGTGACCGGCATTCCGTACTCGCTGCTGATCGATACGGACGGACGCATCGTCGCCCGCCACCCCGGACAGTTCATCTCCCTGGAGAACGTGCAGGACTGGGTGGCGAAGGGGCTCGCCGGATGAACACACCGATCCCGGCCGAGTTGCGCGACGCGCAGGCGCGCTTCGCCCGTCCGGACGCCCTCAGCTTCATCGCCGGCGCCCGGGAGCCACAGGGCACGCGACGCGCGGCGGTCCTGATCCTGTTGAGCCAGGGTGCCGACGGGTACGACCTGGTGCTGATCGAGAAGCGGTCCGACCTGCGCACCCACGCCGGCCAGGTGGCCTTCCCCGGGGGCGGCATCGAGACCGTCGACGTCGATCCGGTGGCAGCCGCGCTGCGCGAGGCGGAGGAGGAGGTGGGCGTCGATCCCGCGACCGTGGACGTGCTCGGCGTCCTTCCCGCCGCACACATCCCGCGCAGTGGCTTCGACGTCACCTCGGTGGTGGGGTGGTGGCGCGACCCGGTGCCGCTCGCGCCGGTGGACGTGCGAGAGATCGCGTCGGTGCACCAGGTGCCGGTGGCGTCCCTGCTCGACCCGAGCCATCGCAGCACGTGGACGCACCCGCGCGGCTTCGCCGGCCCGGCGTTCGAACTGGGCGACCTCTACGTCTGGGGCTTCACCGCCTACCTCCTCGACGGACTGTTCGACCTGCTGGGCTGGACCCTGCCGTGGGACACCTCGCGGCTCACCGAGATCCCGCCCCGCTTCCTCAGCGAGCGTCTCTGAGCGCGGGCCACGCCCTCCCGGGCCCTTCGTGCGACCTCGGCACGCCCGTCCCCCTTCCCTGCTCGACCCGGGCGGGGCCGTCCCTGCCGTGTTCTCCGGTGCGCGGGGCGGCTGATGCCGCAAGATGAAGGCATGGCTCCCTGGTGGCAAAGCGCAGTGGTGTACCAGATCTACCCCCGGTCGTTCGCCGACAGTGACTCCGACGGCATCGGTGACCTGCCCGGCATCATCGCCCACCTCGACCACCTCAGCGCGCTCGGCGTGGACGTGGTGTGGTTGTCCCCGGTCTACCGGTCGCCGATGGACGACAACGGCTACGACATCTCCGACTACAACGACGTCGACCCGCTCTTCGGCACCCTCGCAGACCTCGATGCGCTGATCGCCGGCCTGCACGAGCGCGGCATGAAGCTGGTCATGGACCTGGTGGTGAACCACACCTCGGACGAGCACCCGTGGTTCCAGAGCTCGCGCGACGTGTCGTCCCCCTTGCGCGACTGGTACCTGTGGCGGCCGGCCCGGGAGGGCCACGAACCAGGCACGCCGGGGGCCGAGCCGACCAACTGGGGCTCCTTCTTCTCCGGCCCGGGCTGGCAGTTCGACCCCGCCTCCGGCCAGTACTACCTCCACCTCTTCAGTCCCAAGCAGCCCGACCTCAACTGGGAGAACCCCGCCGTCCGGCAGGCGGTCTACCAGATGATGCGCTGGTGGGTGGACCGGGGCGTGGACGGCTTCCGGATGGACGTCATCAACCTCATCTCGAAAACCTATCCGCTGGCCGACGGCGTGGTGAACGGCCCCGACGGGCTGAGCTACGACCCGTCCCTGGTGGTCGAGGGACCGCGGCTGCACGAGTTCCTGAGGGAGATGAACCGCGAAGTGGGGCTCACCGGGCGCGACCTGTTCAGCGTGGGCGAGATGATCCTGGTCACCGTCGACCAGGCCCGCTCGCACACCGACGAGTCCGCCGGCGAGCTCGGCATGGTGTTCACCTTCGAGCACATGAGCATCGACTCCGGGCCGTCAGGAATGAAGTGGGACGTGATCGGGCTGCACCTGCCCGCGCTGAAGGCGAACCTCGCCCGGTGGCAGTACGGCCTGGCCGACCGGGGCTGGAACTCGCTGTACTTCGAGAACCACGACCAGCCGCGCTCGGTCTCGCGCTTCGGCGACGACAGCCCCGAGTTCAGGGTGGCCTCGGCGAAGACACTGGCCACAACCCTGCACCTGCTGAAGGGAACACCGTACGTCTACCAGGGCCAGGAGCTCGGCATGACGAACGCGTACTTCACGGCGATCGACCAGTACAACGACCTCGAGTCGACCCGCTTCTACGCCCAGGCCATCCTGGCGGGGGCCGTGCCGGAGCAGGTGCTGGCGGCGATCGCGTTCAAGAGCCGCGACAACGCGCGCACGCCGATGCAGTGGGACGCGTCGCCCCACGCAGGCTTCACCGACGGCACGCCGTGGCTTCCGGTGAATGCAAACCACGACGTGATCAACGCTACTGCGGCCATCGCCGACCCGGACTCCGTGTTCCACCACTACCGCACGCTGATCGCCCTGCGGCACGAGCTGGAGGTGGTGCGTCAGGGACGGTTCGAGCTGCTCCTGCCCGAGGACGAACGACTGTTCTGCTACACGCGCACGCTCGGTGATGAGGTGCTGTTGGTGGTGGCGAACTGGTCCTCGCAGCCGGTGGACCTGCCGGTCGGTCTGCCCGACGTCAGCGGGGCGACCGTCCTTCTCGGCACGCACGGCTCCACGTCGCCCGGCCTCGCGGGCTGGGAGTCGCGGATCTACCGCCTGGCATAGGGCCCACCCGGGCGGTGCGCTACGGCTCGAGTTCCGGGCGCTTCCCGGTGAGCGACAGCGCGGCCACGTCCCGCTGCCCCTTTTCCACCGCACCCTTGACGGCCGCGACGGTCTCCTCGGCTTCCGCCACGGTCTTCTGGGCGCCCGTGAACCGCAGTTGGCTCTTCCCCACGAGGGCCAGGACTCCGGCCAGCAGGAAGAAGAGCAGGGCCATCACCGCGAACCCCCAGGCCAGTGCGGCCAGCTGCTCGAGGTGGAACCAGACCTGGAAGCCGTAGGACAGCCAGAACGAGAGCCCGAGGAACAACAGCGACAGCCCGCCGAGCCCGACGACGGCCGCGCCGCTGAACAGGCCGGCTCCGACGCCCGCGGCCTTGGCCTGCGGCATCAGTTCGGCCTTGGCCAGCTCGAGCTCGCCCTTCACGATGGTGGTGACGTCCGCCTGGATGTTCTTGATCACCTCGGCGATGTCGGCCTGGTCGGCCATTGTCCCCTCCTTCGGCGCGCTGTGGTTGTCAGCCTAACCGCTGCGCGGGGCTGCCGCGCCACGATGGGTCCGGGCCCGGGGCCGCGGGTCCGGACTCATCGGGTTTGCCCACGCGCGCTCGGCGGCAAACCCCGCAGCACACCTAGAGGGTGATCTGCAGGCCGTCCTCGGGCGGGTGGAGGGCGGTGCTGAGTTCGCTGTGGTCGACGCGCGCGCGCCAGCAGAGCACCGAGTACGGCAGCAGCAGCGGCTCGGGCGCCCGCGCGGAGGAGTCGTACAGGGCCCCCACGTCCGCCAGCAGGCGGTCGGCGTACTCGCCGTCCAGCGACGCCAGCCGCGGGGCGCTGCTGACCATCTCCAGCATCCCGTCCCTGGTGATCGGCACCCACAGCCGGAACGCGCGGTGCTCGACCACGGGGAAGTGCGGGGACGCGGCGATGGCCGCCACGGAGTACAGCTCCGCGCCCCCGGTCATGGCGTCCGGGTCGAACTCCCGCAGCAGCGAGGCCAGGCGGCGCACCCACGGCACCGAGTCGTCGCGGTGGGTGTACAGCACCGCCAGCCGGCCACCAGGGGCGAGCACCCGGGCGAACTCGTCGAGTGCCAGGCCGGTGGGCAGCAGGTGCATGCCCTGGGCGACGAGGACCTCGTCGAAGGAGCACGGGACGAAGGGGAGCGCGTCGGGGGAGGCGCCGATGCCCTGGAGGCCGGGGTAGCGCCGGTGCGCCGCACGCACGGCGGGCACGGACTTGTCGGTGACGGTCACCCGGTGCCCCAGCCCCGCGAGCCGGTTCGCGGTCGCCGCCGAGGCGCGCCCGATCGCCAGCACCCGCCCGGTTCGGTGGGGTGCGAGCCATTCCAGCGCGGCCGCGGGGAACGCTCCGGTGCTCCGGTAGGACATGGCAGCAGACTAGGCGACGACCCCCGGGCGATCCGTCACAGCCTCGGCGCGGCGGCACTTGTGCACAGGTTGGGCCGGCTCCGCGGTTGTCCACAGGCCCGGAAGCCGGGTGACCGCTCGGCGGCCTTCGTGACGAGGGTGTCGGGTATGGAAGAGCAGAGGCGGGCGCGCGACGTGCTCGTGATCGCCGCGGCCGGGGAGACCCAGGACGTGATCCTCTCGGCCGTCGCCGCGCAGGACCTGGACGCCGAGGTGCTCACCGACCTGGAACGGGTGGCTGCCCCCTGGCGGGCGGCGGCAACGGTGGTGGTGGCCGACGACCAGGCCGAGCGCCTCGTCGCGCGTGCCCTGCCGCACCGCGATGCCGTGTTCCTGGTGGGGCCCGACCGCGAGGAACTCTCGACCTGGTCGGCCCCGTTGTCGGCGCAGGTGATCCCGCTGCCGGAGGGCCTGGCCTGGCTCGGGTCGGTGTTGGCCGACGGCGCGAGCAGGGCGCGGGCTCCGGTGGTGGCCGTGGTGGGCGGCTCGGGGGGTGCGGGGGCGTCCACCCTTGCCGCCGCCATGGCTCAGGTCGCCGGCGAACGAGGGGGTGTCGCGCTGGTCGACGTGGACGCGCTCGGCGGCGGGATCGACCTGCTGCTGGGGGCCGAGCAGAGCGACGGGTGGCGCTGGCCCCGGCTCAACGCGGCCGAAGGGCAGTTGGGCGACCTCCGGCGCTACCTCCCGGTCGTCGAAGGGGTCACGGTGGTGGCAATGGCCCGGGGCCCCGCCCCGGACCTGGCGAGGGAACCGTTGGCGGCGATCGTCGCCGCGTTGCGCACCTGGCACGACCTGGTGGTGCTCGATCCGGGAAGATCGATGTCGCCGGCCGCTCGCGAGGCAGTGCGGCTCGCCGCCCGGCAACTGGTGCTCGTCGCTCCCGGCGTGCGGGGGGCGGCGGCGGCCCGGCAGACCGTCGACGTGCTCGACCTCGACCGGGCCGAGCTGGTCCTTCGCGGCCGGCGCCGGCTTCCCGCCGACCTGGTCGCCGAGGCGGTCGGGCGTCCCGTGGTCGCGACGCTGCCCGAGGACCCCCGCCTGGC
>JAEVYS010000045.1 GCA_023392635.1 Actinomycetes bacterium | reverse complement strand
CGTCGATGATCTGCTCGTCCTGGCTGGTGCCCAGCGTGGTGACGACCAGCGCCTGGGTCTCGCCGCGGGTGAACAGGGCCGAACCGTGGGCGCGCGGCAGCACGCCGACTTCCGACACGATCGGGCGGACGGTCTTGGTGTCGCGGCCGTCGATGCGGCGGCCGGTCTTCAGGACGGCGCCGCGCAGGATGTCGGCCTCCAGCTCCTTGAACTCGGTCGCGATGGCCTGCGACTCGAAGGACTCGGCGAGGGCTTCCAGGGCCTTGGCCTTGGCGGCGCCGATCTTCTCGTAGCGGGACTGCTTCACCGTCTCGGTGTAGGCGGCCTCCACGTCGGAGCCTACGGTCTCGCGCAGCTTCGCCTTCAGCGCAGCGCGGTCATAGGCCGGCGCCGGCAGGTCCCACGGCTCCTTGGCGCACTCTTCGGCCAGGTCGATGATGGCCTGGATGACCGGCTGGAAATTCTTGTGGCCGAACATGACGGCGCCGAGCATGACCTCCTCGGACAGCTCCTTGGCTTCCGATTCGACCATCAGCACGCCTTCCTGGGTGCCGGCGACCACGAGATCGAGGTTCGAGCCCTCGACGCGGTCCATGGTCGGGTTCAGCACGTACTGGCCATCGACGTAGCCGACGCGCGCCGCACCGATCGGGCCCAGGAACGGAATGCCGGAGATGGTCAGCGCGGCCGAGGTGCCGACCATGGCGACGATGTCGGGATCGTTCTCCAGGTCATGGCTCAGCACGGTGCAGATGACCTGCGTCTCGTTGCGGAAGCCGTCGGCGAAGAGCGGGCGGATGGGACGGTCGATCAGGCGGCTGACCAACGTCTCCTTCTCCGTCGGGCGGCCTTCGCGCTTGAAGAAGCCGCCGGGGATCTTGCCGGCCGCGAAGGATTTTTCCTGGTAGTTGACCGTCAGCGGGAAGAAATCGACACCGGGCTTCGGCGACTTGGCGCCGACGACCGTGCACAGGACCGTGGTCTCACCATAGGTGACCAGGACCGCGCCATCGGCCTGACGGGCGATCTTGCCCGTCTCGAACGTCAGCTTGCGCCCACCCCATTCGATTTCTTTGCGGTAAACCTTGAACATTGCGTCTTCCTTCCATCCGACACCTAGGCCCGCCGGATTGCTGGCCTAAGCCGGGGCCACCAGTCGTTCGACCCCGCATGAAAACCCCGAACAGGGGCTGAAACGACAAACGGCCGGTCCCGGAAGGTCCGGGGCCGGCCGTCTGATCAAAACATACCTTCGCCAACAGCCGAACGCCCCGACCAGCGCGCCGGTCCCCTTGGCACCCTGAAATGGTGCGGCGGACCGAGGGCGGATCGGAGCGTGTGTTCGGTCACCAGGACGGACGCCTCAAAACTTAGCGGCGCAGGCCCAGACGCTCGATGAGCGTGGCGTAGCGGCTGTTGTCCTTCTTCTTGAGATAGTCAAGAAGACGGCGGCGCTGGCCGACCATGACCAGCAGACCACGGCGGGAGTGGAAGTCCTTCTTGTGGCCCTGCAGGTGCTCGGTCAGGTTCCGGATGCGCTCGGACAGGATCGCGACCTGGACCTCGGGCGAGCCGGTGTCGGCCTCACCACGGGAATATTCCTTGATCAGTTCCTGCTTGCGATCGGGCGTGATCGACATCGGGGTCTCCGTATCTTAAAGGTTGAGGACGCGCACCGGACGGACTTCCGCCCCCTCCACCCGCGCCAGCGCCACCGGCTTCCCGCCGAAAAGCGCAATGACGGTGCCATCCCCACCAACATCGCCACGGATCGCCGTAAGGCGCTCGCGGTCCTGCCGGGTGAGGAGGGCCACCGTCTGGCCGTGTTTCAGTCGGTGCGCTTCCGCGTCCGTCAGGGCCAGCGCCGGGATGTCGTCCAGCGCGGTCTCGATCGGTAGCAGAAGTCTTTCGACGGCCGCACCTTGCTCCATCGCGACCAGATCGTCCAGGGAAATCGCCCGCTCCAGGTTGAAAGACCCCACCCGCAGGCGGCGCAACGTCGCGATGTGCCCGACCGTCCCCAATCGTTCGGCGAGGTCGCGGGCGATGGAGCGCACGTAGGTGCCCTTCCCGCAATCCACCTCCAGCACGGCGTGGTCGGCGTCCGGCGTCTCCACCAGTTCCAGCCGGTCGATGCGCACGGTGCGGGCGGCCAGATCCACGGCGTCACCCCCGCGAGCGATGTCGTAGGCGCGCTCGCCGTCCACCTTGATGGCGCAGAACTGCGGCGGGATCTGCGCGATGTGGCCCAGGAAGGCGGGGAGTGCCGCGCGGATGGCGTCGGCGTCCGGGCGGACGTCCGACGTCTCGACCACCGCGCCCTCGCGGTCGTCGGTGGTCGTGCGGGCGCCCCAGCGGACGGTGAAGCGGTAGGTCTTCTCGCCGTCCATGGCGTAGGAGACGGTCTTGGTCGCCTCCCCCAGCGCGATGGGCAGGATTCCGGTGGCCAGCGGGTCCAGCGTGCCGCCGTGCCCGGCCTTCTCGGCGTTCAGGTGGCGGCGCACCTTGGACAGCGCCTGGGTCGAGGTCAGGCCTTCCGGCTTGTCGAGCACGATCCAGCCGTGGATCGCCTCACCCTTGCGCTTACGAGCCACGCTTGCCCCCGCGCGGCGCCTCGCCTTCATCCTCCTCGTCGAGGTCGTCATCCTCGTCGTCGAGGTCGTCCTCGTCGTCGGGGCGGTCGCCCTCGTCCCAGGAGTCGTCCCCCTCGTCGAGGTCGTCCCCCTCATCAAGATCATCCTCGTCGTCATCGTCGCCGTTGACGTGGGCGAGGCTGGTGTAGCCGACGTCCCGGGCGACCGCCGGGCTGTGCAGGATGTTGTCGATGTGGCTGGCGTAGTCGAAGGAGGTGTCGGCCTCGAAGCTCAGCGTCGGGGCGTGGCGCAGGTTGATGGCGCGCGCGATCTGGCCGCGCAGGAACGGACCCGCCCGGCGCAGCGCCGCCAGAGTCTCGTCCATGTGGCCGCCGCCCAGCGGCGTGACGAAAGCGGTCGCGTTGCGCAGGTCCGGGCTGATCCGCACCTCGGTCACGGTGACGTTCAGAGCCGCCAGTTCGGGGTCGTGGAAATCGCCGCGCTGGAGCAGTTCCGCGAGCGCGTGGCGCAGTTCCTCGCCGACGCGCAGTTGCCGCTGGGACGGAGGCTTGCCGGCTGCGTCGTGTTTTTTTCTCATGGTGTCGATCCCGAAAAGCGGTGCGGGAGGGATCTGGCCTCCCACGAAAACAGGACAAGGGCGCACGGGCGCCCTTGTCCGAACAGGTCTCTGAAAACGGCCGGGTCCGAAGGACCGAGGCGTGGCGGCGGGCTTACAGCTCGCGCGCCACCTCCTCGATCTCGAAGGCCTCGATGATGTCGCCGGCCAGGATGTTGTCGTAGTTCTCGAAGGCCATGCCGCACTCGTAACCCTCGCGCACTTCCTTGAC
>JAEVYS010000094.1 GCA_023392635.1 Actinomycetes bacterium | reverse complement strand
CCCGGGGGCCGGTGCCCCCTGGGGCCGGCCGCCCGCCGGAGGAACCGTCCCCGATGCGTCAGTCCTACCCGCCGCCGCCGGCCTTGCGGCGGAACATGCCGCCACCACCCTGGCGTCCGCGTTCGGCGGGACCCTTCTCCTTGTGGTGGCCGCTGTCGCCGACCGCGCTCTCGTTGGCGTTCTGCTTCTTCGCCAGTGCCTCGCGCATCCGGGCCTTCAGGTCCTCGTTCGGGTCTTGCTCGGCCATGGCGTTCTCCTCAGCGGTCCAGTGGTGCTCCCGCCCCACTCTGCCACCCCGCCACGGCGTCGACAATCAGTCGCCGAACAGGGCGTCCCGCGCGACCTGCCACAGCATCGGGTCGGTGGCGGAGAGCAGCCGGCGCCCGATGGTCGCCGCGCCGTAGGCGGTGCCCGTGTCGGTGGCGACGCGCCCGCCGAGTTCGGTGACCATGAGGGCACCGGGCAGGTGGTCCCACGGGAACATCGACCGGTAGCAGAGGAAGTCGACCTCCCCCTCGACCAGCTTGGGGTAGTCGATCCCGCACGACCCCCAGGACCGCACCAGCCTCACGTCCGCGTGCTCCTCGCCCGGCACCGGCAGGTAGCTGGCCCCGAGCGGGACGTTCCGGGGGCTCGGCGGCGGCGGCGCGAGCTGCTCGCCGTTGCGGGTGACGCCGCAGCCGCGCTCGGTGACGTACAGGCGGCCGTGCACCGGCTGCCAGATCCAGCCGCGGACGGTCTCGCCACGGCAGACCTCGGCGAGCATCACGGCGAAGTCCGGACGCCCACGGGCGAAGTTGCGCGTGCCGTCGACGGGGTCGATCACCCAGGCGTGGTCGGCCCCCGGCAGGGCCTCGAGGCTGCGCGGATCGGTGAACACGCCCTCCTCGCCGACCACCAGCACTCCCGGATCGGACGCGCGGAGCGCGCGGGCGATCTCCACCTCGGCCTCACGGTCGGCGACCGTCACGAGGTCGCCCGGCTTCTTCTCCTCGATGTCGGACGAACCGAGGGTGCCGAAGCGGGGAAGGATGAGCCGGTCGGCGACCTCGGCGAGGAGGGCCGCTACCGCATCGGTCTGCACGACGAACTCCTGAACTGCCGGTTGTGGGGCGATTGACAGGCTAGCCACCCGTCGTGGCAGGTCCTTACCCCGTCCGCCCTGTAACCGCGGACCTCACGGCGTGGTAACGAAGTCGATCAGCCGCTCCACCGCGCGCGGGAGGGCCGGATCGAGATCGTTCCACGTCCGGACGCGACTAAGGATCCACTTCCAGGTCGCGGCGATCTCCGCCTGGTCGCGGGCGGTACGACCCAGGGCGACGCTCGCCCCGGCCTTCCACTCGATGTCGCGGGGGACGTCCGGCCACGCGGTCAGCCCGAGACGCCCGGGCTTCACGGCCTGCCAGATGTCGATGAACGGATGCCCGGTGACGAGCACGTGGGCCGACGGGAGGCCCGCCACGATGCGTGACTCCTTGGTGCCACTGACCAGGTGGTCGACGAGGATGCCCAGCCGGCGCCCGGGGCCGGGCCCGAACTCGGCCACGATCGCCGGCAGGTCGTCGATCCCGCCGAGGTACTCCACCACCACGCCCTCGTGGCGCAGGTCGTCGCCCCAGATCTTCTCCACCAGTTCGGCGTCGTGGCGGCCCTCCACGTAGATGCGGGACGCTGCCGCGACCTTCGGCCCGGCCGGCTCGCCCACCCGGGAGCCGGACGCGGTGTGCGTCGGTCGCACAGGGACCGCCGCGCGCGGTGGGGGCACGAGGCTGACCGGTCGCCCGTCGAGCCAGAACCCCGGCCCGAACGGGAAGCTGCGGCGCCTGCCGGAGCGGTCCTCCAGGACGACCAGCCCGTTCTCCCAGCGCACCACCGCACCGACGAAGCCCGACGTCGGGTCTTCCACCACGAGTCCGACGCTCACCGGCTGGTCGACCGTCACCGGCTTGCCCGCCCGCTGCCAGCCCGCGCTCAGGACGTCCTTCTCGTACCGCATCCGGCAACCCTAGGCGGGGGTTCCCCGTTGGAAGCGGCCGACGCGCCCGCGGGTGGACCGAATTCGGAACCGTCCCCGATTCGGTCCGGTGGACGGAATTGGGGACGGTTCCGATTTCGGTCCGCGGGCTGCGGTGGCTCAGTCGGCGCCGAGGTAGGTGCGCTTCACCCGGTCGTCGCCGAGCAGGTTGCGCCCGGTGTCGGAGAACATGATCTGCCCCACTTCGAGCACGTAGCCGCGGTCGGCCAGGGACAGCGCGGCCTGCGCGTTCTGCTCGACGAGCAGGATCGTCACGCCCTCGTTCTGCAGCTCGCGGATGGTCCGCATGATCGTCTGGGTCATGATGGGGCTGAGTCCCATGGACGGCTCGTCGAGCATCAGCAGCTTGGGCTGGCTCATCATGGCCCGCCCGATCGCCAGCATCTGCTGCTCCCCGCCGGAGAACAGGCCCGCCGCCTCCGAACGCCGTTCGCCCAGCACAGGGAACAGGTCGTAGACCTTGTCCATGTCGGCTCTCACCCCGCTGGAGTCCTTGCGCGAGTACGCCCCGAGCTTGAGGTTGTCCTCGACCGACATCTGGCGGAAGAGCCGCCGCCCCTCGGGCGACTGGGCGATGCCCCGCTCGACGATCTTGTGCGCGGGGACGCCGTCCAGGCGCTGGCCCTCGAACCAGATCTCACCCGACACGAGCGGCAACAGGCCGGAGAGGGCACGCAGCGTGGTCGACTTGCCGGCGCCGTTGGTGCCGAGCAGCGTGACGATCTGGCCCTTCTCGACGCTGAAGGTGATGCCCTTGACCGCGTTGACGCGGCCGTAGGCCACCACCATGTCCTTCACCTCAAGCATCGGCGCCCTCCCCGGCGTTGGCTCCGGACCGCGCCGAGCCCGGACTCGTCTCGGGCAGGTCCTCGGCCGGCGAACCGATGTAGGCCTCGATGACCCGGGGGTCGTTCTGGACGACGTCCCCCGTGCCCTGCACCAGCACCTCACCGCGCACCAGGCAGCACACCCGGTCGCAGAGGTTGAAGATGAACCGCATGTCGTGCTCGATGACGAGCACCGCCAGGCCAAGGTCACGGATCTTGAAGATCAGCTCCTCCGCCTGCCGGGTCTCCTGGGGGTTCATGCCTGCGGTCGGCTCGTCGAGCAGCAGCAGCTTCGGGTCCGTGGCCAGCGCGCGGGCGATCTCCAGCCGCCGCTGGTCGCCATAGGGCAGGTTGCGGCTGAGCATGTCCGCGGAGCCCGTCAGGCCGACGAAGGACAGCAGTTCCCGTGCCCGCTCGGTGGACGCGATCTCCTCGCGCCGGTGCCTCGGCAGGCGGAAGATGGCGTCGATCGCGTTCGTCCTGGTCCGCGTGTACATGCCCACCATGACGTTCTCGAGGGCGGTCATGTTGTGGAACAGCCGGATGTTCTGGAACGTCCGGGCCATGCCCTCCTTGACCACCAGCCGGGGCTGGGGCGGCAAGGGCTTGCCCTGGAAGTTCACCACGCCGGACGTAGGCTTGTAGAGGCCGGTGAGGCAGTTGAAGAACGTCGTCTTGCCGGCACCGTTCGGCCCGATCAGCCCGACGATCTCGCCGCTGTGCACCTGGAGGCTGACGTCAACCACCGCCCGCAGGCCACCGAACTGCATGGTGACGTGCTGGGCGTCGAGCAGCAGGGTCGACTCGGCCGAACCCGCGACCGGGCCCTGCGCCGTGGCCTGGCTCATAGCTCGAACCCCTTCCGCTCCGGATTGAAGTGGGTGTGGTGGGTGATCATTTCCTCCTCGAGTTCCTCGGCCAGCTCCTCGTCCTCGGCGTGGAACTCCAGCTGCCGCCGCTCGTCGGCGATGATTCCCTCGGGGCGGAACCGCATCATGAAGACCATCAGCAGGCCGAAGAGCAGCAGCCGGTAGTCGGAGAAGAACCGGAGCTTCTCGGGGAGCAGCTTCAGGATCGTCGCGCCGATCAGGACGCCCATCACCGTACCCATGCCGCCCAGCACCACCGCGGCAAGCAGGAAGGCCGACTCCAGGAAGATGTACTGGTCGGGTGTCACCGAGACGTCGTGGTGAGCCTTCACCGCACCGGCGATGCCGGCCAGGAACGCGCCCCCGGCGAAGGCCAGCAGCTTGAGGCCGAACGTGTTCACGCCCATCGCCTCGGCCGCCAGCTCGTCCTCGCGGATCGCCACCCAGCCGCGTCCGATGCGGGAGTAGTTCAGGTTCATGAACACCACGATGATCACTGCGATCACCACCAGCATCAGCCAGTAGTAGTTCGCGAAGCGGCCGATGTCGATGCCGAGGATCACGTGGGGATCGCCGAAATCGAACCCGAACAGGTTGAGGTCAGGGATGCCCGGGATGCCGTTCGAGCCGTTGGTGAGGTTGGGCCCGTCGTTGCCGTCCAGGTTGTTCATCGTGATCCGGAAGATCTCGCCGAAGGCCAGCGTCACGATGGCCAGGTAGTCGCCGGACACCCGCAGCGTCGGCGCGCCGATCACGAGACCCAGCAGGGACGAGACCACACCGGCGATCAGGACCGTCACGATGAACGGCGGCTTGACGTCGATCGTGGCGAACGCCGAGTCCGAGAGCACGGCGGCGGTGAACGCACCGGCGCCGAGGAACGCGATGTAACCGAGGTCGAGCAGGCCGACCAGGCCGACCACGATGTTCAGGCCGAGCGCCGTGGCGGCGAAGATCAGCACCTGGGAGGCGATCGACATGTTCGCGTCCGACCCGTTCTGCGTGAACGGGAAGGCGAACGCCACCACGAAGGCGGACAGCACCAGAACCCGGTTGTTGTTGGCCGCGGCCAGCCCCAGCCAGGAGAAGACGCCCAACTGGCGCAGCACCATCACCGCGCCGGTGAGGAAGGCGGCGAACATCAGGAAGTCCCCGGCGTCATCCAGGCTGAGCGCGTAGGCGCCGATGAACAGCACGCCGGCCATCACCGCAACGATCGCAACGATCTGCACCCACTTCGAGGTCTTGATGCGGTCGAGGGACGGTTCGGGCGAATCCGGCAGGAAGAGGGTGGCCGCCACGGCGAGCAGGCCGCCGGCCAGGGCGAGCCAGCCACCGGGTTCGACATTGACCAGGCCGCCCAGTTCGATACCGATGGCCGTCAGGGCCACCACGACCGTGGCCAGCGCGGCGATCGATGCGGTCTTCGCCGACGTGTTCCAGGCCAGCCCCCGCGCGAACGGGCCCAGGCGCTTCTTCCCCACCAGCGGAATGGAGAGCAGCAGCAGGGCCACGACGGGAAGCGCCACGAAGAACAGCTGCAGCGGCGACGGTGCGCCGTTGAAGGCCATGTCGTCGAGCGCCTCGTGGCCGTAGGACCACTTCAGGAGGATGGAGACGATCATCATCACCGCACCCGCGATGCCGACGGCGCGCGCCGGGTAGCGGAAGCGGAGCTTGGCCTGGTCCGGAATGATCACCCTCATGCGCGATCGACCACCCTCGCGCCCAGCAGGCCCTGCGGGCGGAACACCAGGACGAGGATCAGAAGCACGAACGCCCAGACGTCCTTCCACGCCGAGCTGCCGAACTGTCCGGGGATGAACGAGGTGGCCATTGCCTCCACGACCCCGAGCACGAGGCCGCCCACGACCGCGCCGTTGATGTTGCCGATGCCGCCGAGGACGGCGGCGGTGAACGCCTTGAGCCCGGCGAGGAAGCCCATGCGGAAGTCGATGTTGCCGTAGCGCAGTCCGTGGGCCATGCCCGCAACGGCGGCCAGCCCGGCTCCGACGGCGAACGCGGCCATGATCACGCGGTCGACGTTGATGCCCATCAGACGGGCGGTGTCGGGGTCCTGGGACGTGGCGATCATGGCCCGGCCGGTCTTGGTGCGGTTGACGAAGAACCAGAGGAACACGGTGCAGACGGCGAGGGCAACCAGGGTGAACACGGCGGACATCTGGATGGCCACACCCCCCACCTGGATCACTTGGCCGCTGATCCCGGCGATCGCCGGGAACGGGATGCCGCTCTTGGCGTCAGGGAATCCGGGGATTCGTCCGTAGAAGAGCCGGACGGCCTCCTGGAGGAACACCGAGACCCCGATCGCGGAGATCAGGGGTGCCAGGCGAGGCGCGTTGCGCAGCGGCCGGTAGGCCAGCCGTTCGGTGAGCAGCGCGATCGTGATCGAGCAGATGATCCCGCCGAGCAGCATCACGGGGAGGAGGACGAAGATCGAGCTTGCCACGCCCCAGTCCGTCGGATGGCCGAGGACCGTCCAGGTGGCGAAGGCACCGAACGCACCGATCATGAAGATCTCGCCATGGGCGAAGTTGATCAGCTGGACGATGCCGTAGACCACGGTGTAGCCGACGGCGATCAGTGCGTACAGCGAACCCAGCGACAGCCCGTTGACCAGCTGCTGCAGGAAGTAGTCCACCTCGGCGGCACCTTTCTCTCTGCTCGTGTGATGACGCCGGTTGGCGCCCTCCCTCTACGGGAGGACGCCAGCCGGGGAGTGCGTCAGCTCTGGTCGATCGTCTTCTCGGTTGCCCACTTGCCGCCGGAGACCTTGTAGACGGTGACGATCTTGGTGACCGTGTCACCGTACTTGTCGAAGGCGACCTTGCCGGTGGCCCCGGTGAAGCTCACGGCGGCCATGGCCTTGATCGTGGCTTCCCGGGCCGACTTGGCGTCGGTCGCGGTCTTCAGGGACTCCTTGAGCGCATTGATGATCGCGTTCGCGGCGTCGTAGGACTGGGCACCGTACGCGGCGTAGGGCTCGGCGAAGCCTGCCTTGCCGTAGGCGTCGATGAACGCCTTCGCGGACGCCGACGTGTCGACGGGCTCGCCCACGGAGGTGGCGAAGTCACCCTCGGACGCGTCGCCGGCGAGCTTGATGTAGGTGCCGTCGAAGATGCCGTCGCCACCCATCAGGGGAACCTTGAGCCCAGCGGCCTTCATCTGCTTGGACAGCGGACCCGCCTGCGGGTACTCGCCGCCGTAGTAGACGACCTCGGGCTGCGCCTTGGCCACCTTGGTGATCACGGTGCCGAAGTCGCTGTCATCGGGGTTGATGGTCTCGGCCGCAACGACCTCACCGCCACCCTTCTTGAAGTTCTCCGTGACCGAGTTGACCAGGCCCTGGCCGTAGATCTTCTTGTCGTGGATGGTGGCGATCTTCTTGATGCCGGAGTCCAGGAGGTACTGGGCGGCGACCCCACCCTGGATGGTGTCTGTGGTGCAGGTGCGGAAGAAGTTGTCGTTCGGGCGCGCGGGCGCCGTGGCGAAGTCCGCCCCCTGGGTCAGCGAGGGGCCGGTGTTCGCCGGCGACACCTGAACGATCCGCGCCGACTGCAGAACCGGCGTCACCGACTGGCTCACGGACGAGTTGAGCGCACCCACAACGCCGATCACCGCGTCGTCACCAGCCAGCTTCGTTGCAGCGTTCTTGCCGACGTCGGGCTTTGCCTCGTCGTCCTCGGCCGCCAGTTCGAGCTTCCAGCCGGGAATCGCGTTGGAGTCGTTCGCCTGCCGGATCGCGAGGTCGACCGAGTTCCGGATGCCCAGGCCGAGGGCGGACAGCCCACCCGACAGTGGCGCCACGACGCCGATCTTCGCAACCTTGGTTGCTCCGCCCGCACCCCCACCCGCGGACGCGTCGGTGCGGGAACCGCAACCGGTGAAAGCAAGGGACGCCGCGACGAGCGCGACACCCACGAGCTTGAACGAACGATTGTTCACACTTCCTCCTTGTGAGCCTTCCGATTCCCGGCCCCCAGCCGAGTTGGGCAAAGGGTACGGGCGCAGGACATATCTGAGCACCTACATGTCTCAACTTTGTTACGAAACCGTTGTGTCGTGCGGTGTTACCGAATCGTTGTATTCGACTCGGGATGCTCCGGATTCCTTCGACGATGCCCGACGGCACTGCGGATCCCGTCGATGCCGGACGTCCGTCCGTGCGATTCAGTCCAGGAGGTCCCTGATCACCGCGTCGGCGAGCAGCCGGCCGTTCAGCGTGAGCCGCGCCCGGTCGGCCGTGACCGCCACCAGGCCGCGTTCCACCAGGGCCGGCACGCGGCGCGCCTCGGCGGGAGTGAGCACGTCCAGCGGGAGCCCGCTGGCCACGCGCAACTCGAGCAGCACCCTCTCCACCCTGCGTTCGGAGGGCGACAGCACCTCGCGGGCCTGGGCAGGGCTCTCCCCCGCCACCAGGCGGGCACTGTAGGCGCGGGGATGCCGGACGTTCCACCACCGCACCCCGCTGACGTGGGAGTGGGCGCCGGGGCCGAAGCCCCACCAGTCGTGACCGAGCCAGTAGGCGAGGTTGTGCCGCGACTCGTGGCCCGGGCGGGCCCAGTTGCTCACCTCGTACGCGGCGTACCCGGCGGCGGTGAGCCGCTCCTCGGCAAGCAGGTAGCAGTCGGCGTGGAAGTCCTCGTCCGGGGCGGGGAGTTCGCCGCGTCCGATGCGGGCGGCGAGGCGGGTGCCGGGCTCCACGATGAGGGAGTAGGCGCTGACGTGATCGGGCTCGTAGGACAGGGCGGTGTCGAGGCTCGCGGACCAGTCGTCCAGCGTCTCGGTAGGGCTGCCGTAGATCAGGTCGACGCTCACCGACCCGAAGCCGGCCGCGCGCGCCTGCCCGACGACCTCGCCGACCCGGCCGGGCGTGTGCCGCCGGTCGAGGACGGCGAGGACGCCCGGACGCGAGGACTGCATGCCCAGGGACAGCCGGGTGAAGCCGGCTTCGACGAGGGTGTCGAGGTACGCCCGGTCGACCGACTCGGGGTTGGCCTCCGTGGTCACCTCCGCGCCTCGCGCCACAGGGAAGCGTTCCCGCACGGCGTCCAGCAGGCCGGCAAGGGCCGTGGCCGGCAGCATCGTGGGTGTGCCGCCGCCGAAGAAGACGCTCTGCACGGCAGGCGGGTTGCCGAGCACGCGGTGCGCCAGGTCGACCTCCGCGACCACGGCGGCGAGGTAGGCCACCTGGCTCGCCCCCGGCGCGGCACCCAGCTCCGAGGCCGTGTAGGTGTTGAAGTCGCAGTAACCGCACCGGCTCGCGCAGAACGGCACGTGGACGTACAGGCTCAGCGGACGCCCCGGCAGGCCTCGCAGCGCCTGCGGCGGGAGGCGCCCGTCCAGCGGTGCCGGCTGGCCCTCGGGAGGTGTGGACGGCACGCTCAGCCCCGGCCGGTCAGGGCAGTTCGAACGGGAGTTGCTGACCGTCGAGCGCGTGCCGGCAGGTACAGGTCGCGGTGGCGTCCGGCTCGAGCGCGGGCATGCCGGCGATCGCACGGGTGAGGAGGGCTTTCATCCGCTCGATGTTGCCGGCGAATTGCGCCAGCACCTCGGCGTGCGTGACCGCCTCGCCCCCGTCCACGCCGGCATCGTGGTCGGTGACCAGGCAGACGGTCGAGTAGCACAGGTTCAGCTCCCGGGCGACGATCGCCTCCGGCATGCCGGTCATGCCGACGATGGTGCCGCCGGCCGCGGAGTTCATCCGGGACTCGGCCTTCGTCGAGAAGCGGGGCCCGTTGATGACCACCAGGGTGCCGCCGTCGACCGGCTGCACGTCGGAGTCTGCAGCCGCCAGCAGTGCCGCCCGTCCGCGGGGACAGTACGGATCGGCGAACCCCACGTGCACCACGTGGCCCTTGGCGTGGTAGACGGTGTGCTTGCGGCCCCAGGTGCGGTCGATCACCTGGTCGGGTACCACGAACGTGCCCGGGCCGAGCTCGGGACGCAGCGACCCGACCGCTGCCGGAGCCAGCACCTGGCGGACGCCGACGCTGCGCAGCGCCCACAGGTTGGCGCGGTAGTTGACCTTGTGCGGCGGGAACTGGTGGCGCTGGCCGTGGCGGGGCACGAAGGCGACCCGGCGTCCGGCGACCTCGCCGATCGTCAACGGTGCGCTGGGCGAGCCGAAGGGTGTGGTGGGCAGCACCGTGGTGGCGTTGGTGAGGAACGAGTAGAACCCGCTTCCGCCGATGATGCCGATCTCTGCGTCCATGGGAACGAGCCTATTCTGGTCACGCCCGCCGCTGCGGCCCGGCGCGGGTGCGCGAGGCCGCAGCGGGAATCGGGCTACTTCTTCTTGTCGGGGGACTCCCCGGTGGACAGCGCGGCGACGAACGCCTCCTGGGGCACCTCGACGCGGCCGACCATCTTCATCCGCTTCTTGCCCTCCTTCTGCTTCTCCAGCAGCTTCCGCTTGCGGGTGATGTCACCGCCGTAGCACTTGGCGAGCACGTCCTTGCGGACCGCCCGGACGCTCTCCCTCGCGATCACGCGGGCACCGATGGCGGCCTGGATCGGGACCTCGAACTGCTGGCGCGGGATCAGCTCCTTGAGCTTCTTGGCCATGGCGACGCCGTAGGCGTAGGCGGCGTCGGTGTGGACGATGGAGCTGAACGCGTCCACGGGCTCGCCGTGCAGCAGGATGTCGACCTTGACCAGCTTGCTGACCTGTTCGCCGGCCTCGTCGTAGTCGAGGGAGGCGAAACCCTTCGTCCGCGACTTCAGCGCGTCGAAGAAGTCGAACACGATTTCCGCCAGCGGCAGGAGGTACCGGATCTCGACCCGGTCCTCGGACAGGTAGTCCATGCCCAGCTGCTCGCCCCGGCGCGCCTGGCACAGCTCCATCACCGTGCCGATGAAGTCAGCAGGGGTCAGGATCGTCGCCCGCACCACCGGCTCGTGGACCTCGGCGATCTTGCCGTCCGGGTACTCCGAGGGGTTGGTGACGACATGCTCGGTGCCATCCTCCATCACCACCCGGTAGACCACGTTCGGAGCGGTCGAGATCAGGTCGAGGTTGAACTCGCGTTCCAGCCGCTCGCGCACGATCTCCATGTGCAGCAGGCCGAGGAAGCCCACCCGGAAGCCGAAGCCGAGGGCACCGGACGTCTCGGGCTCGTAGGTGAGCGCGGCGTCGTTGAGCTGCAGCTTGTCCAGCGCCTCGCGCAGTTCGGGGAAGTCGGCACCGTCGATCGGGTAGAGCCCGGCGTAGACCATCGGGTGCGGCGGCCGGTAGCCGCCGAGGTCGCGGGTGGCCGGGTTGGCCGCCGAGGTCACCGTGTCACCGACCCGGGACTGGCGCACCTCCTTCACGCCGGTGATCAGGTACCCGACCTCGCCGACACCGAGGGCGGAGGCCTTGATGGGCTCGGGTGAGATCACTCCGACCTCGAGCGTCTCGTGCGTGGCCTTGGTGGACATCATGAGCACGCGCTCGCGGTGGCTGAGCTCGCCGTCGACCACCCGCACGTAGGTGACGACACCGCGGTAGGTGTCGTACACCGAGTCGAAGATCAGCGCGCGCGGCGGGGCCTTCGGGTCGCCGACCGGGTGCGGGATGTCGGCGACGATGTGGTCGAGCAGCTCGCGCACACCCTCGCCGGTCTTCGCCGACACGCGGAAGATGTCGTCGGCGTCGCAGCCGACCAGGTGCGCGATCTCGGCGGCGTACTTCTCCGGCTGGGCGCTGGGCAGGTCGATCTTGTTCAGCACCGGGACGATGTGCAGGTCCGCCTCGAGCGCGAGGTACAGGTTCGCGAGCGTCTGCGCCTCGATGCCCTGCGCGGCGTCGATCAGCAGGATCGCGCCCTCGCAGGCGGCCAGCGACCGGGACACCTCATAGGTGAAGTCGACGTGCCCGGGGGTGTCGATCATGTTGAGCACGTAGTCGGTACCGTCGACCGTCCACGGCATGCGCACGGCCTGGGACTTGATCGTGATGCCCCGCTCGCGCTCGATGTCCATGCGGTCGAGGTACTGGGCACGCATCGAGCGCTCGTCGACGACACCGGTGAGCTGCAGCATCCGATCGGCGAGGGTGGACTTGCCGTGGTCGATGTGCGCGATGATGCAGAAGTTCCGGATGATCGCGGGCGGGGTCTTGCCAGGAGCGGGAGTCGGCATGCACTTTCTTCTCGTCAAGCGGGTAGCCAGCACACGATACCGGACGGGGCCCGCCCCTTCCGATTTGAGGGGCCCGCCGGGTCGCTGATAGAGTTCACAGTCGCGTCTGCGCGGCGCGACAACCAAGCACAACCTGCGAAGAGGGCAAGCCCTGTGGCAAACATCAAGTCTCAGAAGAAGCGGATCCTGACCAACGAGAAGGCCAGGCTGCGGAACAAGGCCGTCAAGTCCGGCCTGCGCACGCACGTCCGCAAGTTCAACGAGGCCGTCGCCGAGGGCGACACCGCCAAGGCGCAGGAGCTGGCGAAGACCGCCACCCGCGCGCTCGACAAGGCCGTCAGCAAGGGCGTCATCCACAAGAACCAGGCTGCGAACCGCAAGTCGGCGATCGCCTCGAAGGCCGCCGCGCTCTGATCTTCCTCGTCAGACGCCGCCCGGGAGACCGGGCGGCGTTTGTCGTCTCCCCGCACCCCCTCAACGGCGCTCGCGGCGGCAGCTGATCACCTTCAGCACCGCCTGCTCGAGCGCGAAACCCGCGTCGCTGGCCGCGCCCTTGACCTGGGCGTCGGCGACCGCGACCACCTGGATGGCCCTGGCCAGGGAGGCCGGCGTCCAGTCGCGGGCCAGTCGGGAGAGGTCCTTCAGCTTCCACGGCGGGACGCCGATGCTGCGGGCGAGGTCTGCGTCGGCCATGCGCCGGTCGCGGCCGTCGAGGTACTTGCCGAGGCTGCGGAGGTTGCCCGACAACGCGCTGGTGATCAGCACCGGCGCCACACCGGTCGCCAAGGCCCAACGAAGCTTGCCCAGGGCACCGTCGGTGCGTCCGCTGAGCGCGTCGTCGGCGACCGCGAAGCTGGTCACCTCCGCGCGGCCGCCGAAGTAGCGGCGCACCGCCGCCTCCGTGAGCAGCCGATCGGGTGAGTCGTCGAGCAGCTGTCGGACGGCGGCCACGAGCGAGCGGGTGTCGGTGCCGACAGCGTCCACGAGGACGCCCGCGCTGGCCGCATCCGCCCGTCCCTTGAGCCGGCGTGCCTCCGCTGCGACGAACTGCGGCAACTCCCACGGCTTGATGGGCGGGCAGTCCTGGACGTGGACGCGCAGTTTGCGCAGCCGGTCGAGCACTGCCTTGCCCTTGTTGCCACCGGAGTGCACCAGGCACAGGGCGAGATCGGCTCCCGGGTCGCCCGCCAGCGCCACCAACTGGTCGGCCAGGTCGGCCGGCAGGTCGCCGAGCTCGTTGACCACCAGGACCGTGGCGGAAGCGAACAGGGAACCGCCCGCGGCCTCGGCGAGCGAGCCGGCGTCCAGCTGGGCAGCCTCGACCCTGGTCACGGCAGCGTCAGGACGCTCGCCGACCGCTGCGGCCACGAAGTCGGCCGCGGCGCGCTCCGCGAGCAGCGACTCCGGCCCGGTGACCAGCAGTACTCGCCCGAACGGGCTGGGATCGTCCACGCGCCCTAGCATGCCAGCCGCCGCCCCCACCGCTCGCCGCCGGCGACACCGGCAGCCCGCGTGCCCGCCTTCCCGGTGGCTGCTAGCCGCTGCGCGAGGTCGTGACCTGCAGCGTGTCGCCCTCACGGGACACTGCGACCGAGCCGTTCTGGTCGGTGCGGTAGATCTGGGCTCCGCCGCCGGCCACAGCGGCGATCGTGCGGGCGGCCGGGTGCCCGTAGTCGTTGTCCTTGCCGACGCTGACCAGTGCCACCCTCTCGCCCACGGCCCCGAGGAACTCCGGCGACTGGTGGGCGGAACCGTGGTGCGGGACGAGCAGCACCTGGGCGGACAGGTCGCCGGCGGTCGACAACGCGTTCGCCTGGCCGGCCTCTTCGACGTCGCCCCCGAGCAGGACGGTCAGGGCACCGGACGTCACCCGCATCACCACGGAGCTGTCGTTCTGGCCGGCCGAGTCCTCCCCGGTCTCCCCGCCCGAGGTGTAGGGCTTCACGGACAGGACGGCCAGCTGCACCGCGCCCGCCGCGACCACCATCCCGGGCCGGGCAACCGTGCGGGGAACGTGCGGCAGCGTCGACTCCAGTAGGTGCCACCCACCCGCGGGCTCGGTCACGCCGGAGAACAGCACCCTCTCCACCGTGCGTCCGGACGCCACCCCCGCGACACCGCCCACGTGGTCGGCGTGGAGGTGGGTGATCACGAGCCACGCGACGTCGGTCACTCCCAACTGGTCGAGGCACCGGTCGACCGGCCGTGGCTCCGGCCCGGTGTCGACGACGATCGCACGGCCCTTCCCCGCCGAGATCACCGAGGCGTCACCCTGGCCGATGTCGCAGCTGACGAACTGCCATTCCGGCGGCGGCCAGCCGGGGACGGAGACCGGCCGGATCATGACGGCCACCATCGCGAGACCCACCAGGACCGCCAGCCACGGACGCCGCCACAGGAACGGGAGCCCGACCAGGGCCACGACGCAGGCGACGGTCAGGACGGCGAACGGCAGCGGGCCGTCTGGCCAGGCGACCACGGCGCCGGGCAGGCTGCTGCCCGCCTCGGCCACCCAGCACAACCCCTGCGCGAACCCCCCGGCGAGCCAGCCGGCGAGCGCGGCGAGCGGGGGCATGACGACCGACAGGCCGGCCGCGAGGAACCCCAGCACGGTACCCGGGCCGACCAGCGGCGCGGCGAGAAGGTTCGCCGCGACGCCGGCGAGGCTGATCTGGCCCGAGATCGCGGTCACGATCGGCTGCGTGGCCAGCTGCGCCGCGATCGGCACGGCCACCGCCTCGGCGAGCCAGCGCGGGAGCCAGCGCCCCAGCGAGCGTGACCACGCCCCCGCCCACACGATGATCCCCGCGCTCGCGCACACCGAGAGCGCGAAACCGGTCGAGCGGCTCAGCCACGGGTCGGTGAGGACGAGCAGCACCACCGCCCAGGACAGGTAACGCAAGCCCTGCCGCGTACCACCCCAGCCGAGGGCGGCCAGGCTGATCAGTCCCATGGCGGCGGCTCGCAGGACGCTCGGCTCGGCCCGGCAGAGCAGCACGAACGCCACCACCCCGAGCATCACCAGTCCGCGCCGCCACCAGCCGACCAGCCCCGCACGAGCGGCGAACCAGAGCATGGCCGCCAGCATGAGGGTGAGGTTCTCCCCCGAGACCGCCGTCAGGTGCGTGAGGCCGGTGCTCCGGAACTTCTCCTGGAGCTCGGCGGTCATCGCGTCCGTGTCGCCGACGACGAGCGCCGGCACGAGCGCTCGCGGGTCCGGGGGAAGTCCGGACACCGCCTGCCTGAGCCCCGCCCGGACGGTGGTGACCGCTGCTTCCACGGGTGACGGTGGCGCCACCACCTCCGGGGCAGACCGGGCCCGGGCCCACGCGCTCACCGGCTCGTCCGCGCCCGCCGGGCTGAGCCTCACAACGGCCCGGACCATGGACCCGACCGGCACGTCCGCCCACGCCCGGGTCAGCTCACCGGACGCCGATAGGCGAACCGTCCCCCCGGTGTCCCAGGCCTGGCTGCGACCCACGACCGTCTGCAGCCGGCCGTCGGCCACCCACAGCGGGCCGCCCGGTCCGGAGTCCGTCACCCTCCCGCCCGCCACGCGCGCCTCGATCGTGACGACCGCGCCCTCCCGCGCCCACGCCGGCACCGGCCCCACTCCGGCGACCCAGACGCGCGCGCCGCTCACGCCCACCGCCGCGAGGAGCACGGCGCCGCAGGCGGCCACCAACCACCGGCGACGCAGCAGGCCGAACAGACCAAGGACGAGCCCCGCCGCCCCGGCGCACAGGCCGAGCCAGACGGCCCCGGACGTGCCCGCCCACCCGCCGACCCCGGCTGCCGTCCCGAGCGTGGGACCTCGCCAGTCGATCCTGCCGTCCTGATCGGACCCGCCAGCGGTACCCGCGCGCTCCGGCGGTGCGCTAGACTCTGACATGCGGCGCGATGTCGGCAAAGGTTTTCGGGCCGATCCCGTCCACCTCCTGCAACTCGCTGACCGAACTGAACCGGCCGTGCTGTGCGCGCCACTCGAGGATCTTCTGAGCGGTCACCGGTCCCACGCCGGGCAGCGTGTCCAGCTGGGAAAGGGTGGCCGTGTTCAGCGACACGGTGGCGGCGCCGGCGGGAGACGCCGTACCCACGGCTGCCCCCGGCCCCGCCGCCGACCCCGGGGCCCGCACCTCGCCTCGAGGCTTCGCCCTGGTACCGATCACCACCTGCGAGCCGTCATCGACCACCTCGGCCAGATTGAGCTCGGCGGGATCGGCCGTCGACGCCAGTCCTCCCGCCGCGGCCACGGCGTCGGCGACCCGGCTGCCCGAAGCCACGTCGACGAGGCCTGGGTGCCGAACCGCCCCGATGACGTGAACCAGGATCCGCGGCGGGGCGGACGGCGTCGGCGTCGCCGTCGGATCGTCCACGACGACGGGACTGGCGGCGGCGACCGCGACCGGTGTCGATCGCGCCTGCAACAGGCTGTAGGCGGTCCAGCCGCAGCCGACCACGAGGACCAGCAGCACTGCAGCGAGATGGTCGCGCGTGAAGTCCCTCGCCCGTCGGCCCAGCTGGCGGACGAGCGCGCCGGGCGGCGAACGGAGGAGGCGAGCCGGCTGGGGTGCCGATACCTGCTCGGCCTCCTCGCCGACGTGGCCGACCCCCGGCGGCAACTCTTCCGCCTCCGGCATGCCCGCCTCGTCAGCAGGCCGCTCGTCCTCGATCGCGTACCGCGGCCGTACCTCGGCCAGCAGCAGCTCGAGACGCTGGCGCACCACCTCGCTCATCACCGGTTCGGTCGCAACCTTCATGCCTGCACTATCGGCGGTGGACCCTGCGGCGCGTCAGGCGGGGCGCCTGCCTGTGGAAAAGCGCGTCGAGGCGTCGGCTGTCCACAGGCGGGTCGCGGCCTCCGCCGCCGAGCCGGTACCCTCTGGGGGTACCCCGACCCCGAGCCTGAGGAAGCACATGCCGATCGAGATCGCCCTCGCCACCAGCCCCGCACGCACCGGCGGCTGCGGCTGCGGGTGCGGCAGCTCCGAGGCGACGCCGGAGCTGGTCGCGAGTTCGCTGCCCAAGATCGTCCGGCACGGCGCGATCATCGGCGGGCTCACCAGCATGAAGCCGGGCCAGAAGGTCGTCCTCGTGGTCAACCACGACCCATTGCCCCTTCTCACCCAGCTGAACCGCGTGGCCCCGGACTCGTTCCGACTGGAGTACCTGGAGCGTGGGCCGGAGACCTTCCGGCTGGAGTTCACCCGGCTCTGAGCGGCATGCCGCCGCCTCTGGTTTGACCACTGCTGCAAGGCTGGACCAGTGAAGCAGACCGCCCGCACCCCGCCGGCCCGCCGGCGCCCGAGCGGCGCCGGCGGCCGGGGTGCTCGTCCATCGACGACGCGCACGGCGACCACGCGGACGGCTGCCCGCAGGACGACCC
>JAEVYS010000066.1 GCA_023392635.1 Actinomycetes bacterium | reverse complement strand
CAGCCGTGCTGGGAAACGGGGGCGGCTACTGGGTGGGCAAGCGGGTCGCGCCGGGGCTGTTCAAGCCACGGCGGGGGTTCATCGGCAAGGTGTTCTCCCAGCGCCACCTCACCCAGACCCACAACTTCTTCGAGCGCTACGGATCCAAGGCGCTGGTGATGGGCCGGTTCGTCCCGTTCGTCCGCACCTTCGTCACGATGGTCGCCGGTGCGGCCGGCATGAGCTTCCGCACGTTCATCACCTGGACCGGCATCGGTGCGGTGGTCTGGGCCGCCGGGGTGACGCTGCTCGGGTTCTTCCTGGGCCGCATCGAGTTCATCAAGTCCAACATCGACGCGGTGCTGGTGGCCATCGTCCTGGTCTCGGTCATCCCGATGGCGATCGAAGCGTGGCTGCACCGCCGCCGCAAGGCGGCCGAGGCCGCCGAGGCCGCCGAGGTCGTCGAGCCCTGAGCGTCCGGCGGACGGGCATCGGCTGGATGCCCGGGGACGTGGACTCCCGGCCGCCGGCCGGGCAGGCCGAGCTGGACGCCGCCGCAGACGTGCTGGGCGGACGCGCGGTGGTCGCGCTCACCGGCGCCGGTTTCTCCACCGACTCCGGGCTGCCGGACTACCGCGGCCCGGACGCCAAGCCCCGCAACCCCATGACGTACGACCAGTTCGTCGGCAGCGCGGACTACCGCCGCCACTACTGGGCCCGCAACCACCTCGGCTGGCACCACATGCATGCCACCGAGCCGAACGACGGCCACTTCGCGCTGGCCCGGCTCGAGCGCGCCGGCGCCGTCTCCGGCGTGATCACCCAGAACGTCGACCGGCTGCACCAGAGGGCCGGCTCGCGCCGGGTCGTCGACCTGCACGGCCACTACCAGGTGGTGCGCTGCCTTTCCTGCGGCTGGACGTGCACGCGCGCCGAGCTCGACGAGAGGCTGACCGCGTTGAATCCGGGCTTCCTCGACCGCGTCAGCGAACTGGGGGACGTGGAGGTGGCGCCCGACGCCGACATGGTGCTCGCCTCCACGGCCGGCTTCGTCGTCGCCGACTGCCCGGCCTGCGGCGGCATCCTCAAGCCAGACATCGTGTTCTTCGGGGAGTCGGTCCCCCTGGAACGCGTCCGGGAGGCGTCGGACCTGGTCGGCGCGGCGGACGCCCTGCTCGTGGCGGGTACCTCGCTGGCCGTGATGTCCGGGCTCCGCTACGTGCGCCAGGCCTCCCGGCTCGGACTCCCGATCGTGCTGGTGAACCGTGGGCTGACCAGGGGGGACGACCTGGCGACCGTCCGCCTCAATGCCGGCACCACCGAGGTGCTCACCTACCTCGAACGCCGTCTCGCCGGCGCCGCCTGAACGGCGCTGGGGCCTGCCCGCTTCCCACAGCGGGGAGACTGGGCGCATGACGACGATCATCTCCACCCTCTTCATCTCGCTCGACGGCGTTGCGGAGGTCGATCCCGCGTGGCACTTCCCGTACTTCGACGAGAACATGGGCGCCGCGGTCAACGCCGACTACGAGGGCACGGACGTGCTGCTGCTCGGGCGGGTCACGTATGAAAGTTTCGCCGGGGCGTGGCCGGGCCGCGAGGCCGCGGGCGAGGTCGACGCCCTGTTCGCCAAACAGCTGGGCGACACCCCCAAGATCGTGGCGACCCGGGGCGACCAGGACCTCGGCTGGCGCAACGCCGAGCGCACCGACGACCTGCTGGCCACGGTCGCGTCGCTGCGCGAGCAGCCGGGGGTCGACAAGGTGCTCGTGGCCGGGTCGCTCTCGGTGGTGAGGCAGCTGATCGCCGCCGGCCAGCTCGACGAACTCCGGCTGCTGGTGCACCCGGTGGCCGCCCGCCATGGCCAGCGCCTGTTCACCGACGACGCGGACGCGCTGCCGTTGACACTGCTCGGATCGGCGGTGTTCCCGACCGGTGTGGTCCAGATGACCTACGCCCCCGGCGAGTTCCCGAGCGCGGCGACGTACGACGACGTCACCGAGCACGTCCCGGGCGCCGGCGACTGAGCCGGACGCCCTGCGCTACTGCTGCTGAGGCGGCTGCTGGTAGGTCGGCGGCTGCGGCTGGCCGGACTGCTGCGGGGGGTAGGGCTGCTGCGGCGGGTACGGCTGGGCGGGCGGCGCCTCGACCTGCTGCGGCTGGTAGGTCGGCGGCTGCGGCGAGCCGAACTCCCCGGGAGCCGGCGCCGCGGGGTTCGCCTGGGGGTACGCCTGCGGGTTCGGCAGCGCGGACGGGGCGGCGCCCGCGGTCAGCTGGTCGTTCGTCGGCTCGGGAGCCGCGTCCGGGCGGTCGCTGATCTCACCGAAGCTGACGTGCGGGGCCTGGCGGACCACCGCGTCGTTGACCTCGAAGTAGGTCGCCTTCTCGAACTTGAACATCCCGGCGACCACATTCGACGGGAACGACTCCACCTGTGTGTTGTAGTTGCGCACGTTGGCGTTGTAGAAGCGGCGTCCGGCGGCGATGCGGTCCTCGGTGGCCGTCAGCTCCCGCTGCAGTTCGAGGAAGTTCACGTTGCTCTTGAGCTCGGGGTAGGCCTCGACGCTCACCAACAGGTTGCGCACGGCACCGCTCAGCTGCTCCTCGACCTGCGCACGTTCCTGGGTGACCGCGCCGCCGCCGGCCTGTGCCAGTGCTGCCGCCTGGTTGCGCAGGCGGGTGACGCCCTCAAGGGTGTTGCGCTCGTGGGCCGCGTAGGCGCGCACGGTCTCGACCAGGTTGGGGATGAGGTCGTAGCGCCGGTTCAGCTCGACGTCGATCTGGCGCCAGGACTCCTGGATGAGGTTCCGGGAACGGACGAAGCCGTTGTAGAGCCCGACTGCGTAGAACCCGAGGACGACGACGATGAGCAGCAGGATCAGAAAGAACCAGAGCATTTTCAGGATTCCCCATTCGACGTGATTGACCGGCCGAGCCCAGCCTAACGACCGCCCCCCACGCTGGCGAGGGGTCCGGTGCTCATCCGGGGAACGACCGGCGTCCTCCCCGGCCCGTCCCTGTCCGCCGGACGGCCGGGCGGGGCTAGAGGCCGAGGTCGGAAAGCCCCACGGCGTAGCGGTACGGAATGCCGGCCGCCTCGATCAGTTCGCGCGCCCCGGTGCTGCGGTCCACGATCACGGCGACCCCCACCACCTCCGCGCCGGCTTCACGGACGGCGTCCACCGCGGTCATCACCGAGCCGCCGGTGGTGGACGTGTCCTCGACGACCAGCACCTTGCGTCCGGCCACCTCGGTGCCCTCGATCCGGCGTTGGAGGCCGTGCGACTTCGACTCCTTGCGCACCACGAACGCGTCCAGGCGTCCGCCGGTGTGGGCGGCGTGGTGCAGCATGGCGACGGCCACCGGGTCGGCACCCAGCGTGAGTCCCCCGACCGCGTCGAACCGCCAGTCGGCGACCAGGTCGGTCATCACCTCACCGACAAGGGGCGCTGCGGCTCCGTCCAGCGTGACGCGCCGCAGGTCCACGTAGTAGTCGGCCTCCTTGCCGGATGCGAGGGTGACGCGCCCGCGCACCACCGCGAGGGCCTGGATCCGTTCGATGAGCTCGTCGCGCGCTGCCATGGCAGAACGGTAGCGGAGCGGTCAGGAGAACCAGCCACGGCTCCAGGCCGGCGACGGGGAGGGTTCGGCGTCCGCATCGGTGAACGGCTCGGCGCCGGCGATCCAGCGGGTCAGGTCCGCGCCGGACACCAGACGGTACGGGGAGGCGGCTCGTGCGAGCCTGCGGACCAGGCCGTCGACGGGCACCCGGGCGCCGGCCGCGGCGACCAGGTTGCCGAAGCGGCGCCCCTTCCAGACCGGCACCTCGGCGCTCACCGCCACGTGCGGGAAGCACGCGTCGAAGGCGGCCAGGCAGCGTCGCGCCCAGGCGAACGGTGCCGAGTCGGTCAGGTTCATCACGACCAGTCCCCCGGTGCGCAGGACCCGGTCCAGTTCGGCCAGGAACTCGACGGTGGCGAGTTCTGCCGGCACGCTGGCGCCGGCGAAGGCGTCCACGATGACCAGATCAGCGCAGCCTGACGGCAGGTGCGCTGCGCCGCTCCGGCCGTCGACCGGACGCACCTTGATCCCGGAGTTGCGGGGCAGCGGCAGCTTCGCGCGCACCTGCTCGGTGAGCGCCTCGTCGGGTTCGAGCACCACCTGCGCGGTGTGCGGACGCCGGGCCTCCACATAGCGCGGCAGCGTGAGGCCCCCGCCGCCGATGTGAATGACGCGCACCCGCTCGCTCGGTGGCCGCGCCAGGACGGTCTCCTCGAGCACCTCCGCGATGCGCTGCACGTACTCGAACTCCAGACGGAGGGGATCGGACGGGTCGACCCAGGACTGCTCGGTGCGACCGTTGACCACCAGGAACGCACGCCGGTCGTCCGGCGCGGGCACCAGCTGGCTCATGCGAGGAGCATAGGTCGTGGTTCCGCTCTGGTTGCCTCACGGGCGACCCCACTAGGGTTGCGCGCAGGCAGTCACCCACTCCAGCAGGCGGAGAAATGGCGAGCAACACCCACGAACCCCGGACCGGCCCGGAGCCGGAGCAACCTCCCTGGACGGGGGCGGCGCAGACACCGCCATCCGAGCCGCAACCCGCGCCCGTGGGCCCGCCGCCGGGCGACCCGGGAACCGATCCGACGCGGCCCCTTCCGGCCCAGCCGGAGCCGACCCGGCCGCTGCCCGTCGAGCCGGTCCTGGTCGAGCCGACCCAGCCGCTGCCCCCTCTCGCGACTCCGCCGTCCGGTCCGCAACCGGTCAATCCGGCGATGGCCTCCTACGCCAGCGGGCCGCCGCAGCCCGGCTACCCCGGTACGGACTACGGGCAGGGGTACGCCGACCAGGGGTACGGAGGAGGACAGCCGTACCCCGGGCAGCCCTACGCCGGTCCGGCCGGGCAGCCCGGGCCATACGCCGGCCCCCCGCAAGGGGGCCAGGCGTACTCCGGTCCGGCCCCCGCCGGCTACGCCGGGCCGGCGTCGGGGCCGTATCCCACACAGCCCTACGCCGGCCAGCCCTACACCGGGCAGGCCTACCCCGGGCAGCCCTACGCCGCCGAGCCCTACCCGGCTCAGCCCGGCAGCGGGCAGGCGCCCTACGGTGGGCCGCCACGCCGGTCGAGCAAGGCTCCCGTGATCATCGCGAGCATCGTCGGCATCCTCGTGATCGGGCTGGTCGGGGTGTTCGCCCTCAACGGCCTGGGGCGCCCGACGGCGCCGGGTCCGACCGCGAGCACCGGCACGACCGCGACGGTCCCGCCGCCGCAGCCGGCGGACGCGCCCGCCGCGGTGCAGGGTTACCTCGAGGCCCTGTCGCGGGGAGAGGCGGACGCCGCCCTCGCCTACGCCGCCGCACCGCCGGACGACACGGCCTTCCTCACCAGCGACGTGCTGGCCGCGTCCCTGCGGCTCGCGCCGATCAGCGACATCCGGGTGGAGCAGGGGTCGGTGACGGGCGGCAGCGTCGACGCCAGCTACAAGGTGGGAAGCCGGGTGGTGGACACCTCGTTCGCCGTGGTCAGGAACGGCACCGACTGGCGGCTCGCCGACGTCGCGTCCAGCGTGGACCTCTCCGGCGTGTCGACCGACCTGCTGACGCTCTCCCTCAACGGCGTCCCGCTGACCGGGGACGCGCCGACACTGTTCCCGGGCGCCTACGTCCTGGCTGCCAACGACTCCCGCTACACCGTGAGCAAGGGGGCGTTCCTGGTGGAGTCACCCGCGGACTCGCCGGACACGAGCTCCATGCGTCTGAAGCTCAGCGCGAAGGGCGTCTCCGCGGTGCGGGCGGCCGCCCAGAAGAAGCTGACCTCGTGCCTGCGCTCCCGGTCGCTCGCGCCCCAGCGCTGCGGCTTCGGGACCTACCTGCCCGGCGGCAACAAGCCGCGCAACTCCAGCATCCGCTGGCGCGTGACCAAGAACGCGGGAGCGATGAAGAAGATCAAGCCGGTCGCCGACGCGGGCAACCCGACCGTGGTAAGGGCGAACGTCAACGTCCAGGTCAGGGTGGACCTCAGCTCCACCAACGGCCGTCGCTGGTTCGGCTACAGCGCCATCTACCAGGTGCAGGCCGACCTCTCGGGAAGCAAGGTCGCGATCACGTTCGGCGGCTGACCAACCGGGACGGTTCGCCACCGCCTCACCTGACGCATCGGGGACGGTTCCGAACGCGTCACCTGACGCACCGGGGACGGTTCCGAACGCGTCACCTGACGCATCCGGAACCGTCCCCAATCGGTCAGCCGACCTCCGCGTGCTCGACGACGGCAAGGCCGGTGCCGTCGGCGTTCAGGTCGAACCGGACCGTGTCCCCGTCGTCCACCGTGCCGGCCAGCACCTGCTTGGCCAGGGCGTCCTCGATCGTGGTCTGGACCAGCCGCTTGAGCGGACGCGCGCCGTACACCGGGTCGAAGCCGGTCAGCGCCAGCCA
Organism: Actinomycetes bacterium; assembly: GCA_023392635.1. Lineage (GTDB taxonomy): Bacteria > Actinomycetota > Actinomycetes > Propionibacteriales > Propionibacteriaceae > Propionicimonas. The sequence goes on along the minus strand of JAEVYS010000066.1, from coordinate 9,063 downwards.
GTCCTTGCCGGCCTGGCTGACCTCGACGCTGATCCGCCGGTCGAGCAGGCGCTGGTTCAGGCGGTTCAGCTGGATGTCGACGATCCGGCTGAGCTCCTCGGTGCCCAGCGGGTCGAAGATCACGATCTCGTCGAGCCGGTTCAGGAACTCGGGCTTGAACGACTGCCGCACGACCCCCATCACGGCCTCGCGCTTGGTGTCGGCGTGCAGGTTCGGGTCGGCCATGAATTGCGACCCGAGGTTGCTGGTCATGATCAGGATGACGTTGCGGAAGTCGACCGTCCGCCCCTGCCCGTCGGTGAGGCGGCCGTCGTCCAGCACCTGCAGGAGGATGTTGAACACCTCGGGATGCGCCTTCTCGACCTCGTCGAGGAGCACGACGGAGTACGGACGACGCCGGACGGCCTCGGTGAGCTGGCCGCCCTCCTCGTAACCGATGTAGCCGGGCGGGGCGCCGACGAGCCGCGAGACGGTGTGCTTCTCGCCGTACTCGCTCATGTCCAGGCGAACCATCGCGTGCTCGTCATCGAACAGGAACTCGGCCAGCGACTTGGCCAGCTCCGTCTTGCCGACACCGGTGGGACCGAGGAAGAGGAACGACCCGGTGGGCCGGTTCGGGTCCGAGATCCCCGCCCGCGAACGGCGGACGGCGTCGGCGACCGCCTGGACGGCCGGACGCTGCCCGATGAGCCGCTCGCCGAGCCGGTCCTCCATGGCCAGGAGCTTCTCGCTCTCACCCTGGAGCAGCTTGCCGACAGGGATCCCCGTCCACGCCGCGACCACCTCGGCGATGTCGGTGGCCGACACCTCCTCGCTGACCATCGGCTTGGTGTTCAGCTCCTGCTCGGTCGCGCGATCGAGCTCGGCCTCGAGCGCAGGGATCCGGGCGTACAGGATCTCCGACGCCTTGGTCAGGTCGCCCTCCCGCTGCGCCTTCTCGGCCTCGATCCGCAGCCGGTCGATGTTCTCCTTGACCTCGCCGACCCGGTTCAGGCCGGACTTCTCGGCCTCCCAGCGCGCCTCGAGGCTGCGGAGCTCCTCCTTCGCGTCCGCCAGCGCGGCCGTGAGCCGGGTGTAGCGCTCGCGCGAGTTCGCGTCCTCCTCCTTCTCGAGGGCGAACGCCTGCATGGTCATGCGGTCGATGTCGCGGCGGAGCTGGTCGATCTCCTCCGGTGAGGAGTCGATCTCCATGCGCAGCCGTGATGCCGACTCATCGATCAGGTCGATCGCCTTGTCGGGCAGCTGGCGGCTGGTGATGTAACGGTTCGACAGGGACGCGGCCGCGACCAGCGCCGCGTCGGTGATGCGGACCTTGTGGTGGGCCTCGTAGCGCTGTCGCAGGCCACGAAGGATCGCGATCGTGTCCTCAACGCTCGGTTCGCCGACGAACACCTGCTGGAACCGGCGCTCGAGGGCCGGGTCCTTCTCGATGCGCTCGCGGTACTCGTCGAGGGTGGTGGCACCGATCATGCGCAGTTCGCCCCGGGCCAGCATCGGCTTGAGCATGTTGCCGGCGTCCATCGACGAGTCTCCCGTGGCCCCCGCCCCCACGACGGTGTGCAGCTCGTCGATGAAGGTGATGATGCGGCCCTCCGCGTCCCTGATCTCGTTCAGCACGGCCTTCAGCCGCTCCTCGAACTCGCCCCGGTACTTGGCGCCGGCCACCATCGAGGCCAGGTCGAGGGAGACCACGCGCCGGTCACGCAGGGAGTCGGGGACGTCGCCGGCGACGACGCGCTGGGCCAGCCCCTCGACGACGGCGGTCTTGCCGACGCCGGGCTCACCGATCAGCACCGGGTTGTTCTTGGTACGCCGGGCCAGCACCTGCACGACCCGCCGGATCTCGGCGTCGCGCCCGATCACCGGGTCCAGCTTGCCCTCGCGGGCGCGTGCGGTCAGGTCGACGGAGTACTTGTCGAGGGCCGACTGAGCACCCTCGTCCTCGGCCGAGGTCACCCGCTTGGTGCCGCGCAGCGCGGCGAACGCCTCGTTGAGCCCCTCGACGGTGACCCCGAGGTCACGCAGGATCTTCCGCGCATCGGTCTGCACCGACGCGAGGCCGAGCAGGAGGTGCTCGGTGGCGACGAAGGCGTCACCGAGCTGCTGTGCCCGGGTCTCGGCGTCGGCCATCACTCGGGCGAGACCGCCGGACATGGAGGGCTGGGTGACCGACGACCCCTGCGCCGAGGGCAGCTTGGTGATCGCGCCGCGCGCAGCGGCGTCCACCACTGCCGGATCGGCGCCGACGGCGGTGAGCAGCGGGGCGACGGTGTTCTCCGGAACCAGCAACAGCGCGTGCAGCAGGTGCACAGGTTCGGCGCTGGGGTTGCCGTTGGTGAGGGCGGTGCGGACGGCCGCCGACACCGCGTCCCGACTGCGGGTGGTCAGCTTCTCGGTGTCCATAAGGGTTCGTTTCTCCTCGCGGGGCAAAGTTGAGTTCACCAGACTCAACTAGCTTAGCGCCGGAGCTATTCCGCTCGCGCCGCCTCGGCTGAGGGTCTTCCCCGGCCTTCCCCGGACGCCGTCGGCGAGCCGCCCGTCAGGCTGCGACGAGGTCGGGGCTGATGCTGGGACGCACGACGCCCAGCCGGCACGCGAGGAAGGTGAGCCCACCGAACACGGCGCCGGCCACGACGGCGGAGGCGGTTCGCGCAACCGGCCCACCCACACCGGCGAGCACCAGGGCGCCGAGGAGGTACTCCACGACGATCCCGCCGAGCACGAGCCGTCCCGCCCGCGAGGCCGACGTCCGGGGTTCGGTACGGCGGAGCGTGACGAGCAGGAGTGCCACAGCGGCCGCGGCCAGGACGACGCGCGCCGCCTGCAGTCACGGCCAGCGGTCGCTCTCCAGAACGCCCAGCGGCCAGCCGAGGCAGCCGGTGAGCGAGTGTGCGCCCGCCACCGCGAGCGCCAGCAGGTGCATCGTCGCCACGGCCCCGAGCGTGGCCCACGCCGCGGCTGCGGCCCGGGACCTGGTGAGGACGCCGCCTCCGGCGAGCAGGAGCCGCGCGAGCAGGGTGGCGACCACGGCCAGGAAGGCAGTGGCGAGGTCGATCACGGCCATCCACCACGGGATGCCCACCGTGACCGTCAGCATCCCGAACGTCCCGGCGGAGAGCGTGCCGGCCAGTCCGAGCCACGCGAGCCGCCGGGGCCGCGGGTCGGGAAGGCGACGGCCGAGGACCGCTGCGACCAGGATGGCAGGGCCGGTCATGGCCGCGACCACGCGGTGCGTGAACTCGATCACCGGGTTGAGTTCCGCCGCGGGCACGAACTGGCCGGGATAGCAGCCCGGCCACTGGGGGCAGGCCGCGCCCGAGCGGGTCGCACAGACCACGGCGCCCATCACCACCGAGGCGAACGTGAGCACGGCCGCCGCGGTGTACCAGCCGCGGAGGGCCCGGGTCATGCCGACACCCCCTGGCTCGCGGATCCGGCGCCGCGCCGGGCCCGTCCCCACGGACCGAGCGCCGTCGCCGCGGCACTGACGAGCAGCAGGACGCCGGCCACGATGCCCCCGTTGTCGACCACCTGCTGCCACGGCGCGTAGGTGAGCTCCACGAGGTCGCCACTGGGCAACCACATGAACGGTGCCACCGCCACCCACAGGGCGTACCCCAGGCCGTACCACCGCAGGAGGGCGGGCAGCTCTCGCGCCTGCCACAGCACGACCGCGAGTGGCACGACCCACACGTAGTGGTGGGACCAGGAGATCGGCGAGGCCAGCAGGCTGGTGAGACCCGCCAGGCAGATCGCCAACGGAACCTCACCCACGCGATGCATCAGCACCGCAGCGACCAGCCCCAGCACGACCACCAGCACACTCAGGACCAGCCCGCCGCGACTCGGCTCTCCGGTGAGCCGGTTCCACAGCCCCAACACCGACTGGTTGGAGGCGAACGGGATACCGGAGTTCAGCCCGGAGTCGCCGGAGGCGAGCTTGCGCCAGTACTCCAGCGACGCCGTGGGCAGCAGCAGGAAGCCGACGGCCGTCGAAGCCAGGAAGGATGCGAACGCGACCAGGCCCGCCTTGCGGCGTCCGGCGAAGAAGTTGTAGGCGGCCACGACGGCGGGGGTGAGCTTGACGGCCGCGGCCACGCCCACGAGCCAGCCCTCGGGCAGGACGCGCCGGCGCAGCAGGCGCGGCCCCGGCATCGAGTCCAGCACGGCGGCAGCCACGAGGAAGATCGCCAGCTGGCCGAAGCCGAGGGTGTCGCGCACCGGCTGCACGAGCAGGATGACCGCGGTGGTGAGCAGGCTCAGGCGCCAACCGCTCAGGCCGAGGCGGTGCAGGACGGCGGCCAGCGCCCCCGTGCACAGCGCCAGCCACAGGACGCACGCGAGGAGGAAAGGCAGGAACGCGAACGGCACGGTGAGGAGCGCGGCGAACGCGGGGTAGATCCAGGGCAGCTGCCCCTGGGGGTCGAAGATGTCGCCGCCGCCGAGGACGAGCCCGCCCACCCGCTGGTACACGCCGAGGTCCATCATGTTCGGTCGCCAGGGCACCAGCGTGCTGCCGGGAATCTGGACGCCGGCGACGAAGAGGGCAGCGACGACGGGCACCAGGGCGAGCGCGATTCGCACCGCCCAGGTCCGCAGCTGTTCCCTGCCCATCATTCCTCCGCTCCAGGCCGGCCTCAGCCTACCGAGGGCCGCAGGTCAGGGCAGGTCGGCGAGCGGAAGCCGGTGCTGCATCAGCACCACCTGGTACGGGTTCCACGTCGAGAGTGTGTAGCGCAGCACGAGCTCGTGCCCGTCGACGACGGCGTCGAACAGGTACGGCGCGTAAGCGGCCCCCGTCCCGCGGGCCTGCGACCGGAAGATCCGGTCGCCCACCGGGTCGTCGTCACGCGAGGCCTTGATGAAGCGGGTGTGGGGGTCGAGGGACATCCCGGTGGCAACCCAGTCGAGCAGCCTCACCCGTCGCGACCACGGCCCCTGTGGCAGGGCGGCGCTCCGCAGGACCACCGAGGGGCCGATCGGGTCCTCCGGAGCGGACGCCGTGAGCATCAGGTAGCGGCCCACGCCGGCAACCCACCGCACCGACAGTTCGCCGAGCGCTTCCGGGCCGAACAACGGGCGTGCGTGCGCCTCGGTGTCCGACCAGCCGTCCCCCGCCCAGTACCGCACCCGGAAGGGGCGGGCGCCCCGCCTCGCGGCACGGGTGGCGAGAGCGGGGTCGAGGAGAGCCAGCCGCGGCTCGGAGGCACGGTAGGCACCCGTTCCCCAGACCAGCAGGACGTCTCCTACGCTGCCACAACCGGGCACCGCCGATGCCGGACGCACCTGCACCGACACGTTCACGAAGTGCCGTTCACTGAAGCCGCCCAGGACCTCGAAGACGAGCGGGCGCCACCGTGCCGCCGGATCGATCCGCAGCTCCGGATCGGCGGCGCGGGCGAGCACGGAGCGTCCCATCACGCGGGGGCCGGTGAAGTGGTTCGAACTGAAGAACGCATACAGCCGCCCGCCCGCGGAGAACGCGTCCAGGGGCACGTCGTACTCCCGCATGGTGACCCTCCCGGCCGCGCGCCCGACCAGCTTCAGCGGAGAACCGTGGAAGCGGACGCCCGGGAGGCCGGCGGGCAGCAGCCCGGCCGCGACCGGCCCCTCGGGCACCACTTCGGCGATCGCGTCACGGGTGGCCAGCCAGGGCCGACCGCTCCAGTGCGTGTCCCCGAACAGCAGGAACGAACGTCCGGCGTGCTCCACCCGAACGCCCAGGTCGGTGCCGCGGACGCCGGCCGTGGCCCGCGATCCCGACAGGGTCGGTGCGCGCTGCCCCCACGGCGTGGGGGTGGCGTCCAGGTCACCGGTCACCTGCGCCAGCTTCACCGACTCTGTGGCGGCGACGGTGAACGGCTCGTTGGGCGCCAGCCGCAGGCAGGACGCGCGCACCCATTCCCCGTTCGGCAGTCGCTCGTAACCGAACAGGGAGCCGGCCTCGTCGACCAGCGCGTACTCCCTTCCCCCGGCGCGGGCGAGGGACAGTCCCCGCACCTCCTGACCGGATTCGGCCACGAACTCGTCTGGTGGGGGAGGCGGGGGCATGGCGGCCGCGTCGCGCGGCCGGATCGCGTCCGGCGCCCAGCCGGTCGGGCCGAGCACGTACCGCCGCTCGCCGGCGGGCTCGTCCACGACGGCGACGAGGCGCCGCCCGTGGCGCTCGAGGCGGCCCGGGCCGCCGGCCCGCTCCGACACCGTGCCGCAACGGATCCACGGGCGGTCGGGACGGGTGAGAGCCCGCCGATAGTGCTCCAGACGCGAGCCCGACAGGACCACCGCATCGAGGTGGCGGCGCACGCCCCCGGTGGCCAGGAGGCTGCCCGCGCCGACCAGCCCGGAGGGGGTCCCGCCCGGAACGGGCGCGTCCGCCGGCGTCACCTCGACCCTTCCGGCCACCCCGCCGGGCGGTTCCGGTCAGCCATGCGCGACGGCCGGTTCCGGCGCTGTCCTCCCCGCCGCCCGATCGCGACCGGGCAACAACCCGAAGCCCAGGACCAGCAGGACCGCCAGGGCCGGGAGTTCTACACCGACAGCCAGCAGCGGGCCCACCGTGCCCGGCGCGAGGTCGTCGAACCACGGGTAGCCGAGGAAGACGACGAACAGGGCCGTGCCCAGACTGAGCGGCAGCCGGCCGCGCAGCAGCAGGTACCAGGCGGCCGCGAGGACCAGCCACAACTGGTGGTGGGGCCACGAGATCGGGGAGACGGCGACGGAGAGGGCGCCGACGGCCAGCGTCGCCGCCAACAGGTTGCCCGCCCGAAGGTGCTGCGCGGCCCGCCAGTAGGCGAGCACGGCCACGACGGCCGCGACGGCCAGCCACACGAGGTTGGCGGGGACGCCGGCCGGCAGTTCACGCGCCAGCAGCCCCAGCAGGGACTTGTTGACGGTGGAGTCCGTGCGTCCGACACGTCCGGTCTGCCACAGCTTGTCCGTCCAGTACGACACCGACGCGGCCGGCATCACGGCGAAGGCGAGTCCGGTGGCCCCGGCGAACGCACCGGTGCACACCGCGGCCTGCCTCCACTGGCGGGTGATCAGGTAGTACGGAAGGAAGACCAACGGCGTCAGCTTGATCGCACCGGCCAGGCCGACCAGCGTCCCCTGCCAGCGCCGCGGCAGGAGGTGGTCGCACAGCGCCATCGCGACCACGAAGAGGCTCACCTGGCCCACGATCAGGTTGTGGAGGAACGGGTAGCTCGCCATCACCGGGATGGACAGCCCCGCCACCCAGGCCGCGCGGGACGACGCCGGCGGCGTGGGCCCGAGCCGCGAGTCCCCGTCACGGCCCGCCCGACGCACCAGCACGTACAGGCACCCGATCAGGACGGCGAAGGTGAGCAGGGTCCAGATCACCTTGGCGGGCACCGAGTCGAGGAGCGCGAAGGGCGCGAGCAGGATGGCCGAGAACGGCGGGTAGGTGAACCCCAGCCCATGGACGGTCGGGTGGGTGTAGGTGTAGCCGTACAGGTCACCGCCGGCGAACGCGTACGAGATCGCCCCGCGGTAGATGTCCAGGTCGCCGAGGATGCCGGCGGTCCCCGCGGTCTGGACGAGTCCGACGACGAGCAGTACCGCCACCGCGACAGCCGCACCCACCGCAGCGACCGCGAGCACGCGCTTCCGCTGCTGCTCGGTGACCGCGGTCGACACGCTGCACCGCCTCTCGGGTGGGGTCGCTACAGGCTAACCGAACCGGTCCCCACACGCCCGCTCCCACGGTGGACCACCGCAGGGCACCGGGTGAGGAACGGAGAGGGCGTCACCACGCGCGGGGCGGTCCGCACTGACATCTCGACCCGGACGGCGGCTCTCCGCCAAGAGCCGGCCGCCCGAGTGGAATCCTCGAGGAACACCGTTTCCCCTCGCGCGCCGTGCTCCGGCTGTGGCCGGGGGACCCCCTCAAAGAGAACCGGATGCCTGCCCAGTGCCGCGTCGGAGCGCCGCGAACAGTGTTCTCGGATTCCACCACAAAGTTCAGCACCAAAGGTGACACGATGCAAGGAGAACGTTTTCTGCCGAAGGGGCGGTTATGCCGACACGGGCCGAACGTCGCGACACCACCGGGACGGCGATCCTGACCGCCTCGTTGAAACTGCTCTCCCAGGGCGGCGTCGAGGCGCTGACCGTACGCGGGGTGGCTCGTGAGCTGTCCATGGTTCCGTCCGCCCTGTACCGGTACGTGCGCAACCGGGACGACCTGCTCACGACGTTGATCCTGCACGCGTTCAACGATCTCGCCGACACCGTGGAGGCGGCGTGCGACGCCGTCCCTGCCGACGACCTCAGAGGGCGGTGGCGCGCGTTCGCCTTCAGCCAGAGGGCCTGGATGCACGCCAACCCACACGCGTGGATCCTGGCGCAGGGCATGCCGATTCCCGACTACGAGCCCTCGTCGGAGGAACTGCGCCTTCCGGCCATGCGCCTCCACCTCCTCCTGATCCGGATGGGTGCGGACGCGGAGGCCGCCGGCTACCGGTCCGAGGTCCCACCCCCGTCCCCGCCGGTGATCCCCGGCCTGCCGCAGATCCTCGCCGCGGCGGGCGCCGAGATCTCCGAGCCGACCGCGGTCGCCGGGCTGGCCGCGTGGCACCTGCTGGCGGGCGTGTTGTACTCGGAGCGATTCGAGCAGGCGGGCTGGGACGCGATCGACTCCGAGCGCTACTACGCCGTGATGGTGCAGCTCAGCGAGAGACTGATCTTCGGCACGCCCGACTGATCGCTCGCGGGTAGCCGGAGGGGACGGCCGCAGCCGCCGAGCAGGTCAGTCCGTCCCGGCCCGGGCCGCGGACGGGAGCGCGAGCGGACGCCGCGGGCGAGTCCGCCCGATGTGCACCGAGCCGCCGGTCTCCGCGGTGAACAGCCGAGCCCCCTCGGGCAACAGCTGGAGTTCCTGCACCACCTCGGCCAGCCTGGTCAGCTGCTGGCGCAGGCCGTCCAGTTCCGCCTCGAGGGCCAGGATGCGACGGACGCCCTCCAGGTTGATGCCCTCGTTCTGGGAGAGGAACTGGATGTGGCGCAGCTTGGCGATGTCGCGCAGCGAGTAGCGACGCCCCCGGC
>JAEVYS010000055.1 GCA_023392635.1 Actinomycetes bacterium | reverse complement strand
CGTCCGGCCTGTTCGGCGAAGGTCATGGCCGACAGACTAATCGAGCGATCCGGATCGGGTCTCGCCGCCCACCGCCGGCTCCGGCTCCGTGGGACTCGCCGCCGACTGCGGGCGCGGAGCGCGGCGGCCCCGGACGAAGGCGCGCATCTCGTCGCGGGTGGGCACGCCGAACGACCGCAGTCCGGACTTCCGCAGGATCCACCAGATCAGGTTGAACGACGTGATCACCAAGGTGGTGGTCGCCGTGATCTGGGTGCCCGCGTCCTGGACCAACAGACCCCAGACCAGCCACAGGGCCTGGTTGAGCACGCCGACGATGAGGAAGAACGGCGAGACGCCCCGTACCCGCGGCGATCGGATCAGCTCGAGACTCTGGCCGGTGTTCGCGAACAGGGCCGGCCAGATCGCGACCATGCCGTAGGCGGCGGTGCCGAAGAGCAGGTCGATCGTGATCATGCCCGCGGCGACGAGTACGCCGGGCAGCATCACCCGCGGCAGCCACTTGCCGAGCTCCCTCGACATCAGGAACAGGATCGGCAGCGTCGACACCAGGCCGAGCACGTTCGGCACGATCAGGTTCAGCTGGCCGATGATGATGCCGTGCGACGTCCAGGCGAGATTGAGGCCGAGGATCAGCTGCCAGGCGGGCAGCGAGAGTCCCTCGACGTTGCGGGTGCGGGCCAGGCGCACCATCTGCGGCAGCCCCAGGATGGTGCCGACCAGCGCAGCGGCCCAACCGATGATGAGGACGGCGGTCACGACTTCTTCTTCCTGGCCCGCATGATCAGGTCGTCGCGGTGGACGACCTCGCGGTCGAATCCGGCGCCGCGCTCCGCGACGAGTTCGTGGGTGCTGTGCCCGATGATCCCGGGCAGGTCGACGGAGTCGTAGCCGACCAGGCCGCGCGCGACCAGGGTGCCGGACTCGGTCACCAGCTTGACCGGGTCGCCGGCACGGAAGCTGCCCCTGACGCCGACGATGCCCGCGGGGAGCAGCGACGCCTTGCGCTCGGTCAGCGCCTTGACCGCGCCCGCGTCGAGAACGAGCTCACCCTGCGAGACCGAGGCGTACGCCAGCCACATGAGCTTGCGGGCTCGCCGCTTGTCGGTGGCGCGGAACAGCGTGCCCACCGGCTCGCCGGCCAGCGCGTCGACCACCCGGCTCGCCGCGGCGAGCACGACGGGGATGCCGGACGCGGTCGCGATCCGCGCCGCCTGCAGCTTGGTGGCCATTCCCCCGGTACCGATCTCCGCCCCGCGACCGCTGGTGTCGACCTCGAGTTCCTCGATGTCGTCCACCACGGCGATCGGACGCGCGTCCGGGCTCGACGGGTGCGCGGTGTACAGCGAGTCGACATCGCTGAGCAGCACCAGCGCGTCGGCACCGACCAGGTGCGCGACCAGAGCGGCGAGGCGGTCGTTGTCGCCGAACTTGATCTCGTGGGTGGCCACCGTGTCGTTCTCGTTGACGACCGGCACCACACCGAGTTCGAGCAGCCGGGTGAAGGTCCGCAGCGCGTTGCGGTAGTGGTCCTGACGCGCGACGTCCTCGACGGTGAGCAGCACCTGGCCGACGGTCAGGCCGTGGCGGGCGAACAGCGAGCTGTAACGGCCCACCAGCAGGCTCTGCCCGACGGAGGCGGACGCCTGCTTGCCGGCGAGATCGCGCGGACGATGCTTCAGGCGCAGCGGTCCCATGCCCGCAGCCATCGCGCCCGACGACACGAGCACCACGTCCTGCCCGCGCCGCCGGGCCTCGGCGAGCGCGTCCACCAACGATTCGAGGCGGGCGATGTCGAGCGCGCCGGACGCGTCGGTCAGGGAGGACGAGCCGACCTTCACCACCAGCCGTCGGGCACTCGTGATCTCGGTCCGCCTCGCGAGGAGGGCGGACGCGGGCGCCTCACTCATCGTCGTCGTCCTCGAAACCCTCCGACGCCAGCCGCGTGTACTGCTCGGCCTCCCGCTCGGCGGCCTTGGCCGCGTGGTACTCGGCATCCAGCTTGCGGCGGCGCTCGGCGGCGGGACGCTGCGTGATCAGGCGCTGGTCCTCGCCCCGGCGGGACAGGATCTCCGCGCCGATCTCCACCTGCGGGGCGAAGTCGAACACCACCGGGTTGTCCGCGCCGATGGCGACCGCGTCGCCGGCGAGGGCACCCATCGCCAGCAGCTCCTCCTCGATCCCCAGGCGGGCGAACCGGTCGGCGAGGTAGCCGACGGCCTCCGGATTGCCGAAGTCGGTCTGCCGCACCCAGCGCTCGGGCTTGGTGCCCCGCACGCGCCAGACGAACCCACCCTCGCCGTCGCCCTGCCGGGTGATCGCGAACTCCGGGCCGGAGGCGATCGGCTCGGGCCGGATCACGATGGTGGCGCGCGGCTTCTGCCCGGCCTCGCTGCGGCGGGCCGCCACGAGCTCGGCCATCGCGAAGGTGAGCGCCTGCAGCCCGGTGCCGGTCTTGGTCGAGACGGCGAAGACCGGCAGCCCGCGCGCGGCGAGGTCGTCGGTCACGAGCGAGGCGAGCTCGGCGGCGTCCGGGATGTCGACCTTGTTCAGCACAACCATCCGCGGGCGGTCCTCCAGGCCTCCGTGCGCGGTCAGCTCGCCCTCGATCACGTCCAGGTCGCTGAGCGGGTCGCGTCCCGGCTCATAGGTCGCGCAGTCGATGACGTGCACGATCGCCTGGCACCGTTCGATGTGGCGCAGGAAGTCGTGGCCGAGGCCCCGTCCCTCGCTCGCGCCCTCGATGAGGCCGGGCACGTCCGCGACCGTGAAGGTGGTCTCCCCCGCGACCACGACGCCGAGGTTCGGGATCAACGTGGTGAACGGGTAGTCGGCGATCTTGGGACGGGCACGCGAGATGGCGGCGATCAGGGAGGACTTGCCGGCGCTCGGGAACCCGACCAGCCCGACGTCGGCCACGACCTTCAGCTCGAGCGTGATCTGGCGGGTCTCGCCCTCCTCGCCGAGAAGGGCGAAGCCCGGTGCCTTGCGGGCGGCGGACGCCAGCGCAGCGTTGCCGAGACCGCCGCGCCCGCCGGCGGCGACCACGACCTCTGCGTCCGGGCCCACCAGGTCGGCCAGCACGACGCCGGTACGGGCATCGGAGATCACGGTGCCCTCCGGCACCGACAACACCACGTCCTCGCCGTTCGCGCCGTTGTTGTGGTCGCCCCGACCGGGCTGGCCGTTGCCCGCCCTGCGCACCGACTGGCGGTGGAACTCCACCAGCGTGGTCAGGTTGGGGTCGACGCGCAGGATGACCGAGCCGCCGTTGCCGCCGTTGCCGCCATCGGGGCCGCCGAGGGGCTTGAACTTCTCCCGGTGGATGGACGCGCACCCGTGGCCGCCGTTGCCGGCGGCGACCGTGAGCACGGCCCGATCGATGAAGGAGGGAATTGCCACGACGAGCTTTCGTTGGGGGACGATGGACCTGGGGTCGGCGGGAACCGCCTGAGCGGTCAGTCTATCCGCCCTCCGGGTCACGGCCCATCGGGTTGCCCCGCAGGGCCCTGGTCAGGAACGATCCGCCGGCGGCGCCCAGACGCTGTGGTCGGGAGGCTCCTCCGGCTCAGGGCGGGCCTGCGCGTCCGCGAAGGCATGCTCGAGGGACGCACGGATCCCGGTCGTGTCGGGTGAGAGCGGGGCGTCCGGCCACTCCGGCGGTGCGGGCGGAGCCGCGCACCACGTGGTCTCCTGCTCCCCGACCGCCGGCGCGGGCGGGTCGGCGCCGGGTGGGGACAGTCCCGCGTCCTCACGGTGGCCGTCGGGGCCGGCATCCGTGGAGGGCGGGGAGCCGTCGGCGGGAAGCTCGGCCGGCTCCAGCGAGATGAGTTCGGGGTCGACGCGGCGAGGCCGGCGGGCGAGCCGGACCAGCGCCACGACAAGACCGGCGAGTGCGATACCGACGCCCGCGCCGATTCCGGCGGCGATCATCCACGCCGGTGGTCCCGGCTGGCTGAGCGCGACGACCCGCAGGCCGGCGCCCTCGCCGAGCAGGGCGAGGTCGTTGATCTCGACCTCGTTGCCCACGACGACGCCCCTGCTCGCGGTGACGATCTGTCCGGGGAAGCGGATGTGGATGTCACTGGAGGGCCAGTCGTCGGCGCCGGGGGCGAGCGAGGTCTGCAGCACGAGGTACTCGGCAGCGCGTGAGACGTCGACACCGAACGGGCTGAAGTAGGTGGCCTGGGTCTGTCCGAAGATGCGACACGCCCGTTCACCGGGCGCGTTGCTGATCGTCGTGGCCGAGAGCTTCATCACGTACGCGGCGTTCGCGCACTGGGCGTCATCGCCGGTGATGACGAAGTCCATGCCGACCCGGTCCTCGGAGAGCACGTCGAAGGTGCCCTGCACACGACATCCGGACAGCGCGAGGGCAGCGAGCGCGAGCCCCAGCCCGGCACCCGCCCGGCGCCACCCAGCGACCATGGACCGATCCTAGGTGGGAGCTCCCAAGGCGCCGGTGGCCCGATGCCGGACATTCCCGGTTGACGCCCGCGTTGACGCAGGTCGAACGACCCAGGGGCGCCCGCCCCTCGCGTGGCGGAAAAGCACGAAGGCGGCCCGGAGGCCGCCTTCGCTGATGTCGTCGTCGCCTACTCGGCGGCCTCGATCGCGATGTTCACCACGCGGCGCCCACGCCGGGTGCCGAACTCGACCTTGCCCGCGCGCAGCGCGAACAGCGTGTCGTCGCCACCGCGTCCGACGCCCTCACCGGGGTGGAAGTGCGTGCCACGCTGGCGGACGATGATCTCGCCGGCGTTCACCTGCTCGCCACCGAACCGCTTGACGCCGAGCCGCTGCGCGTTGGAGTCGCGGCCGTTACGTGAGGACGATGCGCCCTTCTTGTGTGCCATGTCTGTCCCCTCAGCCTTCGATCCCGGTGACCTTGACCTGGGTGTACCGCTGACGGTGCCCCTGGCGCTTCTTGTAGCCGGTCTTGTTCTTGAACTTGATGATCCGGATCTTCGGACCCTTGGTCTCGGCGATCACCTCGGCGGTGACGCTGGCCTTGCCGAGCTTCTTGGCATCCGTGGTGATCTTCTCGCCGTCGACGAGCAGCAGCGGGGTCAGCGCAACGCTGTCGCCGGCCTTCGCCTCGACCTTGTCGATCTCCACGATGTCGCCGACAGCAACCTTGTGCTGGCGGCCACCACTGCGCACGATCGCGTACACGCCCGACCTACTTCCCTAAGCTCTTTCCGACAAGCACGGCCACCTCATCAGGGTGTCCTGCGCTTCAGGTCATGCTCCCGGCGACGTTGAGCCGCACAGCGAGCACCGAGGGTCAAGACTACGGCCCCTCGGTGGAGGGGGTCAAACCGGCTGCGGCAGGGCCATCCCCCGCCGTGCCCCGCCCGCCTGGAGCCGCCCGCGCAGCCACGTCCGATTCCCGCTAGTCCAGTCCTCCCCGCGATGACATGCTGGTCCGCATGGACTTCGAACAACGCTACCGGGCGGTGGAGGCACGCGACTCCCGCTTCGACGGCGCTTTCGTCCTGGCGGTGCGCACGACCGGCATCTACTGCCGCCCGTCGTGCCCGGCCCGCACCCCGCTGGCCCGCAACATCGAGTTCTTCCGCACCGGTGCGGCCGCCCACGAGTCCGGTTACCGGGCGTGCAAGCGCTGCCTTCCCGACGCCGTCCCGGGCTCGCCGGAGTGGAACCTGCGTTCGGACGTCGCAGCCAGGGCCATGCGCCTGATCGGTGACGGCGTGGTCGAGCGCGAGGGGGTGCCCGGGCTGGCCCGGCGGCTGGGCTACACGAGCCGTCACCTCAATCGCCTGCTCACCTCAGAGCTCGGGGCTGCTCCCCTGGCCCTCGCCCGCGCCCACCGCGCGCAGACCGCTCGCCAACTGCTGGTGGCGACCGATCTCCCGGTGAGCGAAATCGCGTTCGCGTCGGGCTTCGGCAGCATCCGGCAGTTCAACGACACCATCGCCGCGGTGTACGACCGCACCCCGTCCCAGGTACGCGCCACCCGACGCCGCTCCCCCGCACCGGCGCCCGAGGTCCAGGGCGTCGGGACCCGGGTGCGTCTCGCCCTGCCGGTGCGTCGCCCCTTCGACGCCGCGGGTGTGTTCGCCTGGCTCGCCGCGCGCGCGGTCCCCGGCGTCGAGGTCGCGGGTGAGGATCAGTACGCCCGGACGCTGCTCCTCCCGTCCGGCCCTGCGGTCTTCGCGGTGCGCTGGGACGGCGAGCGCCTCCAGCTGGAGGCCCGTCTCGCCTCGCTGGCCGACCTGACGCCGCTGGTGGCCCGCGTCCGGCGGCTGTTCGACGCCGATGCCGACCCCGTCGGGATCGACGAGGCGCTGGCAAGACACCCGGAGCTGGCGCCCGGCGTCCGGGCCGTGCCGGGCATCCGCCTGCCGGGAGCGGTGGACCCCCACGAGATGCTGCTACGAGCCCTCGCCGGGCAGCAGATCTCGGTCGCCGCCGCCCGCACCCAGCTCGCCCGGCTCGCGGTCGCCTGCGGCACCCCGCTCGACGAGCCGGCGGACGGGCTCACGACGCTGTTCCCGACGCCCGGTCAGATCGCCCAGCACGGGCACGAGGTCCTGGTCGGGCCACGCACCCGCAGTTCGAACATCCTCGCGATCGCCGCCCGCCTCGCCTCGGGCGAGCTGGACCTCTCCTGGGCCGACGACCCGAAGGACCAGCACGACCGGCTCGTGGCCGAGCCCGGCATCGGCGAGTGGACCGCGGGCTACGTCGCCATGCGGGTGCTCGGCGACCCCGACGTGCTGCCCAGCGGCGATGTGGCCCTCCGCAAGGGCGCGGCCAACCTCGGACTGCCGTCCACCGCGAAGGAACTCGCCTCCTGGGGAGCCACCGTCTCCCCCTGGCGGTCCTACGCCAGCCTGCACCTGTGGCGGGCATCCGCAACGACGAGAGGAACGAACCGATGAAACTCACCACCGTGGACACACCGGACGGCCCCTTCACCCTGCTCGCGGACGCGGGCGTCGTCCTGGCCGCCGGCTGGACCGCCGATCCGGACGCGATTCTGGCCCGGGTGCGTCCGGCCGAGCGCCCCGCTGACGTGGCGGTGGTGGGGACCGACGATCCCGATGTCGCCGCACCCGTGGCCGCCGTCCGCGCCTACTACGACGGTGACCTCGCCGCCGTGGAGTCGGTGCCGGTGCGACAGTTCGGGAGCGCCTGGCGGCATTCGGGATGGGAGCGCCTGCGTTCGATCAGGCCGGGACGGCCGCTCAGCTACTCGGGCTTCGCCGCCGAACTCGGCAACCCGCGAGCCGTCCGCGCCGCAGCCAGCATCTGCGCCACGAACGCCCCGGCGTTGTTCGTGCCCTGCCATCGCGTCCTGCGCGGGGACGGCAGCCTGGGCGGCTTCGCCTGGGGAGCCGACGTCAAGCGCTCCCTGCTGGCGCGTGAGGCTGCGCTTTCCGCCTCGTGAGCCGCGTGTCGCGATCTGGCCGCGAGGTGCGTCCCCCGCGTCCCGCTGGTCACGCCCGGGAACCTTCGTGGCCGGATCGCGACACCTCCCCCAGCGGCACCGGTGGACCGAATTCGGAACCGTCCCCAATTCGGTCCGGACCAGATTGGGGACGGTTCCGATTTCGGTCCGGGGCTACTCGGCGGACGGGACGGGGTCCAGCGCGTCGGCCAGGAAGGTGAGCACGGCGCCGACGATCAACTGCTCGCGCTCGAGCACCTTCGGGGCGGGCAGGCTCCTGGCGGGGGCCAGGGAGTGGGTCGCGCCAGGGACCGGGACGATCCGCTCGCCCGAGTAGCCGACGTCGGCCAGCGCGCGGGCCACGTCCGCGGGACTTCCGAACGGGTCGCCGGCACCCTGCACGACGAGCGCGGGACCGGCCGCGCCGGCCAGTTCGCCCACCCGGCTCTTCTCCGGCTTGCCCGGCGGGTGCAGCGGGAAGGAGAGCAGCACGAGCCCGGCGAGGGAAGCGTCGAAACAGCGGCAGGCACAGCGTGCGCCGGCGCTGCGTCCCCCCACGAACAGGGGGAGGCCGGGCCACCGCCGACGCAACACCTGCAGCGCCGGCAGCCAGCCACGGTCCAGGCTCGCCGGAGGCCCGGCCACCTTGCGTCCCGCCACCAGCCACGGCTGCCGGTAGCGCGCCACGCTCACACCCGAGGCGGGCAGTTCGCGCGCCAGCAGTTCCAGGTCCCAGGACGCCTCACTGCCACCGGCGCCGTGCCCCAGCACCAGCGCGGCCAGCGGCTCGGCGGCTTCTGCGATCACCAGCTCGCCCGCCCCGTCCGGAGTCTCGACGCGCACCAGCCCAGTCATGGCTCCAGTGTCGCCGATCGGCGCTCGGGGCGTGGCATGCTGAGGCCACACCGGAGCCAGGAGCACTGTCATGGACTTCTTCAACCTCTACGCCCACGGGTTCGCCCGGGTGGCGGCCTGCACGCTGCCGATCACCATGGTCCAGCCGCGCGTGAACGCCGAGGCCGTCCTCGCCCAGGCCCGGGAGGTCGCGGACGCCGGTGCCTGCCTGGCCGTCTTCCCCGAACTCACGCTCACCGGCTACTCGATCGAGGACCTGCTGATGCAGGACACGGTCCTCACCGCCACCCTGGACGCGCTCGACTGGCTGGTGCCCCAGACCGAGTCGCTGGGATGCATCGTCGTGGTCGGCGCTCCGCTGGTGAGCCTCAACCGCATCTACAACTGTGCGGTCGTGATCCACCGCGGACGGGTCCTCGGGGTCGTGCCCAAGTCCTACCTGCCCAACTACCGGGAGTTCTACGAGCGCCGCCAGATCGGTCCGGGGGACGATGTCACCGGGGAGATCCGGATCGCCGGGGAGGACGTCCCGTTCGGCTCGGACCTGCTGTTCGCCGCGGACGACGTGCCGGGATTCGTCCTGAACGTCGAGATCTGCGAGGACATGTGGGTTCCGATCCCGGGGAGCGCAGAGGCCGCGCTGGCCGGGGCGACCGTGATCGCGAACCTGTCCGGCAGCCCGATCACGGTCGCGAAGTCCGAGGAGCGCAAGGTGCTGTGCCTGTCCGGCTCGTCGAGACTGCTTGCCGGCTACGTGTTCAGCGCTGCCGGCGAGGGCGAGTCCACGACCGACCTGTCCTGGGACGGGCAGACCTTGATCTACGAGGCGGGGCTGCTGCTCGCCGAGTCGGAACGCTTCCCTTCCGGCCCGCGCGCCAGCATCGCCGACCTCGACCTCGGCACGCTGGTGCAGGACCGGCTGCGCCAGGGCACGTTCGACGACAACCGCCGCACCCACGCAGAACGGGTGGGCGAGTACCGGACGGTCACCTTCGAGCTCGTTCCGGCGACCGGAGACCTCGGGCTCCGCCGCCCCCTCGTCCGCTTCCCGTTCGTGCCCGCCGACCCCGCGCGCCTGGCCCAGGACTGCTACGAGGCCTACAACATCCAGGTCAGCGGGCTGGAGCAGCGCCTGCGCGCGATCGGCCAGCCGAAGGTGGTGATCGGTGTCTCCGGCGGTCTGGATTCCACGCACGCCCTCATCGTTGCGGCCCGTGCGATGGACCGGCTGGGCCGTCCCCGAACCGACATCCTGGCTTTCACGATGCCCGGCTTCGCCACGTCCGCCCACACCAAGGGCAACGCGACCGCCCTCGCCACCGCCCTGGGCGTGACGTTCGCCGAACTGGACATCACCGACACCGCCCGGCTGATGCTCGACCGGATGGACCATCCGTTCGCAGAGGGCGAGCCGGTGTACGACGTCACGTTCGAGAACGTCCAGGCCGGCCTGCGGACGGACTACCTGTTCCGCCTGGCGAACCAGCGCAACGGCATCGTGCTCGGGACCGGAGACCTGTCCGAACTGGCCCTCGGCTGGTGCACCTACGGCGTGGGCGACCAGATGTCGCACTACAACGTCAACGGCGGGGTGCCGAAGACCCTCATGCAGCACCTGATCCGGTGGGTGATCAGCTCCGAGCAGTTCGAGGACGCGGTGTCCCGCACCCTCCAGGCCATCCTCGACACCGAGATCACCCCGGAACTCGTGCCGGTCGGCGAGGGCGAGACGCCCCAGTCCACGCAGGCCAGGATCGGCCCCTACGCGCTCCAGGACAACACCTTGTTCCACGTGCTGCGACATGGCATGCGGCCCTCGAAGATCGCGTTCCTGCAGTGGCACGCCTGGCGGGACGCCGAAGCGGGCGCCTGGCCAGAGGGGTTCCCCCATGACGAGCGGTCCGCCTACGACCTCGCCACCATCAGGAAGTGGCTGGCCGTGTTCTGTCAGCGCTTCTTCGGCTTCGCCCAGTTCAAGCGCTCGGCGCTCCCGAACGGCCCGAAGGTCGTGCGTGGCGGCTCGCTGTCCCCGCGCGGCGACTGGCGTGCACCCTCCGACACCTCGGCGGCCCTGTGGCTCGCCGACCTGGAGAACGTCCCCGAACACCGCTGACGGCTTCGCCTCATCCCGGGCTGGCGTCTCAGCGGCGCGGTGGCTCAGACCTCGGCGGGGGCAGCTTCGGGGTCGACGGGCTCGGCGACGGCGTCCTCGGGCTGCATGATGACCTCCGCGGCCTGCTCGACACTCGGCTCGGCGTAGACCTCGACCACGGGTTCGGCGAGAGTGGCCTCCGCGGGCTCAGCGGCAGGTTCCGCGGACGTCTCGGCCGCCGCGTGCGAGTGCTCCATCGCTGCGGCCATCGCGAGCAGTTCCGGGGGCGGCCCGGACGGGCGCACCGGCTCGTCCTTGCGCGTCCGCGAGCTGCGGCGGGTCGTCGTCGCGGGGCTGGTGCCACCGCGCGGACCGCGCCGTCCGGACTCACGCTCGCCACCGTCGGCCGGCGCCTGCGAGGCCACCGGCGCGTCGTGGACGTGGTAGCCGCGACCCTTGCAGGTCTCGCAGGCCACCGTGAACGCCTCGGCCAGACCGGTACCGATCTTCTTGCGGGTCATCTGCACCAGACCCAGCGAGGTGACCTCGGCCACCTGGTGGCGGGTGCGGTCTCGGCCCAGGCACTCGACCAGCCGCCGCAGCAGCAGTTCCCGGTTCGCAGGCAGCACCATGTCGATGAAGTCAATGACGATGATGCCGCCGATGTCGCGCAGCCGCAGCTGGCGCACGATCTCCTCGGCCGCCTCCAGGTTGTTGGAGGTGACCGTGGCCTCGAGGTTGCCCGACGTACCGGTGAACTTGCCCGTGTTGACGTCGATGACCGTCATGGCCTCGGTGCGGTCGATGATGAGCGAGCCACCCGAGGGCAGGAACACCTTGCGCTCCAGCGCCTTCGCCACCTGCTCGTGCACCCGGTGGGCGTCGAAGATGTCACCACGCTCGTTGCGGTCCCAGCGCTGCAGCCGGTCGGCGAGGTGCGGCGCCACGTGCTCCACGTAGGCCTGGACGGTGTCGTAGGCGTCGTCGGCCTGGCCGTTGCCGTCGACGATCAGTGCGCCGAAGTCCTCGGTGAACAGGTCGCGCACGATCCGGACGGTGAGGTCGGGCTCGGCGTACAGCTGCGCCGGGCCCTGGCCGGACTTCTTCTTCTCCAGCACCTCCCACTGCGCCTTGAGCCGGTTGACGTCACGGACGAGTTCCTCCTCGCTCGCGCCCTCCGCGGCCGTGCGGACGATGACGGACGCCTCCGGCTCGATGAGCTCGTCGAGGATGCCCTTCAGGCGCCGGCGCTCACCCTCGGGCAGCTTGCGCGAGATGCCGGACAGGTGGCCGCCCGGCGAGTACACGATGTATCGGCCAGGGATCGAGATGTGCGAGGTGAGGCGGGCACCCTTCGCACCCACCGGATCCTTGCTGACCTGCACCAGCACCTGCTGGCCGGACTTGAAGACCCGCTCGACCTTCTTGTCCTGCCCGGTGACGCCGAAGCCGTCCCAGTCGACCTCGCCGGCGTACAGCACGGCGTTGCGGCCGCGGCCGATGTCGACGAACGCCGCTTCCATCGACGGCAGCACGTTCTGGACGCGGCCCAAGTAGATGTTGCCGATCATCGAGGTGGCGGAGGCCCGGTCGACGTAGTGCTCGACCAGGATCCCGTCCTCCATCACGGCGATCTGGGAGTAGTCCTCTGCCTGGCGGATGAGCATCGTGCGCTCCACCGACTCGCGGCGGGCGAGGAACTCCGACTCGCTCAGGATCGGGGTGCGGCGGCGCCCGGCGGCGCGGCCCTCGCGGCGGCGCTGCTTCTTCGCCTCCATGCGGGTGGAGCCCTCGATGCCGGTGACCTCGTCGTTGGCGGCGGCGCGGCGGCGCGGCTCCCTGGGGGCCCGGACGACGATCTCGACGCCATCCTCCTCGGCTTCGGCGGAGTCATCTCCACGGCGGCGGCGACGACGGCGGCGGCGCGCGGTGCCCTCGGCCGACGGCTCCTCGCCGGGCTCGGCGTCGCCCTCGCCCTCGGCGCCGGCATCGGCGGCTTCCGCCTCTGCCTCGTCGGTCTCGTCCTCGGCGGCGGCCTCCCCGGCGCCACGGCGGCGGCGTCGGCCACCGCGGCGACGACGGCGGCGACGCGGGCTCGTGCCCTCACCGTCGCCCTCGGCGGACAGGTCCTCGTCCTCCGCGGCCTCATCGTCCTCGACCGCGTCCTCCTCGACCTCGGGCAGCTCCTCGGTGTCCTCGGCGTCGGCGTCCTCTGCGGCGAGCTCCTCCGCGGTCTCGGCGAGCCGTCCACTGATGGCTGCGGCGAGGGAGTCGAGGACCTGGTCGGGCGTCGCCTCCTCGGTCATGCCGAACGCCTCCACCTTCACGGGGCGACGGGAGCGGGTGCGCCCGGTGCCCGAGCTGGCGAGCTGGGCAAGGCTGGCAGCGACGTCGGCATCGGCCTCTGCGCCCGGCGCGTCCACGGCCTCGGTCGCTCGCGACGCCCGACGGCGCCGCGGCGTCCGGGGTGCGTCGTCGGCAGCGGGAACGTCGGCTGGCGGGACGTCCGCCGGCTCGTCGAGCTGCAG
>JAEVYS010000054.1 GCA_023392635.1 Actinomycetes bacterium | reverse complement strand
GGTGGCCGACGCGCTGGCCGCCGCCGGATTGCCCGACACCCGCGACCTCGCCGGCGCGGGTGCCGCCGGCGGGCTCGGCGCGGCCTTCCTCGCCCTCGGTGCGCGCCTGCGCCCGGGAGTGCAGGTGGTGGCGGAGGCTGCGGGACTCGGGGCCGCGGTGTCCGGGGCAGACCTCGTCCTCACCGGCGAGGGGTCCCTGGACGCGCAGAGCCTCGCGGGGAAGACGCCGGTCGGGGTGGCGGACGTCGCCGCGACCTACGGCGTGCCCGTCCTCGCCTTCGCGGGGCGGGTGGATCCCGACGCGGCAGCGAAGCTCGGGCAGAGGTTCGCCGCCGTCGTGCCGATCGTCGACCCGTCCGTCGAGCTCGCCACAGCCCTGCGGCGGGGGCCGGAGAACCTCGAGCGCGCCGTCGCGACCACGCTGGCCGAGCTGCCGGTCCCGCCTGGTGACCACCCGCGCTGATACGGTTCAATGAATCGGTTTTTGTGATCTAATCGTGACCAACTGCTGAAGATCGGATGGCCATGGTCCCCAGGAACTCGGTGAGCATGCGGGACGTCGCCATGCTGGCCCGGGTCTCGGTCGGCACGGTGTCGAACGTGCTGAATTCGCCCGAGCGGGTCTCCGAGGCCACCCGGCAGCGCGTCGAGCAGGCCATCGCCAAGCTCGGCTGGGTGCCCAACGAGTCGGCCCGACAGCTGCGGGCGGGCCGCAGTCGCTCGATCGGGATGGTCGTGATGGACATCGCGAACCCGTTCTTCACCGATGTCGTCAAGGGTGCGGAGAACCTCCTCTACGGCGAGCAGTACTCGGTGCAGGTCGGCAACAGCGACTCCGACCTCGCCCGCGAGCTCACGCTCCTGGAACGCTTCGAGCAGCAACGCGTGGGCGGGGTCCTGTTCGCCCCGATCGAGGACAGCGCCGAGCGCATCCTGCGGCTGCGCCAGCGCGGCATCCCCGTGGTGATCGTCGACCGGGCGGGCACCGGCACCGACTACTGCTCGGTGGGCGTGGACGACCTGGCGGGCGGGCGCCTGGCCGCCCAACACCTTCTCGACCAGGGCCACCGGCGGCTGGCCTTCGTCGGCGGTCCGAGCACCCTCGCGCAGGTACGCGACCGGCGCCGCGGCGCGGAGCTGGCGGTGGAGCAGGCCGGGGGTGAGGCGACACTCCTGGTGGTCAGCACGCCGAGCACGAGCCTGGAGGCCGGGGTGAGCAGCGCCGGCGAGATCGCTGCGCTGCCGGCCGGCGAGCGCCCGACAGCGGTGTTCGCCGCCAACGACCTGGTCGCCATCGGCCTGCTCCAGGGCTTCGTCACCGCCGGCCTGCGGGTGCCAGAGGACATGGCGATCATCGGGTACGACGACATCGACTTCGCCGCTGCCGCCGCGGTGCCGCTGTCCTCGATCCGGCAGCCGCGCGAGGACATCGGACGCAAGTCCGCGGAATTGTTGATGCGCGAGATGGAGGCCGACGACGCCGTCTCGGCCCACCGGCACGAGACCGTGCGCTTCACCCCGCAGCTCGTGGCTCGGCGCTCGACGCAGCCGCGGAAGTCCCGGAAGGGTTGACACAGGGACGAGAGATTCCGTAGTGTCTTGAATCGTTCGTATGGAACGTTTCAACAGCCAACGGAGGCACGAACGGTGGAGACTGACCAGGCCGCGCCGGTTCTCGAGCTCAAGGGCGTATCCAAGACGTTCGGTGCTGTGATCGCCCTCCGCAATGCCGATCTCACCCTTCGTGCCGGTTCCATCCACGCGGTCGTGGGCGAGAACGGCGCCGGCAAGTCGACCCTGGTCAAGATCATGGCCGGGCTGTACCAGCGCGACACCGGCACGTTCGAGATGGACGGCCGGCCGGTGCACTTCCGGACGACTGCCGAGGCGAAGGCCGCCGGCGTCGCGGTGATCTACCAGGAGCCGACCCTGTTCCCCGACCTCTCGGTCACCGAGAACATCTTCATGGGACGCCAGCCGACGAACCGGTTCGGCCGCATCGACAAGACAGCCATGCGCGCCGAGGTGGTCGCCCTGATGGAGCGCCTCGGGGTCCGGATCGATCCCGGCCGCCCCGCCGAGGGCCTCTCCATCGCCGACCAGCAGATCATCGAGATCGCGAAGGCGATCTCGCTGGACGCCCGCGTCCTCATCATGGACGAGCCCACCGCCGCCCTCTCCGGCGTCGAGGTCGACCGGCTGTTCGCCGTGGCCCGCAGCCTGCGCGACGAGGGTCGTGCCCTGATGTTCATCAGCCACCGCTTCGACGAGGTGTTCGCGCTGTGCGACACCGTCACCGTGATGCGGGACGGCACCTACATCTCCACCGACGCGATCGCCGACACCTCCGTCGCAGAGATCGTGCGGCGGATGGTCGGGCGCGACGTGAACGAGCTCTTCCCGAAGCAGGAGGCCGAGATCGGGGGTCCCCTGCTCGAGGTCGCCGGGCTGACCATGCCCGGCGTCTTCCACGACATCAGCTTCACCGTGCGCTCCGGCGAGATCGTCGCCCTCGCCGGCCTCGTCGGGGCCGGACGCAGTGAGGTCGCCCGGGCCGTCTTCGGCGTGGACCCCTACGAGTCCGGCACGGTCACCGTGGCCGGCACGCCGCTTGCCCGTCGCAACCCGGCCGCGGCGATGCGGCTGGGCATCGCGCTGGTACCCGAGGACCGCCGCAAGCAGGGCCTGGTGATCGACGCCACCGTCGCCAGCAACATCACCGACGCCATCCGGCCCAGCCTCGCCAGGTTCGGGCTGGTGACGTCAGGACGCGAGAACGCCGAGGCCCAGGTCTGGGCCCGCAAGCTCGAGGTGAAGACCGCCGCCCTCGACGCCGTCGCCGGGACGCTGTCGGGAGGCAACCAGCAGAAGGTGGTGCTGGCCAAGTGGCTGGCGGCCAATCCCAAGGTGCTGATCATCGACGAGCCCACGCGCGGCATCGACGTCGGTACCAAGTCCGAGGTGCACCGCATGATGTCGGAGCTCGCCGGCATGGGCCTGGCGATCCTGATGATCTCCTCCGAGCTTCCCGAGGTGCTCGGCATGGCCGATCGCGTCCTGGTCATGCACGAGGGACGGATCACCGCCGACATCCCCCGCTCGGACGCGACCCCCGAGACGGTCATGTTCGCCGCCACCCACGACTCGAAGGACATCGCATGAGCACCCCGCGGATGACCGCCCTGGCTGCTCCTGCCGCCACCCGCTCCGGCCTCCTCGCGCGGGTGGGTTCGCTGCTGCGCTCCCGTGAGGCGGGCATCTTCCTGGCGTTCGCCCTCGTCGTGCTCGCCACGACGATCCGTAACCCCGAGTTCCTGTTCAGCGGGGACGGCTGGCGCGACCTGCTGCTGACTCCCGCGATCGTCGCCGTGGTGGCGATCGGCGAGGCCGTGGTGATCATCACCCGCAGCGTGGACCTGTCGGTGGGCTCGATCGTCGGCCTGACCGCGTACCTCGTCGGCAGCCTCTTCCTCGCGATCCCCGGCTACCCGGTGCCGCTCATGTTCGTCACCGGCATCGCTTTCGGCGCCCTGCTCGGCCTGGTGAACGGTGCGCTGGTCGCCTTCGGCAAGGTGCCGGCGATGGTGATCACCCTCGGCACGCTGTACGCCTTCCGTGGCATCAACGTCGCCTGGACCGGGAGCAAGCGGATCAACGCCTCCGACATGCCGGCCGACTTCCTCAACCTCGGCACCGCGCAGATCCTGAGCATCCCGGTACTGACGATCATCGCCCTGGTGATCCTCGTCGCGGTGGCCTGGTACATGGCCAACACCCGCGGCGGACGCGAGTTCTACGCGATCGGCTCCGATCCGGGCGCCGCCGAGCTCTACGGCCTGGCCAAGACCAGGCGGGTCCTGATCGCCTTCGTCACCAGCGGTGCGGCAGCCGGGCTCGGCGGGGTGCTGTTCGCCGCGCGCTACGGCACCGTGAACTCCCAGGTCGGCGACGGCTTCGAGTTGCAGGCCATCGGTGCTGCCGTGATCGGCGGCGTGGCGA
Source organism: Actinomycetes bacterium (assembly GCA_023392635.1). Taxonomy (GTDB): domain Bacteria; phylum Actinomycetota; class Actinomycetes; order Propionibacteriales; family Propionibacteriaceae; genus Propionicimonas. The sequence continues at coordinate 6,627 of JAEVYS010000054.1, read as the reverse complement.
TCGTCGGCGGCAGCGGCACCGTGATCGGGGCGGTGTTCGGCGCATACCTGCTGCTCACGATCAACCGCTCCCTGCCGATCCTCGGCATCCCCGACTTCTGGCAGCGCGCCGTGGTCGGTGCGCTCATCATCGGCGCGATCATCCTCGACCGCGTGCTGGCCAACCGCCAGGCCAAACGACTCATGGCAGAAAGGGACGCGGCATGAGCAGCACCCTCGCCGCCGGCTCCGGCACCTCCGAGCGCCGCTACGCCGACTACGGCCGTCCCGCCTGGCGCAGGATCCTGTTCAGCCGGGAGATGGCGATCATCCTCCTGCTGGTGGCGGTCCTGGTCGGTGCCTCGATGATCGTGCCCAAGTTCGCCACCCCGGTGACGATGGGCTACCTGCTGTTCGACATCACGCCGATCCTGCTGATCGCGCTGGCCATGGCCCCGGTGATGATCACCGGCGACATCGACTTGTCGGTCGGCTCCATGGTCGGGCTGAGCAGCGTGGTCGTGGGGCTCTGCTCCCAGGCGGGGATCGGGATTCCGGTGGCGATCGTCCTCGCACTGGCGGTGGGCGTCGTCGGCGGGGTCGTCAACGGGCTGCTGGTCACGCGGGTCGGGCTGCCTGCGCTCGCGGTGACCATCGGCACCCTGGCGCTGTACCGCGGTATCGCGGTCGGCCTGCTCGGGACGACCGCGATCACCACCTTCGACCGCTGGTGGACCGCGCTGGTGAAGTCGAAGATCGGCACCACCGGCATCCCGACCGTGATGATCCTGTTCGTGGTCCTCCTGGCCGCCTTCGTCCTCATGCTGCACTTCACGTCGTTCGGACGCGGCATCTTCGCGATCGGGCTGAGCAAGGACGCAGCCGTGTTCTCCGGCGTCGACGTCGAGCGCACACGCCTGGTGCTCTTCGTCCTTTCCGGGCTGATGGCCTCCCTGGCGGGCGTCTACTACGCGCTCTACTACACCTCGGCCCGTGGCGACAACGCCACCGGCATGGAACTGCAGGTGATCGCCGCTGTCGTGCTGGGCGGCGTCTCGGTGTTCGGCGGACGCGGCGCCCTGCACGGCGTGGTGGCCGGCGTCCTGCTGATCGGGGTGCTGTCCAAGGCGCTCCAGTTGGTGAACATCACGTCCGACGTGGTGAGCATCATCACCGGCGTCCTCCTCGTGCTGTCGGTGATCGCGGGCAGCGTCATGAACTGGGTGCAGGCGAAACGGGTGCGACCCGCGGCTGCTCCCGCAAGGACCTCATAAAAAAGGAATCCGGGGCTCGCCCCACCTCAACCGTCGGACCCAGTGTGGGGCCCGACCAAACGAAAGGAACCATGATGCTCGGTACGTCCCGGATGGGTCTCCGCGCAATGGCGGCTGTCGCGGCTTCGAGCCTGCTCCTCGCCGCCGGCTGTTCGTCGGCGGCCACGCCGTCGGCGTCCGGTTCGGCTTCGGCCCCGGCTTCTTCGGCTGCGGCGAACCTGACCATGACCTTCCTGCCGAAGAACCTCGGCAACGCCTACTTCGACACCTCCTACAAGGGCGTCCAGGCGGCCGTGGCCAAGGTCGGAGGCACCGTGACCCAGGTCGGCCCCGCCAAGGGCGACGACCCGGCCGGCCAGGTGTCCTACATCAACACCGCGACCCAGCAGCAGGTGGGTGCGCTGATCGTGTCGGCGAACGACAAGTCGGCCATCTGCGACGCGCTGAAGGAGGCCAGGACCGCGGGCGTCAAGGTCGTCACGTTCGACTCCGACACCAACCCCGAGTGCCGCGACCTGTTCATCAACCAGGCCACCGCCGAGGGCATCGCCAAGGTGCAGATCGACATCATCGCCGAGGAGATCGGTGACGCCGGCGAGATCGCGATCCTTTCCGCGTCCGCCAACGCCACCAACCAGAACGCGTGGATCGAGATGATGAAGAAGGAGCTCGCAGCGAGCCACCCGAACATCAAGCTCGTCGACACGGTGTACGGCAACGACGACGACCAGACCTCGTTCGACAAGACCGAGGGCCTGCTGAAGACGCACCCGCAGCTCAAGGGCATCATCTCCCCGACCACCGTCGGCATCTCGGCCGCCGCCCGGTACCTTTCCAAGTCCTCCTCCAAGGGCAAGGTCATGCTCACCGGCCTGGGCACCCCGAACCAGATGCGCGAGTACGTCAAGGACGGCACCGTGAAGGAGTTCGCGCTGTGGAACCCGGAGGAGCTGGGTGCACTGGCCGCGTACGCCGCCGCCGCCATGGTCAAGGGCGAGATCACCGGCAAGCAAGGCGACAAGTTCTCCGCTGACGGCAAGGAGTACACCGTCGGTGCGGACGCCACCGTCCTGCTCGGCGAGCCCTACAAGTTCAACAAGGACAACATCGACCAGTTCAACTTCTGATCGACCGCACAACCCGCACCCTCTCGTGGAGCCCGGCCGGCAGGCCGCCGGCCGGGCCCCACACCCTGCCGTACCACCACCCCGCACGCCACATCGAGAGCCTGAAGAGAAGAACCCGAGATGACCACTTTCGCAACGATTGCCGACCAGCTGGCCCTGCAGGCCATCGAGCTGCCCTCGTGGGCGTTCGGGAACTCGGGGACCCGTTTCAAGGTCTTCGGCACTCCCGGGACGCCGCGCACGGTGCAGGAGAAGCTGGCCGACGCCGCCCAGGTTCACCGGTTCACGGGGCTGGCGCCGACCGTCGCGCTGCACATCCCGTGGGACAAGGTGGACGACTACGCCGCGCTGGCCGCCTACGCCCGTGATCTGGGCGTGGCTCTGGGCACCATCAACTCCAACACGTTCCAGGCCGACAGCTACAAGTTCGGCTCGCTCACCCACACCGATCCGGCGATCCGCCAGAAGGCGATCGACCACCACTTCGAATGCATCGAGATCATGGACGCGACCGGGTCGCGGGATCTGAAGATCTGGCTGGCCGACGGCTCCAACTACCCGGGCCAGGCCGACCTTCGCGGCCGGCAGGACCGGCTGGCCGAATCGCTGCACACGATCTACGGCCGGCTCGGCCCGCAGCAGCGGCTCGTGCTGGAGTACAAGTTCTTCGAGCCGGCGTTCTACCACACCGATGTCCCGGACTGGGGCACCAGTTACGCCCAGGTGGCGGCGCTCGGCGAGCGGGCGATGGTGTGCCTCGACACCGGCCACCACGCTCCCGGAACGAACATCGAGTTCATCGTGATGCAGCTGTTGCGGCTCGGCAAGCTCGGCTCGTTCGACTTCAACTCCCGCTTCTACGCCGACGACGACCTCATCGTGGGGGCCGCGGACCCCTTCCAGCTGTTCCGGATCCTGTACGAGGTGATCCGTGGCGGCGGGTACGGCCCCGACTCCGGCGTCGCGTTCATGCTCGACCAGTGCCACAACGTGGAGGACAAGATCCCCGGCCAGATCCGCTCGGTGCTCAATGTGCAGGAGATGACCGCCAAGGCGATGCTCGTGGACGCCGTCGCGCTGCGCGAGGCCCAGGACGCCGGCGACGTGCTCGGCGCCAACGGCGTGCTGATGGACGCGTTCTACACCGACGTCCGCGCTGACCTCGCCGCCTGGCGCGAGAGCCGCGGCCTGCCCGCCGACCCGATGGCCGCCTTCGCCGCCACCGGCTACCTCAGCCGGATCGCGTCCGACCGCGTCGGCGGCACCCAGGCCGGCTGGGGCGCCTGATCTCTCCAAGGTGGACGAGAAGCGTCGACGACGGCGCTTTCCGTCCACCTTGCGCCATCGTGAGGAGGAGGAACCATGGCGAGGTACTGCCTGCTGGGCCGGGTCGACCCGGCGAAGCTCGATGAGTACAGGGCTCGGCACGCCGCGGTCTGGCCCGAGCTGCTGGTGGCCCTCCGTGACGCCGGCTGGCGCAACTACTCGTTGTTCCTGCGCCCTGACGGGCTGCTGATCGGCTACTGCGAGGCCGACGACCTGGACACCGCGCAGGCGACGGTGGGCGCCACAGCGATCAACGCGAAGTGGCAGGCGGAAATGGCGCGACTGTTCGCGTCCGAAGGGGCGCCGGACGAGGCCTGGGAACGCGTGGACGAGGTGTTCAACCTCGAGGACCAGCTCGCAGCAGCCGGTTACTGAATGTGCCTGCGCCCTTGACGCCGAGTCGTGTGAGCCGTAGCATATGAAACGATTCAACCGGTGAGGAAGGCCACATGATCCCCCACGCCTGCAGCGTCGCAGAGGTGTCCCGATGACCGCCCGCTACTTCGCCGCCGCAGACCTCGGCGCGTCCAGTGGGAGGGTGATCCTCGGACGGCTGGAGGACGGTCGGTTCGCGCTCAGCGAGACGATCCGCTTCGAGAACGGCCCGGTCGAGCAGGCGGACGGGATCCACACCGACGCCGCCGGGCTCTTCGCGCACGTCCGCGAGGGCGTCGAGGCGGCCATCAAGGCCAGCGGGGGGGCACTGGAGTCGGTCGGCGTCGACACCTGGGGTGTCGACTACGGGCGGGTGGACGCCGCCGGAGAGCTCCTCGAGGCCCCCTTCCACTACCGGGACGAACGCACCTTCGCCGTCCCCGATGCGTTCTTCGCCCACCTGCCCGCCGAACAGCTGTACGCGAGGGCGGGGCTGCAGGTGATGCCGTTCAACACCATCTTCCAGCTGGTGGCGGGCAAGGACGCCGACTGGAGCAGCGTCGAGTCCGTCCTGCTGATGCCCGACCTGATGTCGTTCTGGCTGAGTGGCCGCCGGGTGGCGGAGGTCACGATGGCCTCCACGACGGGCCTGCTCGACGTCGCGTCACGCACCTGGTCGCAGGCAACGTGCGCCCACCTCGCCGAGCGGTACGGACTTCCCGTGCCCGCGGTACTGCCGGAGCTCGTCGAACCGGGGACGGTGCTGGGCCCGGCCCGCGAGGGGCTGTTCAGTCGCCCTCTGCAGGTCGTGTCGGTCGGCGGCCACGACACCGCGTCCGCGGTCGCGTCCATCCCCGCCAGCGACGCCGACTTCGCCTTCGTCTCCTCGGGCACGTGGTCGCTGGTCGGCCTCGAGCTGGACGCACCGGTGCTCACGGCGGCGAGCCGGGCGGCCGACTTCACCAACGAGCTGGGCATCGACGGCACCGTCCGGTACCTCAAGAACGTGATGGGGCTGTGGGTGCTCAGCGAGAGCATCCGAACCTGGCAGGCGGCCGGAAGGGACGTCTCGCTGCAAGGGCTGTTGGAGGACGCCGCCACGAAGCCGGGGCTGGCCTGCGTGCTCGACATGACCGACGAGCGGCTGCTCCCGCCCGGCGACATGCCCGGACGCCTTCGGCAACTGGCTGCCGAGACCGGCCAGGAGCTGCCGGACGATCCCGCCACGATCTGCCGCTGCATCCTGGACTCGCTCGCCGTCGCGTACCGGCGCACGATCGCGGCCGCTTGCGAGCTGGCCGGACGCGACGTCTCGGTCGTGCACATCGTCGGCGGCGGCTGCCAGAACACACTGCTCTGCCAGCTCACCGCGGAGGCGACGGGGCTGCGTGTGGTCGCGGGCCCGTCCGAAGGTACGGCCCTGGGCAACCTGCTGGTCCAGGCGCGTGCCTGCGGCGCCCTGTCCGGTGACCGGATGGCGCTGCGTTCCGTGGCGATCGCCTCCTCTGCGCTCACGACCTACCTGCCCGGCGTCCTTGCGTACGGGCCGGACCAGTGGGCGGAGGCCGAGCGTCGCGCCTATCCCCGAAAGGATTGAGCAATGGGAACCACGTCCTATCCGGAGACCGTTGCCGAAGTCATCGAGAGCATCGGTGCCGCGGGTCGCCGGCTCAACGACATCGACGCGGTCGAGGCCGGTGCCGGGAACATCTCCGCCTGCCTCAACTGGCCGGTCGACCTCGCCGAGTTCTTCGACACGTCCCGCGACATCGAACTGCCGTACCCGTCGCCGAGCCTGGCCGGCTACACGGTCCTGGTCACGGGCTCGGGCTGCCGCCTGCGCCAGTTGGCGCGCAACCCCCGGAACAACCTGGGTGCCGTCGTCGTGCACGAGGGCGGGCGGACGGGCACGCTGTACCACCGCACGAAGGGGAACTTCGGCAAGCCGACGAGCGAGTTCAACTCCCACCTGGCGGTCCACGAGGACCAGGTGCGCGATCGCGGCATCGGCTTCCATGCGGTGATCCACGCGCAGCCGCCGCACCTCACCTTGCTCTCGCACATCCCGGACTACCAGGGCACGGCCGAGCTGAACCGCGCGATCCTGCGCTGGGAGCCCGAGACGATCGTCCAGCTCCGGGAAGGGGTGGGCTACCTGCCGTTCATGGTGCCCGGATCGGACGAGCTCATGCAGGCCAACGTCGCGAACCTGCGCCGCCACCAGATCGTGCTGTGGGCCAAGCACGGCGTGATGGCGCGCTCCGACACGTCCCCGCTGAAGGCGTGCGACCGCATCGAGTACGCCGAGACGGGGGCCCTGTACGAGTACATGAACCTGTGCTCCGGCGGACGCGCCCAAGGCCTCACCGACGAGGAGCTCAACCGCGTCGTGACCGCCTTCAACGTCGACACCAGCCTCTTCCGCTGACGGACCGGATTGGGGACGGTTCCCAACTCGGTCCACCCGTTCCCGGCGCCGGGGTCGCGGACCGGATTCGGAACCGTCCCCAACTCGGTCCACTGCGGCCGGAGGGACGGCCCCCCGGG
>JAEVYS010000049.1 GCA_023392635.1 Actinomycetes bacterium | reverse complement strand
GGGGGGGGGGGGGGGGGGGGGGCCCCGGGCCCCGACGGCTCACCACCTCGCCAGGCTTATGGCCCGACGAAGAACTTCGGGGAGGTGTAGGTCTCCCAGTGCTTGGCGGTCCCCGGGTTGCCCAGCGGCTTCAGCACGGCGAGCTGCAACTGGTAGTTCCCGTTCGGCAGCGTGACCGGGTTTCCGGCGCCGTCCACGACGCTCCTGGTCAGGACCACCCAGTTCGCGAAGTCGTCCCGCGCGGTCTGCCCCAGGTGCGTCCGCGCCTCCGCGTTCACGCCGGTGGGAGTGATCACTGCCCAGAACGATGCCTTGGTCGCGGTGTCGATCACCTTGAGCCGCACATCGCCGGCGGGGTAGTCGAGGTGGAAGATCACCACCGGGTAGACGCTCGCCAGGTTGAATGTGTACGAGTTCGAGGCCTGCGACAGCCCGTAGTAGATGCCCGCACCGTCGGAGTAGCCCAGCATCGGGAGCGCGTACCTGGTGCCCCCGCTGCCGATGAACCTGAACTTGTTCAGCAGCTTGACCGACTGGTAGTCCCCGCGAACGCCGGCGAACGGCACTGTCACGGTGTTGCCGGGCCCGCTGGTGGTGAACTGCACCCAGCCGCCGTAGAGCAGTCCCGCCTTGCCCTTCAACACCTTCTTGGGCGCGGTGAGGGTCAGCGTGACCGCCGTCGAACCACCGGGCTGCAGCGTGACGGACGTGGGGGACGCCTTGAACCCGACGTCACCGAAGCCGTACTTCGGCGTGGTCGTTCCCACGTCGGGGGCTGAGCCGGTGCTCGCTGCCGCGCTGGCGCCCGAGATCCGCTTCGGCTTGTACGTGAGCGTGCCCGCGGTGGTGTTGGTGAGCGTCACCACCACCTTGTGGGTGGTGCCCTCGCCGAGTTCCAGCACCGAGGGGGACGCTGTCACGCCGGCGTCGATCGCGTTCGCGACCTGGACGAGGCCCGAGCCCTGGCGGAAGACCGCCTCGGGCCGCTTGGTGACGCCGGCCTCGGTCGCCTTGAGGACGGGGCTCGCGGTGTTGTACAGCAGCTGCGACACCTGCGCGGGGTGGCCCTTCAGGGCCGGGTGCGCCTGGAGCATCAGCGCCACCGTGCCCGCAACGTACGGCGAAGCCATCGACGTGCCCGACAGGTTGCCGTGGCCGCCCTGCTCGACCGGGAGGGTCGAGTAGATCTTGCCGCCCGGTGCCGTGATGGTCGGCACGAGGTGCAGGTCGGCGGCGAGGCCGGCCGAGCTGAAGGGGGACAGGCGCCCCCCGTCGGGGTTGACCGCGTCCGGCTGCAGCGAGAGCCAGGTCATCACCTGCGGGCCCGACTTCTTGATCTTCGCTGCGAGAGCAGAGCCCTGGCTGCCGGCCAGCCCGATCGCGGGCTTGGTGAAGGTGCCGGCACTGCTGTTGAAGGTCGCCAGGCCCGGCTTGTTGTAGTAGATCACAACGGCCTCCGCTCCGGCGTTGAAGCTGTTCGCCAGCTGGGTGGTGACCAGGCAGGCCCCGTACTTGACCAGGAGCGCGGTTCCAGACGGCACGGAGGCCGGTGCCGTGCATGCGTTGCCGTTGGACGCGGACCGCAGGCTGAGCGTCGTGGTGTCGTCCGCCGGCGGCACCGCTGCGTGCTGCACCTGCGTGTACGGGTACTTCGCGGTGCCGACGCCGATGGCCTTCATCCGCACCGTGGCCGGCTCGAAGGACGCGACGGTCACGATCCCGAGGCCGCTCGCGGGAGCACCGACGGAGAACAGGCCGGTGTCGCCGCTGTTGCCCGCAGAGACCACGACGTTCACGCCGGCCGCAGCCAGGTTGGTGGCGGCGACCGACTGCGGGTAGCCGGGCCAGGAGGCGAAGACGTTGCCCAGCGACATGTTCACGACGTCCATGCCGTCGGCCTGCGCCTTCGTCATGGCGGCGATGATGAGGTCGCTGGACGTGCTGCCTTCGCAGCCGAAGATGCGGTACGCACCGAGGGTCACCTGCGGCGCGACGCCCACCATGCCCGTTGCCCCGGTGCCGTTGGCGCCGATGATGCCGGCCACATGCGTCCCGTGGCCCGCGCAGTCGTCCGGTCGGGCGTCGGGAACCGGCGCGGTCGAACCGAACTCGCCATTGGCGTCGTAGTTGTCACCGACGAAGTCCTTGCCGTAGGCCACCCGTGCGCTCGGGAAGGCGGTGCCGCCATTGCTGCCCCCACCTCCGAGGTCGGGGTTGTCGATGTCGATTCCGGTGTCGATCACGCCGACCTTGATGCCCTGCCCGGTCCAGCCGACGTCGGCTGCACCGATGGCGTCCAGCATGCTGGTGGCGTCCGTCGGGCTGGGCGAGGTCTTCGGCCTCGCCACCGTGAGCACCGGGTAGATCGCAGTGACAACGGGCGAGGCGGCGAGTTCGCGCACCTGGTCCTGCGTGGCGGTCACACTGATCCCCGTCCAGAGGGCGGAGAAGCTGTCGCCCACCGACGCCCCTGCGGAGCGCGCCGCACTCCGGGCTGCGGCGAGACGGCTCTCGTTCGCCCGCCGGTCGCCGCCACGGACCAGGGGCCGCCCACCCGTCTCGACCAGGTAGCGTCCCGGCATCACGTCCGGGGCGAGCGTGGCGTCGGCAAGTCTGAACTTCGAGGACGGGTCGACCGGCGCGGCCTGGGCCGGTGAGGCCAGCGATGCGCCCAGGAGCGCCGTGGCGGTGAGTCCGACGGCAAGACCCAGCCGGGCCCTGCGCAGAGACGACGTATTCATGTGTGTTCCCCCCGGTGCCGGCCCGCTCCCCCCAGAGCGGCGCCAAGCGCAACATAGACCCCGGATCCCCCCGGGGCGCAGGGGTGAACGATGAATTGCGCATGCCAGCTTTGCCCTCTTGCCACGTACCGGGCAGAAGCGGTACACGCAGCACCGGAACGCCGTTCGGCCGGCCCCGTGCGGGGCCGGCCGAACAGCGAGCGGTACCTAGTCGGTCGTGCGGTCGATCGCGAACGCCGGGGTGGTGTAGGTCTCCCAGTGGCTCGACGTGCTCGCCTTGCCCAGCGCCTTCAGCACCCTGATCTCCAGCACGTAGTCACCATCGGGCACGGTCAGACCGGCCGCGGTGTCGTTGCTGAACGGGATCTTCCCGTCGAAGGTCAGGTCGAGGAAGCCGTTGTCGCGCCCGTACTCACCCAGCTGGAAGAAGGTCTTGTAGCCGGGGAAGACCTCGGCGCCCTTCTTGCCGGCCGGTGTCGCCTTGTAGACGTTGAAGTAGGCGGCGCTGACCGGGTAGTCGAGGTGGAAGAGCAGGTTGGGCACGTCACCGCGCTCCATGGTGAACGTGGGCTTTGGGTCACCCGGAGCGACGATGTCGTCGGTGTCAGCCGAGGTGGACAGCGCCGGCAGGTCGGCGACAACCTCGAGGGCAGTACCCGCCTGGTTGACGTCGATGAGGTCCTGCAGGACGGTCACCTTCTGGTAGTCGCCGTACATGCCGGCGAACGGCACCACGAGCGTCTTCGACTTGTCCGATTTGGTGAGTTTCACCCAGCCGCCGTAGATCCACCCCGTGGTCAGCTTGGGCTGCTTGAGGTACACCGACACCGTCGCGGTCTTGTGGGCCTTCACGGTGACGCTGCGGGACGAGAACTTCGCCGAGACCGCCTTGTTGTTGTAGTCGTACCAGTAGGTCGTCGGAGCCGCGCCCACATTCATGGCGTTCTGCACGCTCAGGGTGTACTTCTCGGTGGTGGCGCCGTTGTTGGTCAGCTTCAGCGTCGTCTTGTAGTAGCTGCTCCGGTTCTCGCCGAGGTTGATCTTGCCGGGGGTCACCGTGGTGGCCGAGAGCGTCGCAGCGATTGCCTTGTCGACGTGGATCAGGCCAGAGCCCTGCCGGATCGTCGGCTCGTACAGGTTGTCGACGATCGTTCCCGACCCGAACTGGTTCAGCTTGTCGATCGGCGTGGAGGTGTTCTGCAGCACCGAGCGGACCGCGTTCACGTTGCCCTTCAGCGAGGCCTTGGCCTGCAGCAGCAGTGCAACCGAACCCGCGACGTGCGGGGTGGCCATCGACGTCCCGGAGAGGTTGGCGTAGCCCTTCTTCTCCAGCGGGAAGGTGGAGAAGATGTTGCCGCCGGGAGCCGACACGTCCGGTGTCATGGCCAGGTTGGCCGCCATGCCGAAGGTGCTGAAGTCGGAGATCGCGCCGGCCTCGGGATTGGCGCCGGCCTCCGTGGTGTCGGTCCAGGTCAGCGCGGTCGGGGTGGCGGCACCGACCTGCGCCTGGATGGCCTCTCCGTCCGCCTGCCCGATGAACACGACGGGAATGGTGATGTCCTCATCGCCGGCCACCGTCGGGCTCAGCAGGCCGGGCTCGTTGTTGTAGATCACCACACCCGATGCACCGGCCTCCTGGGCCGCGAGTGCCTTCTGGTAGAAGGAGCAGTCCCCGCGCTGGACAAGGGCGATCTTGCCGCTGACCCCGGTGACGGGTGTGCAGGCCCGCTGAGGGCTGGCGTTGGCGAGCGCCCCCGTGCCCGACGTCGGCGAGTCCGGTGCCGCCTCGGCGGACACGTAGGAGATCGCGGCGTCGGGGAGAGCGGACGGCTTCGGCGAGACCGTGAAGACCCAGTTCGTCGACATGGTGTTCTCGACCGAGCCGACCGAGATCACGTCCTTGCCCACGCTCGGCGTACCCGCCGTGAACAGGCCGTCGGCGCCGTCGTTCCCGGCGGCCGCGACGACCAGCGTGCCGGCCGCGGTCAGCGCGGAGGCCGCAGCGGCCTCCGGATAGTCCGGCCAGCTGTCGAATTCGCTGCCCAGGGACATGTTGACCACGTCCATGTCGTCGGCCGCAGCCCGGTCCATGGCGGCCAGGATCACCGCGGTGTCGGCCGAGCCGTCGCACCCGAACACGCGGTAGGCGCCGAAGGTGACCTCTGGAGCCACGCCGACCGCACCGCCCTGCGACGGGTCGCCGTCGGCACCGATGATGCCGGAGACGTGTGTGCCGTGGCCGTTGCAGTCATCGGGGTACGGGTCAGGGACCGGGTCGGCGTTGGCGGGGTCGTCGGCGTTGTACGCATCGCCCGCGAAGTCGTAGCCGTACTTCACCCGCGGCGCGGAGGGCCCGAAGTCGGCGTTGTTGCCCTCGGTGCCCGAACCGCCGAGGTCGGGGTGGTTGTAGTCGATGCCCGTATCGATCACACCGACCTTGATCCCCGCGCCCGTGTAGCCCTCCACCTGGGCCGTCGTCGCACCGATCATCGGCAGCGAGTACTTCAGCTCCGGCTTCGAGGTCCGCTCGGGCAGGCTCACCTTGTACACCGGGTAGACCGCGGCGACGCCGGGTAGCGCGCGCAGCTTGTTGACCTCGGTCTGGTCGGCCTTCACCGAGAATCCGTTCCACACCCGCGTGTAGCTGTGGAGCACCGAGTACTTCACGCCCTCAGCCCTGGCCGTGCTCTGGACGCTCGCCTGGCGAGCCTTCGCGGTGGTGCGATTGCCTCCCCGCAGGCTGGGCGAGCCGGCCACCTGGACGAACCACTTGTCGGGGATGCTGCCGGCCTTCGTCGGGCCGAGCTTGCCGGCGGACAGGTCGTCGCGGGTGCGCTCGATCGGGGCGGCGTCCGCGGGGAGGGTGAGGGTGGCGCCGAACAGTGCGGTCGCCGCAGCGCCGGCGACGACACGGGCCACGGCACGGATGGGTTTGCGAGAGGGCATTCGCTCTCCTGGGTGGTGGGTGATTCGCTCCTGGTGAGCGTGATGACATGCCGCAGGCTATGGGTGGGTGCCGACCCGCGTCAGCCTCGCACGACTGGGTACATCAGCGTATTTTCACTGAACGGCGAAAAGGGCGCGGGAGCTCACGGCTCCCACGCCCTTTTCGCGGTGCTGACCAGCGGATCAGATCAGGCCGAGTTCCTTCACCGCGTCCCGCTCCTCGACCAGTTCGGCGACGGACGCGTCGATCTTCGCGCGGCTGAACTCGTTGAGCTCGAGGCCCTGGACGATCTCGTACTTCCCGTCCTTGACCGTGCACGGGAACGAGGAGATGAGGCCATCGGGCACCCCGTAGGAGCCGTCCGACGGCACCGACATGGACACCCAGTCGCCCTCGGCGGTACCCAGCACCCAGTCGTGCATGTGCTCGACGGTGGCGTTCGCAGCCGACGCCGCGGACGAGGAACCACGGGCAGCGATGATCGCCGCGCCGCGCTTGGCGACGGTCGGGATGAAGTCGTTCTCCAGCCACGCCTGGTCGTTGATCAGTTCGGCGGCGTTCTTCCCGTCCACGTCGGCGTGGAACAGGTCGGGGTACTGGCTGGCGGAGTGGTTGCCCCAGATCGTCATGTGGGTGACGGAGGTGACCGGGACACCGGCCTTCTGCGCCACCTGGCTGATCGCCCGGTTGTGGTCGAGGCGGGTGAGCGCGTTGAACCGCTCGTTCGGGATGTCGGGGGCGTTGTTCATCGCGATCAGCGCGTTGGTGTTGGCCGGATTGCCGGTGATCAGCACCTTGATGTCGCTGGCTGCGACGGCGTTGAGGGCCTTGCCCTGCGCGGTGAAGATCGCACCGTTCGCGCTGAGCAGGTCGGCCCGCTCCATGCCGGCGGTACGGGGACGCGCGCCGACGAGCATGGCCAGGTTCACGCCGTCGAACACGGTGTTGGCGTCGTCGCCGATCTCCACCTTGCTCAGCAGCGGGAACGCGCAGTCGTCGAGCTCCATCACGACGCCCTCCAGCGCCTTCAGCGCAGGGGTGATCTCGAGCAGGCGGAGCTCGACGGGCTGGTCGGGTCCGAGCAGGGCGCCGCTGGCGATGCGGAACAACAGGCTGTAGCAGATCTGTCCGGCTGCGCCGGTGACAGCTACCTTGACGGGGGTCTGGCTCACGATGGGCTCCTCGATGAGTTGGTGGTACGGGTGCGAGTCTTCTCCGACGCTAGCAGTTGCCGACCTCGCCGACGGACGCTTCCAGTGACGCGGAAGCGGCCGCGGCAATTGGTGCAAGGGGGCATCATCGGGACGCGATCCTGACCGCCCGATCAGCGCCGCGCGGCACGTCGGAGACGCCGAAACCCCTCGTCGTCCGGCGCTCGCGTCCGCGGAATGGTAACTTCCGTGACGTCTCAGGTGTGCCGACCGGACGGGAGCGAGGAACAGGAGCGCAATGGCGCGATCACCGCACGCCGGGAGGATCCGGCGACCGGCCGTCGTCCGTCCGGTCGGGGCGCTCTCCGCCCTCGTCCTGGCCGCGGCCAGCCTCGGCGTCGTCGCTCCGGGAGCGTTCGCGGGGGACGCCGGCGGGGCCCGGGTCGACCTGCCGACGATGCCGTCCCACCCCACCGTCGTCGCAGCGTCGGGCGGCAGCGTGGTGCTCGACGTCGGCGCCTCGACGCCGAACTACTGGGTGACCAGCGACGACGGCGGCACCTACGCCCGGCTGACCGGACGAGGACTCACCGTGGGTGAGGTCGCCGGCGCCAGGGACGGCAAGCTGGTCACCGACGTCCCCGGGGACGGTCCCGGCGGTGACGAGACCCGCGTGTACGTCCAGGACCTCGCCACCGGCGCGGTGGCCGACCCGGTGACGGTCCCGGCGCCGTACGTCCATGCCGTCGACACCGACACCGCGATCTACCTCGACGCCGGGACCTTCCACGCCGAGGACCTCGCCTCCGGCACGTCCACGCCGCTCGCGTACACGCCCGCGACAGGCTCGGCCGATGTGGTCGCCCGTCTCGGTGGCGGGGACGAGGCGCTGCTGGCCCAGCTCACCGTGGATTCCAGTGGGCGCCCGTCGACGGGCTTCATCGACCTGGTGCCGCTGGACGGCAGCGCGTCGACCCTCCCGCGCCTGGTGGTGCCCGGCCTGTCAGCGGTCGGCGTGCGTGGGGAGCAGGTGGTGTACTCCACAGCCACCCCGGCCACCAACTTCAACCCCGGTCAGGCCCTCTGCTTCGTCGCCGCCGACTCCTGGCAGGCTCCGGACTGCGTCTTCACCGCCGTCGCCGGGCTGGGCGACCAGCGACTCTCCCTCCACGAACTGACCGTGGGCGACGACTGGGTGCAGTGGACCGTCACCGCGGCCGACGGTGCCCAGCACTACGTCGTCGACGGCACCGACGCTCCCGGCACGCTGACGGCCGTCGACATGTCGGGCGACACCTCGCTCGCCACGGTGGGCGATCCCGACCGGCCGGTGGCGCGGGTCCCCGACGCCGACCCCGGTTACATCGGGTCGGTCGCGACGGACGGGTCGATCAGCAGGCGTTTCGACTTCCCCCAGGCGCCGGTGGCGGAGGAGGCACTCGAACTGACCCCGGACCGGGTCGTCGGGCTGGACAGCCGGCCCGCCTCGGACTCGGGCACCTTCCAGGCGTGGCAGCGTGCCGTGTCGGACGACGGTCTCGACGCGGAGGAGCAACCGCTGCCGCGAGCGCTCGACCTCGGGACGTCCGGGGCCCGCACGCTTCTGGACGACGGGACGACGCTGCGCCTGTTCGACCGCGACCGGGCCGTCCGCACCCTGCCGCTCAGCAAGTACGGCTCGCTGCCCGGCCTGATCAGCGGCCCGTACTTCCCCGCGTACTCGCTGTCCTACGTCCAGGCGCTGGACGTCACCGGGAAGGTGCGGAAGTCGGCCACGATCCGTGGCCTGTTCGGTTCGCTCGTGCTCGTGCGGACGAGCGCCCCCCTCGGGCGGTATGACGTGGTCGATGTCGCCGGCGGCGGCAGCTGGCGGGTGAACGTGCCCCTGACCTACCGACGGCAGGGCTTCGACCTCGCCGGCCTGTGGGGCGACTGGGCGTTCGGCTACACCTTCACGCCGTCGCTCGTCCCGTACACCCTCGCGTTCAACTACCGGACCGGCGAGCACTACTCCCGGTACGGCCTGCCGGTCGCCTACGGGGACGGTTTCGTCGCCGTGAAGTACGCCGACACCAATGCCGATGGTGACGACGTGATCGGCCTCGAGGTGTGGAACCCGGCCACTGGGCAGGCCGAGACCGTTCCGGACACGGACTGGGACCAGGTCGCGACCGATGGCACCGCCCGCCTCGCGTACAGCACAGCCACCGAGCTCGTGCTGCGCGACCTGACCGTGGTGCCGGTCGGGCGAGCCCGGCTCCTCGGCGCCCTCGCGCCGTCCAGCCTGAACCTGATCACCCACGACCGCTCGTGGAGCCTGGAACTCGACACCACCAAGCCGCTGCAAGCGGGCACCCTCACGATCACCGACGCCGACGGCGCGGTGGTGCGGACGTTCCCCACGGACGCCAGCGTCGACGGCTCGCTGCGCGGTCTGGAGTGGGACGGGCGTGACGAGAACGGGGACGACGTCCCCCTCGGCACCTACACGTGGAAACTGGTGGCTGCCGCCGCCGACGGCTCCGGCCACGTGGTGGGCATCGACGGTGTGGCCGACTTCGGCGACCGCCTTGACGCGGCCGACCCGACGGACGACACCGACGGCGTGGCGGGCACGGTCGAGGTGGTCCGCAAGTTGCTGGGCACGATCGGCGGTGCGACGCCCGTCGTCTCCGGGACGCCGAAGGTCGGCCGGACCCTGACCGCGAAACCGGGCACCTGGACCCCGTCCGGCGTCAGTCTCGCGTACAAGTGGTACAAGGTGTCGTCGTCCGGCCGAGCCACAGCGCTTTCCGGCAGCACGAACACCTACGTCGTCCGCTCCACCGACGTCCGGTACCGCATCAAGGTGCAGGTCGTCGGGACGAAGGAGGGGTGGGCCACGACGACCCGCACCTCGAAGCTCACGGCTACGGTCGTGAGGGGCTGAGCGCGTCCACCTCCGTGCCGGGCACCTCCCGGCCCGATCCCCAGCGGTGGTACCTTCCGCATAGCTCGCGCGCGTTGGGGGAATACGCGCACCGGGTGGGGGAGGGGTCGTGGCACTCGTGCGCGCACACAATCAGGCAGGAATCACCGGCGCGGCCAGGGGATGGGTGGCAGCGGCCTGCGCCGCCGCGCTCGGCCTCGGAGGACTCGGCGCCACGGCCGCCCCGGCTGCCGCCTCTGACCCGGACTCGGTCACGCTCGAGAAGCACTCGGCGTCGGCCGACCTGATCGGGGCGGTCGGCACAAGCCTCGTCGCGGCGAGCGACGAGGGGGGCGTGTGGCTTCGCACGTCCGGCGGCCAGTGGCAGGAGACCGGGCTCAGCCGCCACCTCCGAGCCGGGGACGTCACGTCCGTCGGCCCCGACGCGCTCGTGACCGTGGACGGCGCCACTGTGCAGCTGCTGGACACCTCCGACGCAACGGTCACCTCCGTCGACATCGGCGACCAGCTGTGGACCGCGACCGCGTCCACGGCCGTGCGCCTGGAGGGGTGGGAGCGAGGCCTGGGGCAGGCCAGTGCGGTGGACCTGCAGACGATGGCGTCCACGTCGCTCACATGGCCGCTCAGCGATCCTCCGTCCACGGCGAGCATCGACCGGAGCGGGCTTGGGCGGGGCTGGATCAACGACCGGGCCTGGATCGCCCCCGCCATGTACCGGAACGCCGCCGGCACGCTTGTGGCGACCGACCTCTCGGTGATGCCGCTGGACGGCGCGCCGACTGCCTTCACCGTGCGCGTGAGCGGGAAGGTGCTGTTCGCGAGCGGCCCGGTGTCGGACGGAGGTCCCATCCGCTACGTCAGCCTCAGGAGCGGCGTGCTGCGCGACTGCTCGGTGGCGGCGGACCTGAGGGCCACCTGCCGCACGATCAGGACCGGCGTGAGCGGGACACCATCGGTGCACGCGTTCGCCAACACCTTGGGCATCACCGTCGGGTCGACGTCCTTCACGTGGACCGGTGGCAGGCGGACGACGGTCACCGGCGTCCCGGCCGGTACCACCGCCCGCTTCACCGCCGACGGCACCACGGCGGTCCCCGTTCTGACCGCCCGGGGATCGAAGGGCGGTTTCTACTCGGTGACGAAGGGCCGGGCGCTGCGGACCGCGCCCGCGATCGTCGAGCCGGTGGCCGTGCGGTCGATGGCGCTGGGAGCAGGTTGGCTCGTCGGCACGGACAACGCGGGCAGCCTGCGTGGCTGGCTGCGGCCACTCGGCGGGGGCCTCGGCCAGCAGCAGGTCGTCGGCACCCCCGTCCGCCAGGTGATGACGTCGGGTGACCGCGTGGTGGTCAACGGCGCCGGCGGACTGTGGTGGTACCGCGGCGCCACCCGCACGGCGAAGCTCGGCGCGGCGGTGGCCCTGCAGTCCCTGAGTGGTCCGTACGCGCTCGTCCGCACCAAGGGCGGCACCTCGATCCTCCGGACGGAGGCGCGCGTGATCGCCTCCGGCATCGTCGGGGCGATCGGACAGTTCGGCACCCACATCGCGCAGGTCGACCAGGTGGCGCACACCGTCACCGTTCGCGATTGGGCGAGCGGCGCGGGAGTGCCGGTGGGGAACGCGCAGGGTTACGAGGCGGACGACCTCGGAGACCTGGTCGGCGGCGGGCTGTGGGGCGACCTGGTCATGCTGGCCTTCGAGCGCAGCGAGGCCGATGGCAGCGTGACCCCGACGACCCTGGTGTGGAACTACGTCGACGACGCCCCCTACCTCAGGCACATGTTCCGACCCGCCCTCGGAGACGGCGTCGTGGTCGGCACCGACGTGGACGGCAAGCGGCTGGTGTGGAACCTCGGCAACGGCGGCCCCACCTACCTGCCCGACGTCGTGGGCGACCCGGTGGTGTCCGCCTCGGGGGCGGTCGCCTACACCGATACCGGCGGGAAGCTGTGGGTGACCTCGCTCAACGGGGCGGCCGGTGGTGCCAGTGCGCCCCGAGCCCTCGGCCTGACCGCAGGGGGAACCGACGGCAAGGGCTTCTTCATCGCCTACGACGGCTGGCGGGTGCCCTGGCGGTTGACCGCCGAGGCGACCAAGGCGACAGGCGCCGGGACCCTGACCATCCGGGACGGGGACGAGGTGGTCGCGACCCGGGCGGTCACGGCCTCGGCGACGGGAACGATCTCGGTGGACTGGGACGGCCTCGACGACAGGACCGGCGAACCGGCCGACACCCGCGACGCCGACACCTGGGTGCTGGACGTGCCCGCCGCGGACGGGACGGGCGCGCTGCGGTCGATCGACGGCACTCCGCTCACGGGCACCATCAGGGTCTCGAACGACTTCATGGACTACCCGGTCACCTCGCTGAAGATCAACGACACCAGCCCCGTCGTCGGCCAGACGCTCACCGCGACGACCGCGCCCGTCGCGCCCGCCGCCAACTTCTCCTATCGGTGGTACCGCGGCACGACGCTGGTCGGAACCGAGTCCACCTACACCGTGTCCCCTTCGGACCTCGGCGCACGCCTCCGGGTGTCCGTGTTCGCGAGCGGCGCCGGGCCCTACCTGTACAACGAGCCGGCCGATCCGTTCGCCTCGGGGCCCACGTCGAAGGTCGGCAAGGGGACGATCCCTGGCGAGGTGCAGCTGCAGTTCACCCCGTCCGCTCTGGTTCAGGGCCGGCCGGTGACCGTTGCCGCCACGGGCTGGGTGCCGGACGCCGTCGTGGCGACCTATGCGTGGTACCGCAGGGGCTCCGGTTCGACGCGGACGAAGGTGGCCTCCGGCGCCACCTACACCCCGACCGCGGCGGACGTCGGCAGGTCCCTGGAGGTGGTGGTGACCCTTCGGGCTCCGGGGTACGCCGACAGGAAGGTATCCTTCCCGGCCCCCGCGGCCGTGCAGGCGTCGCCCTAGTCGCAGGCGAGCGCGGTGCCGCCGCCCAGGCGGTCGGGACGATCCTCGCCCAGGGGGCCCGACCAGGCGAGGTGCTGCCGTGGCAGCGTGGCGGTCCGGCGGCCACTGCTGTGGCCGACGGTGATGCCGGGCAGGCGATCGAGGGAGTCGAACGTCGGCCGCCAGGGGTAGCCGCCGGCGAGCTCGACGCCGTCCGGGAGCCGGGTGAGGTCGACCGACCAGGCGATCGCCCGCGCCGTTCCCCCCGAGCTGGCATACGTCACGGCCAGCCCGGGCCAGGTGTGGTCGACGGCCACGAGTCCTGCCCGATCCGTCTCGGAGCGGCACAGCTGGGGCCGACCCAACGTCGGCTCGCCCAGACGGCGCCTGAGCTCGGGCTCCACCTGGCCCACCGTCGCGCGGCCGAGGCGTTCGCCTCCGATCGACGTGCCGGAGAGGACGAGGGCAGAGGCAGTGCCGGACGCGCTCGCGGAGGCCGACGGCCGATCAGGGGTCGGGCTGCCCCGTCCCGGCGCCGGGGAGGCCGCTGAGGGCAGCTCCGAGCGTGCCGGAGTCGGCGTCGCGGACGGCCCGGGCGTCGGGCTCGTGCACGCAGCCAGAACCCACAGGCCCGCGCAGGCCAGCGCCGATACTCGCGTCCTCATGGTCCTCCGGGTGTGACGGGCGGTCGCAAGCCCACCGTAGTGGGAGTTCGCGCGGGCTCATGGAGTTCATGCACCCGCCCGCACGCCCAGGGCCGGCCATCGGGGGTGTGGACGTGGCCGGGAGGCGCCGGTGGGCCTCCCTATGCTCGGAGCATGCGCCTGATCCTCGTCCGCCACGGCCGCACCGCGTCCAACGTCGGCCTGCTCCTCGACACCGCCGAGCCGGGAGCCGACCTCGACGAGGGCGGGCTGGAGCAGGCTGCGGCGCTGGTGGAGCGCCTGTCGCACCACCAGATCGAGGCCGTGTACACCTCCAACCTGGTGCGCACCCAGCAGACGGCCGCTCCGGTCGCGAAGGCCAGGGGACTGGAACTGCAGGTGCTGCCGGAATTGCGTGAGATCTCCGCCGGCGACGACGAGCTGTCCTCGGACGCGACCCGCTACATCGGCACGCTCGTCGCGTGGGGGGAGGGGCACCCCGAGGCCCGCATTCCCGGTGGGGAGAACGCGTTCGAGTTCCTGGCCAGGTTCGACGCGGCGATCGAGCGGGTCGCCGCCTCGGGTCTCGACGTCGTCATGGTCGTGAGCCATGGCGCGGCGCTCCGGGTGTGGTCGATGGTGCGCGTCGAGGGGTTCGCCGAGGCGCTCGGCACGGCTCACCTCGACAACACGGGAATCATCGTGGTCGACGGCTCGCCTGCCGAAGGGTGGCACCTCAGCGAGCTGGTCGGCGTCCGCGTGTACGAGGATTCCAGCGGCGAGGATGTGGCCCAGACGGTCACGGACGGCCTGGACGCGAGCGCCTGAAGGCCGACAAGGGGTCGCTCAGCTGAAGATGACCGTCCGGCCCCCGTCCAGCAGGACGCGGTGCTCGGCGAACAGCTTGACCGCCTCGGTCAGCGTCCGGCTCTCCTGCTCCTGGCCCATCGCCACCAGCTCGGGGACCTCCATGGTGTGGTCGACCCGCCGGACGTTCTGCTCGATGATCGGCCCCTCGTCGAGGTCGGAGGTGACGAAGTGGGCGGTCGCCCCGATCAGCTTCACGCCGCGGGAGTGTGCCTGCCGGTAGGGGTTGGCGCCCTTGAAGCCGGGCAGGAACGAGTGGTGGATGTTGATCGCGCGTCCGGCGAGCGCCTCGCACAGCTCGGGCGACAGGATCTGCATGTAGCGGGCCAGCACCACGAGCTCGATGTCGTGCTCGGCCACCACGTCCAGGATCCGGCGCTCGACGGCCCCCTTGGTCTCGGCGTTGACGTCGTGCACCTCGAACGGCACGCCGTAGAACTTGGCGAGGTCGCCCAGGTCGGGGTGGTTGGCGATGATCAGCGGCATGGTGATCGGCAGGTAGCCCGACCGCTGGCGGAAGAGCAGGTCGTTGAGGCAGTGGCCCGCCTTGCTGGCCAGCACGAGGGTGCGCCGGCGGCGTCCCACGTAGTCGAGGACCCATTCCGCACCCAGGGAGTCGGCGATCGCGGCGAAGTCGCGCTCGAAGTGCGAGCGGTCGAAGCCCGACTGCACCTGCACCCGCATGAAGAACCGGCCCGACTCGGTGGACGTGAACTGCTGCAGCTCGGTGATGTTGCCCGAGGACTCGACGATGGCGCCGGTCACCTGGTGCACGATCCCGGGACGGTCGGGGCACGACAGGGTGAGCAGCCAGTGGGTCGAGTCGATCACGGCTGACAGGGTAGCGAAGGGGCGGGCGGAAGCCACCGGTGGGCCCCGGGCCGGGACGGTATGTTGTGCGGGACGTCGAGAAGAGGAGCACGGATGGCGAAGATCAAGGTCGTCGGCACGGTCGTCGAACTGGACGGGGACGAGATGACCCGGATCATCTGGCAGTTCATCAAGGACCGCCTGATCCACCCGTACCTCGATGTGAACCTCGACTACTACGACCTCGGCATCGAGCACCGGGACGCCACCGACGACCAGGTCACCATCGATGCCGCGAACGCCATCAAGCGGGAGGGCGTGGGCGTGAAGTGCGCCACGATCACCCCCGACGAAGCTCGCGTCGAGGAGTTCGGGCTGAAGAAGATGTGGGTGTCGCCGAACGGGACGATTCGCAACATCCTCGGCGGCGTGGTGTTCCGTGAGCCGATCATCATCTCCAACATCCCGCGGCTGGTGCCGGGCTGGACGAAGCCGATCGTCATCGGCCGCCACGCCCACGGCGACCAGTACAAGGCCACCAACTTCAAGGTGCCCGGCGCCGGCCAGCTGACGATCACCTTCACTCCCGAGGACGGGTCCGAGCCGATCCAGCACGTCGTCGCCAACTACGGCGCCGACGGTGGCGTGGCGATGGGGATGTACAACTTCAACAAGAGCATCGAGGACTTCGCGAGGGCCTCGTTCAGCTACGGCCTGATGCGCAACTACCCGGTGTACCTGTCCACCAAGAACACGATCCTGAAGGCGTACGACGGGGCGTTCAAGGACATCTTCGCGTCCGTCTTCGAGGACGAGTTCAAGGCCGAGTACGACGCCAGGGGACTGACCTACGAGCACCGGCTGATCGACGACATGGTCGCGTCCGCGATGAAGTGGGAGGGCGGCTACGTCTGGGCCTGCAAGAACTACGACGGCGACGTGCAGAGCGACACGGTCGCGCAGGGGTTCGGCTCGCTGGGCCTGATGACCTCGGTGCTGATGACCCCGGACGGGAAGACCGTCGAGGCCGAGGCCGCCCACGGCACCGTCACCCGGCACTACCGCCAGCACCAGCAGGGCAAGCCGACGTCCACCAACCCGATCGCGTCGATCTTCGCCTGGACGGGCGGCCTCAAGCACCGCGGCAAGCTGGACGGCACCCCCGAGGTGACGGCCTTCGCCGAGACCCTCGAGCGGGTCTGCGTCGAGACCGTCGAGTCGGGCAAGATGACCAAGGACCTCGCGCTGCTCGTCGGGCCCGACCAGTCGTGGCTGACCACCGAGGACTTCCTCGCCGCCCTGGACGAGAACCTCGCCGCCACGCTCGCCTGACACCGGGGACGGTTCCCAACTCAGTCCAATCTCAGGATGGACCGAGTTGGGAACCGTCCCCAATTCGGTCCGGGCGCGGGTCTGACAGAATGACGGACGTGACGTCAGGCCCGGCAGCAACGGTGCGCCCGAAGCTCGAACCACTTCCCGAGCACCCCGCGGTCTCCTATGTCATGCCGGTGCTCAACGAGGCCTCCCACCTCGGCGAAGCCGTGCACGCCGTGCTCTCCCAGGAGTACGCCGGCGAGCAGGAGCTGGTGCTCGCCCTCGGCGCCTCGAGCGACGGGACGGACGAGGTCGCCGCCGGCCTGGCCGCGTCCGACCCCCGGGTGCGGCTGGTGCACAACCCGCGCAACGACATCCCGATCGGGCTGAACCTGGCCATCGCCGCGAGCCGCCACCCGCTGGTCGTCCGGGTGGACGCTCACGCCGAGCTGCCCGCCGGCTACACGACGGCGGCCGTCGAGATCCTGCGCCGCACCGGCGCGGCCAACGTGGGCGGCGTGATGGTCGCCCGGGGCCGCGGGCGGTTCCAGCGCGCGGTGGCCCGTGGCTACAACTCGCCGTTCGGCCTGGGCGGGGGATCCTGGCACCACGGCGAGGAGGAGACCGAGTCCGACTCCGCGTACCTGGGCGTCTTCCGCCGCGAGGTGCTGGAGCAGGTCGGAGGCTACGACGAGACCCTGCGCCGCGCGGAGGACTGGGAGCTCAACCACCGCATCCGCGCCGCCGGCCACCTGATCCTGTTCACCCCGAAGCTCCAGGTGACGTACTGGCCGCGCGACAACTGGGACGCGCTGCGTCGCCAGATGTACGCCACCGGGGTGTGGCGGGGGCACCTGGTCCGTCGCCACCAGTCGACGCCGTGGCGCTACCTCCCTCCACCGGCCGTCGCCGTCCTCGTCGCTGCCAGCGTGTTCGTCGGCCTGCTCCAGCTCCTCGGCATCGCGCGGGGGGCCGGGTGGGCGCTCGCCCACGTGCCCTCGCTGGGCTACCTCGCGGGGGTGGGAGCGGTCGGGCTCACCCGACTTGGGGGGAACGACCCGCTCGACCGGCTGCTCAACGTCGTGGTGCTCGCCACCATGCACCTGGGCTGGGGAGCAGGGTTCATCAAGGGTTGGCTGGCCGGAGCAGAGACCACCGTGGACCGGTCCCGCGTGCGCTGACCGACCCGCTCAGCGGGACGGGAAGCGTTGCGCGACCAGGCGGGCGGCCGCGGCGACCACGCGGGCGGCGCTGTGCCCGTCGGTCCATTCGTGGAACCTCGCCGCCAGTTCCCGGCTGTGCGCCGACGCGGCGGACGCGGCCCCGGCGTCGGTGAACACGTTCTCGAGGCGGTCGAGCACGTCGTCCCAGTCGTTGCTCCAGTGCCCGCCGGACAACCACTCGTAGTCGATGTAGAGCCCGCGGGTGCGGCGGTAGCTGTCCAGGTCGGGCGCCAGCAGGACGATCGGACATCCGGTCGCCGCGTAGTCGACGATCATCGACGAGTAGTCGGTCACCAGCGCGTCCAGACCCCACAGCAGCGGCATCGACTCCGGTTGGGCCTGTGCGGTCAGCAGCCGCACCCGGGACGAGGAGTGGTTGTACTCGCCGACGCCGAGGGGGTGCGGCCGGATGAACAGCACGAGGTCGAGCCGGTCGCAGACCTCCTCGATCCGCAGCCACTGCTGCTCCGAGGGCACGCCGGGATCGGGGTCGCCGTCCCGCCACGTCGGGGCGTAGAGCACGACCCGGCTGGCGGGGAACCCGGCCAGGTGGGGGGCAAGGAGGGCTCGCGCCGCGGCGATGCGTTCCTCCTCGCTCCCGGCGAAGAGGACGTCGGCCCGTGGCTCGCCGAGCACCTGGACCTGGCCCTCGGTGAGGTCGAACGCCGTGGACAGGAACGGGGCGAAGAAGCCCGAACCGGTGGGCAGCAGTGAGATGCGGCGGGTCCCACGGCGGTAGGCGGCGCGCATCAGGGCGGGGACGCCGGGGATCCGCCCGAGACCGCCGACGTTCGTCACGGCCGGGGAGTCGGCGTGCAGCTTCTTCAGCGGCGCCCCGTGCCACAACTGAACGATCACGGCGCCGGAGAGCCCGTAGCGGTTCACATCGCCGAAGCCGTGGGTGACCGCGGCCACACCGGCACCCAGGGTGGTGAGGTAGCCGGCGCGGGAGTCCCGGTCGATGATCTCGGTGATTCCCGCGGCCCGGGCGCGCTCGCTCTCCTCGGCGCTGCGGCTCAGCCAGACGAGCCGGGGCGGGTCGGGCTGGGCCGCTGCGGCACGGTAGAAGGCGAGGGCTCCGTCGGCCGGACCGAACGCGCTGCCGACCACCCACAGGCGTGGATCGCGGGACGCGAACCGGGCATGGACGGCGCCGGCGGCGTACCGGGGGATGCCCCACAGCTTGTCGAGGTTCCCCTGCACGAACCGGAACCCACCACTCGCCATGGCCGCGAGGCTAGCAGCACCCGGACGGCCGGGAGCCCGCGCAGCACGCCGATAGAATCGGCGCGTGGACGACCCTGACGCTGCGGCGGCGGCACGATTTCCTGCTCCTCCGCTGTGCTCCCCCGAACAGTTCCGTGGGGACCCGGAATGAGTCCGATCGTCGGAGACATCCTGCTGATCCTGGTGCTCATCCTCGTCAGTGGCGTGTTCGCCGCGGCAGAGATGGCGCTCGTCTCGCTGCGGGAGTCACAGGTCAAGCAGCTCAGCACGAGGGGCAAGCGCGGGCAGCGGGTGGCAGAGCTCACCTCCAACCCCAACCGGTTCCTCTCGGCGGTGCAGATCGGCGTCACCCTGGCCGGCTTCCTCTCGGCCGCGTTCGGCGGAGCCACCCTCGCCGACAGCTTCGGCCTGGTCCTGGTGGGGTGGGGAGTGCCCGAAGGCGTGGCCGACACCCTGGCGCTGGTGCTGATCACCGTGGTCATCTCCTACTTCTCGATCGTGCTCGGCGAGCTCACGTCCAAGCGGCTGGCGATGCAGAACGCCGAGTCGTTCGCGCTCACGCTCAGCCCGCTGGTGAACTTCATCGCGGCGATCGCCACGCCGGTGATCTGGTTCCTCGGCAAGTCGACCGATCTCGTCGTGCGCATCCTCGGCGGCGACCCGAACGCCTCCCGCGAGGAGGTGAGCGACGAGGAGCTCCGGGCGATGGTCGGCAGCTCGCTCACGCTCGGCGATGAGGAGCGGCAGATCGTGGACGAGGTCTTCACCGCGGGGGAGGTCAGCCTGCGTGAGGCGATGATCCCCCGTACCGAGGTCGACTTCCTGGACGGCTCGATGCCCGCGTACAGGGCTTTCCGCGAGGTGCAGGAGGCGCCGCACAGCCGCTATCCGGTGATCGGGGAGGACCTGGACGACGTGATCGGCTTCGTCCACATCCGAGACCTGGCCGACCTGGACCCGGCGGCCCGCAACGCCCCGGTCAGCCAGCTCGTCCGGCCGGTGGCGTCCCTGCCGCAGTCGGTGAAGATCCTGCGCGCGCTCACCGAGATGCGCCAGACCAGGCAGCACCTGGTGATCGTACGGGACGAGTACGGCGGCACCGCGGGCATCGTGACCATCGAGGACCTCGTCGAGGAGCTGATCGGCGACATCACCGACGAGTTCGACATCGAGCAGGAGCGGGCCACCGACAACCACGACACCACCATCGACCTCGACGGGCTGGTCACCCTGGGCGACTTCGGCCAGCAGGTCGGCTTCGTGCTGCCCGAGGGGCCCTACGACACGGTGGCCGGCTTCGTCATGGCACAGCTCGGCGCGCTGCCGGAGGTGGGGGACGCCTGCACGGTCGTCCTCGCCGCGGAGCGCGAGCAGGACCCGCCGCACACCTTCGAGCTGAGGGTGACCGAACTGGACGGACGCCGTGCGGCGCGTCTTCGCCTCACCAACCTCGGACCGGTGACTCCCGCCGAGTAATCTTCTGCCAGCCAGCGCTGACAGGAGGGGAAGTGACCGCGTCCGATCCGGATGGTTCGATGCTGCTCACCTCCGAGGACGTCGGCGCCCTCCTTGCCGCGGCCGTGCAGCACGCCGGCGGCACGCTGGTCTCCTGGGCCATGGACCATGTGGACGCCAATCCGCCGCAGTCGACCACCGCCACCTATTCGGCGCTGGTCGACTGGCCGTACGGCCGCCGGGAGGAGCTGCTGGGCGTGAGCGCCCGCGCGAGCGGTCCGGTCGACACCGACAGCGCGGCCGAGATCTTCGCCGACGGGGAACGCGAGGTGGCGGTGTGGATCTATCCCCAGGATCCCGACCTGCCCGGCCTCGCCCGTGCCGCGTACGCCGAGTCGATGGCCGAGCTCGCGAACAGCCGGCAGATCTTCTCCACCACCGTCGCGCCGGAGGACCTCTCGCTGCAGATGATCGGCTACCGCCCGCGGCGACGGGCCGTCGTCAAGGTCGGGTCCGGCGACGAGGTGGTCTACGTCAAGGTGCTGCGCGCGCGGCTGTTCGACGACGTCCTGGCGCGGCACCGGCTGCTCGCCGACGCCGGGCTGCCGGTCGCGGAGATCGCCGCGACCACCGACGACCACCTCCTGGTGCTGCGCGAACTGCCGGGCCAGCCGCTCGCCCGCGCCGTCTTCGGGACGACGGAGCCGTGTACGGCGGAGGGGCTGATCGAACTCCTGGACGCGATGCCGGAGTCGGTCACCAGGCTCGACCGGCGGCCGCCGTGGTCGGACGCCGTACGCCATTACGCGCGCATGGTGTCGGCGTCCATGCCGTCGCTGGAGCCGAAGCTGAACGCGCTCGTCGAGACGATCAGCCAGGGCCTGGCCACGATCCCGCCCGGCAACGAGCCCACCCACGGCGACTTCCACGAGGGCCAGGTCCACGTCCAGGGCGGACGCGTGTGCGGCCTGCTGGACACCGACACGATCGGTCCGGGACGTCGCGCCGACGACCTCGCCTGCCTCGTCGCCCACCTGTCCACGATCCAGCGCATGAACCCCAGCCAGGAGGCGCGCGTCCACCAGTTGATCCGGCGCTGGGTGCCCGTGTTCGACGCGCGCGTCGACCCGACCGAGCTGCGCCTGCGCGCCGCCGCGGTGATCATCTCGCTCGCCACCGGCCCGTTCCGGGGCCAGGAGCCGGACTGGGAGAGGGAGACCGCCACCATGATCGGGTCGGCGGAGGCCCTGGTCCGGCAGGTGAGCTAGTACCCCCAACGGGCCGGCGCCGGGGTCAGCCGTACTGCCCGACGGTCAGCTCCACCGACACGCGGTCGCCGAGCGCGACGCCCTCGGCCGAGCGCACATCGTTCTTCAGCGGCAGCAGGTAGCCACCGGCCCGCGGGAACAGGCTGGTGGTGAAGCGCGTACGGCCGATCCGCGCCGTCGCCGGGATCACTCCCCAGCCGTAGGTGAGCGCGCCGGCGACCTCGGCGATCGCCTCGTTCGCGCCCTCGGGGAGGGGAACGAAGTAGAACGGCGCGGGGCCGCGCCACTCGATGACAACGGCGACGAACTCGAACGCCATGCCGATGTCGGTTCCCGGCGCCACGCCTGCCTCCTCCCGTCGCACTTCAGTAGATGCGGGCGTGCAGCGAGGCGTCAAGACGGGTGAGCTCGGACCGGATCCGCGTGGCGGAGGGCGAGCCGGAGAGCACGTCGTCGACCAGGGAGTCCGGGAGTGGCCGGGGCGCGGTCAGGAACCGGACGATCGTGCGCCACGCGGCCGGCCCGCTCCGCTTCGCCCTGCGGGACGCGGCTGGCCGGCGCGACCAGCGCATCTCAGCGATGCCCGGTGACGTGGTGTAGGGGAGTCCTGCGGTCATGAGTCGCTGTGTCATGGAACCACCGTAGGATCGATACCGGACGATCCGCTTCCGGATTGTTCGGATGATTTCCGGACTTCTCACAGGAGTTGCCGATGGCCGCCCCGACCAGCCCGACCTCGCGCGCCCTTCAGGTGCTCGAACTGCTGCAGAACCAGCCCGGCACCACCGCCGGCCGGCTCGCCGACGCGCTCGGTGTCACCGAGCGGGCGGCCCGCCGCTATGTCGGGATCCTGCGGGAGGCGGAGATCCCGATCCTGTCGACACGGGGGCGCCACGGCGGGTACGCGGTCGGACGCGGCGTCCGCCTGCCGCCGCTGGTCTTCACTTCGACGGAGGCGCTGGGCATCGTGATGGCTGTGCTCGAGGGCCACCACGACGCCGCGGAGACCGGTGATCCCGTGGCGAACGCCCTGCGCAAGATCATGCGTGCGCTACCCGAAGCCGTGGCGGCCCAGGCCGAGCTCGTTCGGCGTACCGCCCGTCCGGCACCGAACCGGCACGCCGCGCCCGCCGACCCGTCGATCACGGCACAACTGGTGCACGCGTCGTCACTGCACCGCCTGGTCCGCGTGGGGCACCGCCGCGAGGACGGCACCGAATGGACGAGCGTGGTGGAACCCTGGGCGGTCGTCGTGCGCCAGGGTCGCTGGTACCTGGTGTCGCGGCGCACCAGCAATGCGCAGATCCGCACCTACCGGCTCGACCGGATCCGGAAGGTCGAGCTGCTGGAGGAGGAGTTCGCCCCTCCCGGCGACCTCGATCCCGTCGCGGTCCTGGAGGAGAACTTCGCCGTGGGCTGGGAGTTCGCGACCGAGGTCGTCATCTCGGCCCCGATGGAGCGCATCGCGCCCTGGCTGTCGCGCACGGTCGGACGCCTCGAGCCGGTCGACGAGCACTCGTGCCGGCTCCTCGGCTCCACCAGTGACCCGGAGTGGTACGCCGAGGTCCTCGCCGGCATCCCCGCGCCGTTCCGCGTGCTCGGCGGCCCGGAGGTGAGGGCTGCCGTCGCCGCCCTCGCAGCCCGCCTCGCCCGCGCCGCGCACGCTGCGACGTAGGGCGTTGTCATCAGCGCGCGGCTCACGGCGTGCGGGGATCCGGTTCGCCGAGCTCCGTCCAGCATGCGAGCGGGGGCCTTGCGCATCCGTCCCGAATTGGTCAGGCCAGTAAGAGTGCCTAGTCACCAGCGATAGTGTGGTGCCATGACCGACACGCCCCTTCAGCTTGCCGGTGATTTCGCTGCTCCCACCAGAGAAGACTGGGAGGTCGAGGTCCTCAAGGTCCTCAACCGGCGACGTCCCGAGGGCAAGGAACTGACCATCGAGCAGGCCATGTCGCGGCTGCGTACGAGCACTGTCGACGGCCTCACGATCGAACCCCTGTACACCGACCCGGTCGGCCCCCTCGGGCTGCCGGGCGCGATGCCGTTCACGCGCGGCGCCTCCGTCCACGGCACCAGCTGGGACGTGCGCGCCCTGCACGAGGACCCCGACGTCGCGTTCACCAACGCGCAGGTGCTCGCCGACCTCGAGCGCGGCGCCACCTCCATCTGGCTGCGCACGGGTGAGGGCGCCATCGCCGTCGAGGACGTCGCCGCTGCACTCGCCGGGGTGAACCCCACGATCGCATCGGTCGCCGTGTCCAGCGCCACCGACCAGATCGCAGCAGCGAAGGCGCTCGCGGCGTTCTGGACGGGCGCGGGCGCCAAGGGCGTCACGGGCAACCTCGGCCTGGACGGGCTGGCGCTGGCCGCCCGCACCGGCGCCAGGGCCGACCTGGCCCCGCACGCCGAATGGGTGCAGGCGGTCCTCGCCGAGCTCCCCGGCGTCCGTGCGCTGACCGTGGACGTGCTGCCGTATGACGACGCCGGTGCCGGTGACGTCGACCAGCTCGCCTTCGCAATCGCGACCGGCGTCGCCTACCTGCGTGACCTGGAGGCGGCCGGCGTGAGCGCGGCGGACGCGTTCGGACAGATCGAGTTCCGGGTCAGCGCCAACGCCGACGAGTTCCTCACCATCGCCCGGCTGCGGGCGCTGCGTCGGCTCTGGGCGCGCATCGGCGAGGTCTCCGGTGTGCCCTCCGCCGCCCGCGGAGCGGTCCAGCACGCGGTCACCTCGTGGCGCATGATCACCCGCGACGACCCGTACGTGAACATGCTGCGCGGCACGATCGCCACCTTCTCCGCAGCGGTCGGCGGTGCGGAATCGATCACCACGCTTCCCTTCGACACCGCGGTCGGCCTGCCCGACGAATTCAGCCGCCGGATGGCCCGCAACACCCAGCTGCTGGCGGCGGAGGAGTCGAACATCGGGCGGGTCAACGACCCGGCCGGCGGCTCCTGGTACGTCGAGTCGCTCACCGACCAGCTGGCCGGCCAGGCGTGGACCGCGTTCCAGGCCATCGAGGCCGCCGGGGGCATGGTGGACGCGCTCGCGTCCGGCTTCGTCGCCGAACGCATCGCCGACACCAACGCGGCCCGGGCCAAGCGCCTCGCCACCCGCAAGCAGCCGATCACCGGTGTGAGCATGTTCCCGATGAAGGACGAGCAGCCCGTCACGGCCCGGCCCCGGGTTGCGGTTCCCGCGGCCGGCGGGCTCAGGCCCGTCCGCGACTCCGAGCTGTTCGAGGCCCTCCGCGACCGCGCAGCGGCCGGGGAGAAGCCGAAGGTCTTCCTCGCCTGCCTCGGGGCCCGTCGCGACTTCGGTGGGCGCGAGATGTTCACGTCCAACGTCCTGCTGGTCGCCGGCATCGACTTCCCCTCCTCCGAGGGCGGCACGCCGGAGGAGATCGCGGCGCAGGCCGCGGCGTCGGGGGCGAAGATGGCGATCCTGTGCTCCTCGGCGAAGGTCTACGCCGAGCAGGCGATCCCCGTCGCCGAGGCGCTGAAGGGCGCCGGCGTCGAGACCGTCTTCATCGCCGGCCGCAAGACCGAGACCGGTGCCGACGACACGTCCGTTCTCGACGGCGAGGTCTTCGACGGAATGGATGTGGTCGCCTTCCTTGAGGGCACCCTCGACCGGATTGGAGTGGCCCAGTGACCACGATTCCCGACTTCACCGGCATCGAGCTCGGCGCCCCGACGATCGAGGCGTCCACCCCGGCCGTCGGCGAGAGCTGGCTGACCCCCGAGCACATCCTGGTGCCGCCGCTGTTCGACGACTCGGCGTACGAGGGGCTCGACTTCCTCAAGACGTACCCCGGCATCCCGCCGTTCCTGCGCGGGCCCTACGCCACCATGTACGTCAACCAGCCCTGGACGATCCGGCAGTACGCCGGGTTCTCCACCGCGGAGGAGTCGAACGCCTTCTACCGGCGCAACCTGGCCGCCGGCCAGAAGGGCCTGTCGATCGCGTTCGACCTCGCCACCCACCGTGGCTACGACTCCGACCACCCCCGGGTGACCGGCGACGTCGGCATGGCGGGTGTGGCGATCGACTCCATCCTGGACATGCGGCAGCTGTTCGACGGCATCCCGCTGGACCAGATGTCGGTGTCGATGACCATGAACGGTGCCGTCCTCCCCGTCCTCGCGCTCTACGTGGTGGCGGCCGAGGAGCAGGGGGTGAGCCCGGAGAAGCTCGCCGGGACGATCCAGAACGACATCCTCAAGGAGTTCATGGTTCGTAACACCTACATCTACCCGCCGACCCCGTCGATGCGGATCATCTCCGACATCTTCGCGTTCACGTCGTCGCACATGCCGAAGTTCAACTCCATCTCGATCTCCGGCTACCACATGCAGGAGGCCGGCGCGACCGCCGACATCGAGATGGCCTACACCCTGGCCGACGGCGTGGAGTACATCCGCGCCGGCGAGGCCGTGGGCCTGAAGGTCGACCAGTTCGCGCCGCGGCTCAGCTTCTTCTGGGCCGTGGGCATGAACTTCTTCATGGAGGTGGCCAAGTTCCGCGCGGCCCGCCTGCTGTGGGCGCGCCTCGTGCGGCAGTTCGACCCGAAGAACCCGAAGTCGATGAGCCTGCGCACGCACAGCCAGACCTCCGGTTGGTCGCTCACCGCCCAGGACGTGTTCAACAACGTGGGACGCACCTGCCTGGAGGCCATGGCCGCCACGCAGGGCCACACCCAGTCGCTGCACACCAACGCCCTGGACGAGGCCATCGCCCTGCCGACCGACTTCTCCGCCCGCATCGCCCGCAACACCCAGCTGTTCATCCAGCAGGAGTCGGGCACGTGCCGCGTCGTCGACCCGTGGGCCGGCAGCGCGTACGTCGAGAAGCTGACCTACGAGCTGGCCCGCAAGGGCTGGGACCTCATCCAGGAGGTCGAGACCGCCGGCGGCATGGCCAAGGCGATCGAGGCCGGCATCCCGAAGATGCGCATCGAGGAGGCCGCGGCCCGCACCCAGGCCCGGATCGACTCGGGGCGGCAGCCGCTCATCGGCGTGAACAAGTACACGGTCGAGAACGACGTGATGCCCGAGGTGCTGAAGGTCGACAACCGCAAGGTGCGCGAGGAGCAGATCGCCAAGCTGGCGAAGCTGCGCGCCGAGCGTGATTCCGCCGCGACGGACGCCGCGCTGGAGAAGCTGACCTGGGCGGCGTCCAACCCCGACCCGACCGATCCCGAGCGGAACCTGCTCAAGCTCGCCATCGACGCCGCGCGCGCGAAGGCCAGCGTGGGCGAGATCTCGGACGCGCTGGAGAAGGTCTTCGGACGCTACACCGCCAACATCCGTACCATCTCCGGTGTGTACAACTCCGAGTCCGGCTCCACCGAGGCCGTGACCAGGGCGCGCGCCCTGGTCGACGACTTCGAGAAGGTGGAGGGACGCCGTCCGCGCATCCTGGTGGCCAAGATGGGCCAGGACGGCCACGACCGCGGCCAGAAGGTGATCTCGACGGCGTTCGCCGACCTGGGCTTCACCGTCGACGTGGGCCCGCTGTTCCAGACCCCGGAGGAGACCGCGCGCCAGGCCGTCGAGTCCGACGTCCACGTGGTGGGTGTCTCGTCGCTGGCCGCCGGTCACCTCACCCTGGTGCCGGCCCTGCGCAAGGCGCTGGACGACCTGGGCCGTCCGGACATGATGATCGTGGTGGGCGGGGTCATCCCGCCGTCCGACTTCGACGAGCTGTACGCCGCCGGGGCCGACGCGATCTACCCGCCCGGCACCGTGATCCCGGAGTCGGCGATCGAGTTGCTCGCCAAGCTGCGTGAGCGCCTCGACGCTGCGTGATCTGAAGAGGGAGATCCCGGGCCGGGCCCGGGATGACGAATCGTCGTCATCCCGGCGCACGCCGGGATCTCCCCTTTTCACAGACCAGGAAGGCCCAGCACCAGATGACTGACGACATCGCACCCCTGTGGTTGCGCTCGGACCCGACGCCGGGACGCCAGTACGGCGACGCGGTGCCACCGAAGCGCGACCCGGCGGTGGTGCGGCGTCCGAGCCTGGACCCGGAGCTCCTGGCCGACCAGGTGCTCGCCGGACACCGCGGCGGCATCGCGCGGGCGATCACCCTCGTGGAGTCGAGCAAGCCCTCCCACCACGCGGTCGCCGCCGACCTGCTGCGCATCCTTCGTCCCCACTCGGGCAAGGCGGTCCGCGTGGGCATCACCGGCGTCCCCGGGGCCGGGAAGTCGACCTTCATCGACGCCCTCGGACGCCGCCTGATCGAGCAGGGGCACCGTATCGCCGTCCTCGCCGTCGACCCGACCTCGGCCAAGACCGGCGGCTCGATCCTCGGCGACCGCACGCGGATGGGGGAGCTCGCCCAGAGCGAGCACACGTTCATCCGTCCCTCGCCGGCCGGGGCGCACCTCGGCGGCGTGGCCCGGACCACGCGCGAGTCGATGCTGGTGCTGGAGGCGGCCGGCTTCGACGTGGTGCTGGTCGAGACGGTCGGCGTCGGGCAGTCCGAGGTCGCGGTGGCCGGCATGGTCGACACGTTCCTGCTGATCACGCTCGCGCGGGCCGGCGACCAGTTGCAGGGCATCAAGCGGGGCATCCTCGAGATGGCCGATGTGATCACCGTGAACAAGGCGGACGGGGAGCACGAGGGCGAGGCAAGGGTCACCGCGCGGGAACTGTCCATCGCGATGAAGCTGATCAGTTCGGACCCGAACGCCGTGCGGCCGCCCGTCCTCACGTCCAGCTCACTGACCGGCAAGGGCCTGGACGAGGTGTGGCAGGCCATCCTGGCCCACCGGGCGCGGCTGGAGGAGGCAGGCGAGCTGGAGGGCCGGCGCGCCCGCCAGCAGCGCGAATGGCTGTGGGCGCTGGTGCACGGCGAACTGGAGGACGCGCTGCGCACCTCCGGCCGGGTGGGTGCCATCCGCGCCGGTCTGGAGGCGGAGGTCGAGAGCGGGGAGCTCTCGGCCCTCGAGGCCTCCGATGCCATCCTGCGCGCTTTCGCCGCCGACGCCCCGTCCCTGTGGCCGCCGGCGAAGCACTGACACGCGATCGGCTGGACCGCCGCCCGTCCCTTCTGTCCCAGGAGTTCGTTTCGCTGCCGAAATCGCCGCCGGCTGCCGAGATCTCGGCAGCAAGGGCGGGTTTCGGCAGCCGGGGCGGATTGGGGTGGCGAGCATGGGTGGCGCGACCACTGAAGGGTGCGGCGACACCTTGACCCGCTTCGGGGGTCCGTGGCGGGTTGGACGCATGAGCGAGCGGGGACGTCTGCTGAGGGTGTGCAACTTCGTCACGGTCGACGGACGCTACGAGGACGACGACCACGACATCGCGTCCTTCTTCGAGCACCAGCACCCCGACTACCGCGGGGACGACAGCTTCGACCACTACGCCACCGAACTGCTGAAGCAGGCGGACGTTCTTTTGCTCTCCGGCAGGCGTTCTGCGCTCGGCAACCTGGGCTACTGGGCGTCGGTGCCCGCCGACCCGGACGCAACACCGATCCGCAAGGAGTTCGCGGGGCTCTTCCTGGCGATCGAGAAGGTGGTGGTGTCCGACACCGTCACCGAAGCCGACCTGGCGCCGTATCCGCACTGCCGGATCGTGCCGGTGACCCGGCTGCGCAGCGAGGCGGCCCGGCTTCGCGCCGAGCCCGGCAAGGGTGTGCTGGTGCTGCTCGGGCGTGTCCTGTGGAACGACCTGATGCGTGCGCAACTGGTCGACGAGTTGCACCTCGTGACGTTCCCCTTGATCGCCGGCTCAGGCGTTCCGCTGTTCGACGCGCGTCAACCCGTCGCACTGAAGCTGCTGGACACACGGACGTGGCCGAACTCCGGCAACGTCTTGATGCGCTGGCGCGTCGATCCGGACTGAGCGGGCTGACGGGGGTCAGTCCTTCTTCTCCTTCTCGGCCTTCTCGCGCTTCTTCCGCTTCTTGCGGGCCTTGGCCCAGGCGAGCACCTTCTTCTCATCCCACAGCGGTGTGCGGCCGTCGGCCCACAGCTCCCGGGGAGCGTGGTACTCCTTGCCGTTCTTACGCTCTTTCGACATCGCGGAGCGGAACTGCTCCTTCGGGAGACCCACCAGTTCGGCGGCCTGGGATGTCGTCAACACAGACCGAACCCTACTGTGATTCGGCCGCGAGGATCAGGCTCTGGACTCAGCTGCGCTACGAGCGGGGCTCGAGGACGTCGAGAATCGTGTGCACGTGGCCGTGGGCTTCCGCCAGCCGCGGGCGCTCGTCGGTGAAGAAGTGCAGAAAGCCCTTGATCGCTCCGAATGCTGCAGCCATTTCACCCTCCCTGAGTCGTTCCTGCTGCGGTACGACCCCGAGCTTAGCATCGCTAGGGATGCCAAACAAGCATCGCTAGGGATGCTAAGAAGATCTCAGGTGCGGCCGAGCACCTTCTCAGGGCCGTCGTTCAGACGGTGACGAGCGTGAAGTCGCCCTCGGCCCGCAGCACGTCGGCGTAGTGGGCGCGCTGCGCGGCGTCCGGCTCGCGCAGCGGAAGCGGCGAGGGACGGACGCCGTGGTGCCGGAAACCGATCACCTTCACCCGCATCGCCGCGTCGACCGACGCCAGCCAGCGCCCGGTCTCGCTGAGCAGGTCGTCGGCGTCGTTCAGCCCGGCCACCACCAGCAGCCGCACCTCGAACAGCTTGCGACGGCCCGCGAGCAGCCGGATCGTGTCCAGCACCCTCGCGTTCGAAGCGCCGGTCATGCGGCGGTGGATCGCGTCGTCGAGGCACTTGAGATCGACCATGCCGGCGTCCATGACGGGGTCGAGCAGGTCCCACGTGGCGGCGTCGGTGTCGCCGTTGGTGTCCACGAAGCAGGTCAGGCGGGGGAACTCGGCACGGACCGCCGTGAACAGTGCCCGCACGAAGGCCGGCTGCTGGGTGGCCTCGCCGCCGGAGACGGTGACGCCCGACAGGAACGGGGCCGCCGGACGGATCCGCTCGACCAGGTCGGCCACCGCCAGCGTCCGCGCCTTCGGGGTCGAGTCGTACTCGCAGACGTCGATGCACGTGTCGCCGCCGCCGCACAGCCCCGCGTCCCAGGCGACCTTCCCGGCCACGTCGAGGCTGAGCGCGCCGGTGGGACAGGCGGTCACACAGTCGCCGCAGTCGATGCACGGAGTGATCGTGTAGGGGTTGTGGCAGGCGACACAGTCGAAGTTGCAGCCCTGCAGGAACACCACGAAGCGGTTGCCGGGCCCGTCCACGGCGGAGAACTCGATGACGTCGGTGACCAGCCCGGTCGGCGTTGCCCTCACCCCTGCAGGCTCAGTTCCGCGGCGACCACGCGCTTGACCGCGCGGGTGGTGACGGTGTGGTTGACCTCTGCGGTGGCGGCGAGGTAGTCGCTCGAGTGCCGCGCGCCGTGCTCCTCCACGCCGATCAGGTCGGACTTGCGGACGAGGTAGCCGGTGATCCGGATGAACTCGTTGGAGTCGAGGTTGAAGGTGAAATCGCGCATGCCCACCTCGAAGGCGCCACGGATCACGTCGACCATGGCGCGCGGGTTGGCCTGAACGGTCTCCTCGACGTGGAAGATGTCGGAGATGCCGGCCGCGAACAGGGCATGGTGCGGCGCGCAGGCGGTGATGTGCTCGCGCAGGCCCGGCTCGTCGCCGATCGGGATGCGGGTGCCCGCCGTGGTGTCGAGGTCGAGGTCGATGCCGCTCTGGCTGTGCAGGTACGCGAAGCCGGCGCCGCCGCCGCAGTAGGGCAGCGGCCGGGCGGCCACCAGTTCCGCGACCCGCCGCGTGATCCGGTAGGAAGCCTCGTTGGCCCGCGGGTCGTGGCCGTAGCGGGCCTCGGGCAGGCCCTCCCGCGCCATCAGGTCGTTGACGCACTCGGCCAGGCCGAAGATCCCGAACATCAGGGAGAACCGGTCGAGGTCGACCAGGCCCTCGGTGGCCAGGAAGTTCGACTCGAAGAAGCCCTGCTGCTCGACCAGTGAGCGGATGCGCGCCTCGCCGAGTTCGGCGGTGAGCTCCACCCAGTGCGGCAGCGCCTCGCCACAGAAGTCGTCGAGCCCGCCGACGTGCCGCCGAACGGCCTCCTTGAGATTGAGCCGGACCAGGCTGTGTGCGCCACCGCGGGCCTTCAGCGAGTTGTAGCAGCTGACCACCGCGTAGTCCTCGCCGTGGTCGGCGACCATCATCGGGTGGTTCACGAAGTGCGGCTTGCCGGTGACGAAGACGGTGCGGACGGCGTCCTCGATGAGGTCGTCCGGCGTCTCGGGCGTCACCTTGAGGGTCAGGTTGGGCACGACCTGGCGCAGCGACCGCTCCACCCGCCAGATCGAGCGCACGACGCGTCCGTCACGGGGGCCGACGTTGGCGTGCACGAAGGCGTCCGGCAGCATCCGGTCGAGCTGGATCCAGAAGCGGCGCAGCTTCGCGTCCAGCTCGTCGTCGCCGAGGTCGTCGGGGACGAACGGTTCGAGCAGGGCGTCGAGGTCGCCGACGTACACCGGGTACGTGGTGACCGATGGCACCTGGCTGTACAGGATCGTGAGGAACGACAGCGCATCGTCGAGGGTGGTCGGCGGGTCCAGCTCAAGGTAATGGACGCCGTTGCGCAGCGCCTTCGCGTAGTCCGGCAGCACATAGCGGGGCGTGAACGGGCGGTTGCCCTCGTACATGTCGCAGATCACACGCGCCTCGAGGGCCTCTGCGCACAGTGGCGACAGGCCGGGGTAGGGCAGCGCGTTGTCGGCGAGGGATGCGAGCCGCCGCAACTTCTGGTCATAACCCAGCGCGCGACTCGTGACCAGCTTCTCCGCC
Source organism: Actinomycetes bacterium (assembly GCA_023392635.1). Taxonomy (GTDB): domain Bacteria; phylum Actinomycetota; class Actinomycetes; order Propionibacteriales; family Propionibacteriaceae; genus Propionicimonas. The sequence goes on along the minus strand of JAEVYS010000049.1, from coordinate 1,311 downwards.
TCGTCGCGGAACGACTCCATCTCCACCCCCCGATCCTATCGCCGGAGGGCCGGAAGCTTACTTTTCGGTAACGGTTCGTCACACTCCGGCCAGACCGGTCAAGCGGACTGCCCGGGAGCACTAGAGTCTCACGGTGGCGCCGTACCAAGCGCCAGGAATTCCAACAAGGAGAACACCGTGCGACAGGTGATGAAGATCGTGATCGCGGCGACAACCGCCGCCCTGACCCTCACAGCGTGTGCCAGCGGCGGGGCGACCCCCGCAGCCAGCGGCTCCGCCAGTTCGGCAGCCAGCTCGAGCGCCCCGGCGATCAAGGTCGGCATGGCCTACGACGTCGGCGGCCGCGGCGACCAGTCGTTCAACGACTCCGCTGCCGCCGGTCTCGACAAGGCCAAGGGTGAGTTCGGCGTGGAGGCCAAGGAGTCCTCCGCCACCGCCGGTGAGGCCGAGTCCGCTCGCGAGGAGCGCCTCAACCAGCTCATCGACGCCGGCTACAACAACATCGTCGCCGTCGGCTTCGCGTACGCCAGCTCGGTCGGCAAGGTCGCCAAGGAGAACCCGGACGTCAAGTTCGCGATCGTCGACGACGCCTCCGAGGCCTCGACCGGCGCCAACATCATGAACATCACCTTCGCCGAGAACGAGGGCTCGTTCCTGGTCGGCGCGGCTGCGGGCCTGAAGACCCAGAGCAAGCACGTGGGCTTCGTCGGTGGGGTCGAGACCGACCTGATCAAGAAGTTCGAGGCCGGCTTCAAGGCGGGCGTCAAGGCCGTCGACCCGAGCATCAAGGTTGACTCCAAGTACCTCACCCAGCCGCCGGACTTCAGCGGCTTCAACTCCGTCGACAAGGGCAAGGCCGCCGCTGAGGGCATGTACCAGAACGGTGCGGACATCGTCTACCACGCAGCCGGCGGTTCCGGTGGCGGCGTGTTCACCGCGGCCAAGGCCGCCAAGAAGTGGGCGATCGGCGTCGACTCCGACCAGGCCAAGACGGCCGCTGCCGACGTCCGCGACGTCATCATCACCTCCATGCTGAAGCGCGTCGACGTGGGCGTCTACACCTTCATCAAGTCGATCAAGGACGGCTCGTTCAAGGCCGGCAACACCGTGTTCGACCTGAAGGTCGACGGCGTCGGCTACGCCACCACCGGCGGCAAGATCGACGACATCAAGGACAAGCTGGAGGCGTACAAGGCCGACATCATCTCGGGCAAGATCACCGTCCCGAGCAAGTGATGCCGTGGGCCCCCGGGCCCGCCTGAAATCCACCCCGCCCGGCCCCGGCCCCCCCCCCCCCCCCGCCCCCCCGGG
>JAEVYS010000003.1 GCA_023392635.1 Actinomycetes bacterium | reverse complement strand
GCGTCACCCTGACGCAGAAGGAACCGTCCCCGATGCGTCGGCCGACGCGAGAGGAACCGTCCCCGGTGCGTCAGGCGGCGTCCTCCTCATCGGTGATCGCGGCGGCGAACTGCGCCTGGTAGAGCCGGTAGTAGTGGCCCTTGGCCGCGATCAGTTGGTCGTGGGTGCCCTGTTCGACGATCGCGCCGTCCTCCATCACCAGGATCACGTCGGCGTCGCGGATCGTGGAGAGGCGGTGGGCGATCACGAAGGACGTGCGGTCGGTGCGCAGCTTCTTCATCGCCCGCTGCACGAGCAGTTCGGTGCGCGTGTCCACGGACGAGGTGGCCTCGTCCAGGATCAGCAGGGTCGGCTCGCTGAGGAACGCGCGGGCGATCGTGATCAGCTGCTTCTCACCGGCGGACAGGTTCGACGCCTCCTCGTTGATCACCGTGTCGTACCCGTCCGGCAGCGAGTGGACGAACCGGTCGACGTAGGTCGCCCTGGCCGCGGCCAGGATCTCGTCATCGGTCGCGCCCTCCCTGCCGTAGGCGATGTTGTCGCGGATCGTGCCGCCGAACAGCCACGTGTCCTGCAGCACCATGCCGATCTGCTCGCGCAGTTCACGCCGGGGGACGGACGCGATGTCGACCCCGTCCAGGGTGATCCGTCCCCCCTGGAGGTCGTAGAACCGCAGGACCAGGTTCACCAGCGTCGTCTTGCCCGCGCCTGTGGGCCCGACGATCGCCACCGTCGAGCCCGGCTCAGCCACCAGTGACAGGTCGGTGATCAGCGGCTTCTCCGGGGTGTAGCTGAAGTCGACGTGCTCGAACTCCACGCGCCCCCGGGACGGCTGCGCGAGCACGCCGGGCCGGTCGGGGCTCTCCTCCTCCGCGTCCAGCACCTCGAACACACGCTCCGCGGACGCCACGCCCGACTGCAGCAGGTTCGCCATCGAGGCCAGGGCCGTGATCGGCTGGGTGAACATCCGGCTGTACTGGATGAACGCCTGCACCCCGCCGATGGTCAGCGAGCCGCCGGCCACCATCAGGCCGCCGACCACGGCCACCACGACGTAGTTGAGGTTCCCGACGAAGAACATCACCGGCATGATGATCCCGGAGATGAACTGCGCGCCGAACGCGGCGTCGAACAGCTCGGCGTTCTTGGCACGGAACTGCTCGGCGACCTCGCGGCGGCGTCCGAAGACGGTGACGAGCTCGTGGCCGGAGTACGCCTCCTCGATCTGGCTGTTGAGCTCGCCGGTCGCCTTCCAGGTCCTGGCGAACAGCTTCTGCGACCGCTTGCCGATCACCATGGTCAGGCCGCCGGCGATCGGGATGGTGATGAGGGCGACGAGCGCCAGCACCCAGGAGACGTAGAACATCATCACCAGCACCCCGATCAGGGTGAACAGGTTGTTGAGGATCTGCGACAGCGTCTGCTGCAACGACTGCGAGATGTTGTCGACGTCGTTGGTGACGCGGCTCAGCAGCTCGCCGCGGGGCTGGCCGTCGAAGTACTTCAGCGGCAGTCGGGTGATCTTGTCGCTCACCTGCTGGCGCATCCGGTACACCGAGCGCTGCACGATCGAGTTGATGATGAACCCGGAGGCCCACGAGAGCAGGAAGAACACCAGGTACACCCCGAGCGCGAGCAGCAGCGTCTCTCCCAGCGCGGTGAAGTCGATGGCGGTGTGGGTGACCACGCTGGCGTCGTAGACGATGTTGGTCGCCTGGCCGAGGATGACCGGCCCGATCGCGTTCCCGACCGTCGCGACGAGCAACATCGCGACCACGGCGACGATCTTCGGCATCTCCGGCCCGAGGTGGCCGAGCAGGCGCTTCAGGGACGGGCCGAAGGACACCGCCTTCTCACCCGTGCCCATCCCGCCCATCGGGCCACCGCGGTGCTGCGGGACGTACTTCGGGCGCTCGTTCGCCTTGACCGGCGGCGTGTTGGCGGTGCGTTTGGTGTCGGTGCTCATGCGCCCACTCCGATCTCGGAAGCCTTGAACTGACTCTCGACGATTTCCGCGTACGTGTCGCACGTTGCGAGGAGCTGGTCATGGGTGCCGACACCGACGATGCGCCCGTCCTCGAGCACGACGATCTGTTCGGCGTTGCGGATCGTCGAGACCCGCTGCGCGACCACCAGGACGGCCGCGTCGGTGGTCTCCTCGACCAGCGCCGACCGCAGGGCGGCGTCGGTGGCGACGTCGAGCGCGGAGAAGGAGTCGTCGAACACGTAGATCTCGGGACGCCGGACGAGCGCGCGCGCGATGGCCAGGCGCTGGCGCTGGCCGCCCGACACGTTGGTGCCGCCCTGGCTGATCGCCGAGTCGAGGCCGTCGGGCATTCGCTCGACGAAGTCGCGTGCCTGTGCCACCTCGAGCGCGCGCCACAGCTCCTCGTCGGTCGCGTCGGGGCGACCCAGCCGGAGGTTGGACGCCACCGTCCCGCTGAAGAGGTAGGGACGCTGCGGTACCAGGCCGACGCGATCCCACAACAGGTCGGGGTCGAGGTCACGCACGTCCACGCCGTCGACGCTCACCGAGCCGCTGGTGACGTCGAAGAGCCGCGGGATCAGGTTGACCAGGGTGGTCTTGCCCGCGCCGGTCGAGCCGATCACCGCGGTCGTCGCGCCCGGCAGGACGGTGAACGTGATGTCCTCCAGCACCGGGTGGGACGCGCCCGGGTAGGCGAAGCTGACGCCGGAGAAGGCGAGCTCGCCGTGGCGGTCCACCGTCGTCACCGGGACCTCCGGCGGGACCACGGAGGAGGACGTCTCCAGGACGTCCCTGATGCGGCCGCCCGCCACCGCGGCGCGTGGGGCGAGCATGAACATCATCGTCGCCATCATCACGCTCATCAGGATCAGGGTCAGGTAGGAGATGTAGGCGGTCAGCTGCCCGACGAGCAGGTCGCCGCTGGCGATCCGGAACGCGCCGAACCACACCACCGCGACGCTGGACAGGTTCATCACGGCGAAGACGGCGGGGAACATGGTCATCATCCGGCGCCCGGCGCGGGTGGCCGTGTCGGCGAGTTCGAAGTTGGCCCGGTCGAAACGCGCCGACTCGGTGGGTTCACGGACGAACGCCCGGATGACCCGGAGGCCGGAGATCTGCTCGCGCAGCACCCGGTTCATGGTGTCGATGCGTACCTGCATCGTCTTGAACAGCGGCGTCATCTGGCTGGCCAGGATGCCGATGATCGTGCCGAGGACGACGACGGCGACCAGGATGAGCCAGCTGAGGCCGATGTCCTCGCGCAGCGCCATGAAGACGCCGCCGATCATCATCAGCGGGGCCGAGACGATCATGATGGCGGTCATCAGCACGAGCATCTGCACCTGCTGGACGTCGTTGGTGTTGCGCGTGATCAGGCTGGGGGCCCCGAAGGCGTTGACCTCCTTGGACGAGAACGTCAATGCGCGGTCGAAGATCGCCTGGCGCAGGTCGCGTCCGAACGCCATGGACGAGCGGGCGCCGAACCAGGCCGCGCCCATCTGGGCGACCACCTGCAGGACGGACACGCCGAGCATCAGCGCACCCATCCGCCAGATGTAGCCGGTGTCACCCCTGGCCACGCCGTTGTCGATGATCCCGGCATTGATGCTGGGCAGGAACAGCGACGCCGTGACCTGGACGAGCTGGAGCAGGACGACGCCGATCACCTGCGGCAGGTACGGACGCAGGAAGCGGGTCAACAAGCGGATCATGAGTCTCCTTTGGCGATGCCGTGCAGGACGACCTCGGCGAGTGCTGTGGGTTGGTTGAGAGGCTCGTCCTCCAGGAGGGTGAGACTCGCGAAGGACAGGGCCGAGAGGACCTTCGTGGCCACCTCGGTCGGCACGGCGAGCTCGTCCCGGTACGCCTCGAGGGCGGCGGTGACGGCGGCGGAGAGGCGGGCGCGGTTGTCGAAGTTGGGGTGGTCCTTCTTGTCGTGCGGGGGGAACGGCGGCCACGGCCGACGGCCGTCGCGGGCGTCCCGGCGCGCCAGGTGGAGGAACAGCGACCGGGTGCGGTGGATCTCGCTGCGCAGCAGTTCCAGGATCGCTGCGACGCGGTCGACCAGGGGCTGACCGGCCGGCAGGTTCGCCAGGCAGTCGATCGCGGCATCGGGGGCCAGCGCGGCGCCGATGGTCGCGTGGATCAGGTCATGCTTGGTCTCGAACACCCGGAAGATCGTGCCCTCGGCCACCCCGGCGGCCTGCGCGATCTCCCTCGTGCTCAGCTCCGGGCCCTGGTCCAGCAACAGCGGCAGCGTGGCCGCGATGATCGCCTCCCGGCGCGCTTCCGGCGCCATCGGCGCAGCTCTTCCCACGGCGAGGAGTGTAAGTGAGTGAGCACTCACTCATCAAGTCCGCTCCCGGCGGCTGAAGCAATTGTGCGCCCGCGGCACGGGGGGAGGGCACTCGGCGGGCGGTACCCGGGCGTTGTCGCGACCGCTTCGCCGATACCGTCCCGCGCTGAATTCCCGCCGTGTGCAGAGACGCAATTCGCCAAGGAATAGGCTGCACCCCGTGCGAGCCGAAAACCTGCCCCTGCTCACTGCTCTTTCCGCTCCCGCTGTTTCCCCCGATGGCAGGTCCGCCGTCGTCGCGGTGACACGTCCGGACTTCGACGCCGACGCCTACGTCGGCCAGCTGTGGCGGGTGCCGCTTGAGGGTGGGGCGCCGGTCAGGATCACCCGTGGCTTCCGCGACACCGCGCCACGGCTCTCACCCGACGGCTCGCTGGTCGGCTTCCTGCGCTCCCAACCGGGTGGCAGCGCGCAGGTCGCGATCGTGCCTGCGGCGGGCGGTGAGCCGATGGTGGTCACCGACGCCAAGCTGGGCGTGACCGAATTCGCCTTCAGTGAGGACGGCCGCCGGCTGGCCTTCATCGCTCGCGTGCCCGAGCACGGCCGGTACGGCACGATCGAGGACGTCCCCGCGTCCGCCGAGGACCCGAGGCTGATCACCACCCTCCAGCTTCAGTACAACGGCGTGGGCTACGTCGGCGACCAGCGGCCGCACCTGTTCGTGCTCGATGTGCCCGACCCCGCCGGCGAGCCACCGGTGAAGCCGGTCGGGCGGGCGGCGGTCGGGCGCGACTTCAGTCCGGTGCCCGCCGCTCGGCAGGTCTCCGCCGGCGACTACGACCACGCCCATCCGGTGTGGGACGGGGACGCGGTGGTGGTCGTGGCGTCGAGGCACGCCGGCTGGGACGGTGACCTGCGCGGCGACCTCTACCGGTTCCCGCTCGACGGCGGGGAGCCGGAACTGCTCACCGACTCCGCCGCCGGCGACAGCGCCTTCCAGTCGCCTGTCGTCGCCGGTGGGCACATCTTCTTCCTGGGCGGGCACACCGGGCCCGACGGCCTGGGCTTCTTCGGCGACAACCCCGGCGTGTTCGCGGTGCCGCGCACCGGCGGCGCCGTGACGCGGCTGACCGACGCGGAGTCGGCGCACATCACGGACGTCTTCCCCGACGGCGACGGCGTGCTCGCGATCGACCTCGTCCATGGTTCGGGCGTGGCCCTCCGGATCGATGCCTCCGGCGAGCGGGCACGCTGGGAGGTGCCGGGCTCGGTGAAGGCACTGGGCTCCGGCGGTGGCGTGACCGCGGCGGTCGTCGCGACGTCCGACAGCCCGGGTGAACTGGTGCTGCTGGACCGTCCGGAGGTTGCGCTGACCACGTTCGCCGACGCCCTCCGGGCCGCCGACGCCCCGCTGCCCACCCGCGAGCTGCACGCCACCGCCCCGGACGGCTACCCCGTTCACGGCTGGCTGGTGTGCCCGCCCGGGGAGGGCCCGCACCCGGTGCTGCTGATGATCCACGGTGGTCCGTTCGCGGCGTACGGCCCGACCTTCTTCGACGAGGCGCAGGTGTACGCGTGCGCCGGCTACGCCGTCCTGATGTGCAACCCGCGCGGCTCCGCCGGCTACGGCGAGGTCCATGCCAAGGCCATCCAGGGCGCGTTCGGCGACCGCGACGCGGCCGACGTCCTCGCCTTCCTCGAGCACGCCCAGGCCACGGTGCCCGAGCTGTCGGGCGATCGTGTCGGCGTGATGGGCGGCTCCTACGGGGGCTACCTCACCGCCTGGCTCATCGGGCATGACCACCGGTTCGCCGCCGCGATCGTCGAGCGGGGCTATCTGGACCCGCCGTCCTTCGTCGGTTCGGCCGACATCGGCTGGAACTTCCCGCAGGCCTGCCACGGCACGCCGGAGGCGATGGTCGCGCAGTCGCCGATGACCTTCGTGCGCGAGGTGCGGACGCCGACCCTCGTGCTGCACTCCGAGCAGGACCGCCGTTGCCCGCTGGGCATCGCGCTGCGCTACTACACGGAGCTGAAGCTGAACGGGGTGGAGACCGAACTGCTGGTGTTCCCGGGCGAGACCCACGAGCTGTCCCGCTCCGGCAGCCCGATCCACCGGCGGCAGCGCTTCGACCACATCCTCGACTGGTGGAGTCGTCACCTGCCCGTCGGCTGAGGCTGCGCCTGCGTCCGACGCCGGGTCCGGCTGCCCGCAACCGCACCCGTTCCACTCCCGAAACCTCCCCTCGCTGCCGGAATTCCGGCAGCGAGGGGAGGTTTCGGGAGCGAACTCGCGAGTCGGTACCCTAATCCGGTGACCGAGCCGAACGCCGCCAGCCCGACCCTCTCCGAGCAGGAGCAGGTGCGGCACGACAAGCGCTCACGCCTGCTGGCGGACGGGGTGGCCGCCTACCCGATCGCCGTCCCGCGGACGCACAGCGCGGCCCAGGTGCACGCCGGCTGGGGCCACCTCGAGGCCGGCGAGGAGACCACCGACGAGGTGTCCGTCACCGGACGGGTGGTCTTCATCCGCAACACCGGCAAGCTCTGCTTCGCGACGATCCAGGACGGGTTCACGCTGGCCGACTCCGGGGTGCGGCTGCAGGTGATGCTGTCGCTGGCCGAGATCGGCGCCGACAGGCTCGACGCGTGGAAGGCGGACGTCGACCTGGGTGACTTCGTGTCGGTCACCGGACGCGTGATCTCCTCGCGGCGCGGGGAGCTGTCGGTCCTCGCGACGGCATGGACGTTGGCGAGCAAGGCCCTGCGCCCGCTGCCGACGCTGCACAAGGAGCTCGGCGAGGAGACCCGCGTCCGGCAACGCTATGCCGACCTGGTGGCGCGTCCCGAGGCCCGCGACATGGTGCGCACCAGGGCGCTGGTCACCCGCAGCATCCGGGAGACGCTGCACAGCGAGGGCTACCTCGAGATCGAGACCCCGGTGCTGCAGCTGGTGCACGGCGGCGCGGCCGCGCGTCCCTTCCGCACCCACCTGAACGCCTTCGACATCGACATGACCATGCGGATCGCGCTCGAGCTGTTCCTCAAGCGCGCCATGGTGGGCGGTGCCGACCGCGTGTATGAGATCGGACGCATCTTCCGCAACGAGGGCATCGACTCCTCCCACTCCGCGGAGTTCACGATGCTCGAGGCCTACCAGGCCTGGGGAGACCAGTTCACGATTGCCGACATGACCCGCCGGCTCATCCAGAACGCTGCCGACGCGGCCCTCGGCACCCGGGTCATCTCCACGCCGGCCGGGGAGATCGACCTGGACGGCGAGTGGGTGTGGAAGCCGGTGTACCCGACGCTGTCGGAAGCGGTCGGCGAGGAGATCACGCCCGAGACGGACGCGTCCGTCCTGCTGCGGATCGCGGAGGGGCGCGGCGTCGAGCACGACCCCGCCTGGCCCGCGCAGAAGCTGGTGATGGAGCTGTTCGGCGAGCTGGTCGAGCCCGGGCTGCTGCAGCCCACCTTCGTCTGCGACTACCCACCGATCGCGCAGCCGCTGGCCCGGCAGCACCGCAGCGATCCCCGCCTCATCGAGGCCTGGGACCTGATCATCGGGGGCGTGGAGCGCGGCACCGGCTTCTCCGAGCTCGTCGACCCGGTCATCCAGCGGGAGCGCCTGCACGCCCAGTCACTCAAGGCCGCCGCCGGCGACGTCGAGGCGATGCAGCTGGACGAGGACTTCCTGGCCGCCCTGGAGTTCGGCGCCCCGCCGATGGGCGGAATGGGCCTGGGGCTGGACCGGCTGATGATGCTGCTCACCGGTCACGGCATCCGCGAGACGATCCTCTTCCCGCTGCTCAAGCCGCAGGCCTGACGCACCGGGGACGGTTCCTAATGCGGCACCCCCGCCCGGGGGGGCGCCTCCCGCC